>JAVVFB010000283.1:0-3582 GCA_032251095.1 Roseovarius sp. | reverse complement strand
GGCCGCGCGCGGACGCGGCACCGCCGCGCCGGCGACCGGCAGGAGGCCTGAAGGTGTGCGGGATCGCCGGCATCCTCGACCCGGCCGGTGTGCGCGCCCTGTTCGAGAAGCACGAGAACCCCGAGACCAGCGCCTCCACCCAGGTCCAGCTCGACGCCGTCATCAACCATATGATCGGCGTCCAGGTCCTGCACAAGCACTTCGTGCAGACCGACGTCCCGGCCCAGGCCCGGGCCAGGGCGAAGGAGCTCGGCTGGGCCGCCTGAAACACACCCTCAGACAATCCCCTCTCCCCCTTTCAGGGGGAGAGGGTTAGGGTGAGGGGGTATATTAAAGACCGCGACCTGGCGTTAGGTAACCCCTAACCCCCTGAAAACCAAAATGGACCCCGCGCACGGCATCTTTTATACTTGCCGCCGTCGCCGGAGTAGCTCAGTCGGTAGAGCAACTGATTCGTAATCAGTAGGTCGGAGGTTCGATTCCTCTCTCCGGCACCATGAATGCCGGACAGCCAAGCCCGCCCTGTGCGGGCTTTTCTAATTTCTCGAAGGAAAATCCCTGCTCTGCCGAGGAGTTCGTAGAGTTCGTCGTTTCCGGGGACAGGTTTTACCCGGCAGGGCGTATTGGTATTGGCTTCAATGCACCTCTGATTATTACCTTTTCCGTCATTCCCGCGCAGGCGGGAATCTATTGGTCACGGCGGTATCTGGATCCCCGCCTTTGCGGGGATGACGCGGCTTAACCAAGTACCATTCAGGTCTGATATCCATCGTAAGCGTCAAATAAACCCCGCCCTACCGCCTTGATTCATTCTCCCGCACGCTTCGCGATTCCAATCACCGCGGAGAAAGATGATGACGGAATCGAGAGAGGCGGCCCTGACTGAGCGCCAACGTTTCTGGCTGGAGCAGGTGCAGTCCTGTGACGCCTCCGGCAAGACCATCGCCGAGTATGCCGCAGCGCATGGCCTTGCCGCGCAGGCGATGTATGCGGGCAAGAAGATGCTGATCAAGAAGGGCGTGCTACCGCGCAGGCCCGCAACGCGCTTTCAACAAGTCCAACTGGCTGCTGATCCGGCTGCAGACCGTGAGTGGCGCATCCAGTTGCCCAACGGGGTGTCGGTCGCGTTTTGTGGTGCGGTGGATGCCGCCACCTTAACCGCTGTGTTGAACACGGCAGCGGCCCTGGGATGATGCGGCCCTCGAACGCGTTGCCCGCCGTGTATCTGTGCCGGGAGGTGGTGGATTTTCGCAAGGGCATCAACGGGCTGGCCGTGTTGGTGGAAGAGGCCCTGCAGCTGAACCCCTTTTGCGAACAGCTGTTCGTGTTCTGCAACCGCCGGCGCGACAAGGTGAAAATCCTGTATTGGGAGCGCAACGGCTTCTGCCTGTGGCACAAACGCCTGGAACGGGATCGGTTCAAGTGGCCGCGCCGGATGACGGACAGCGAGGTGATCACGCTGAGCGGCCAACAGCTGAACTGGCTGCTGGACGGCTACGATATCCTGCGGCTACAGCCGCATGAGCGGTTGCACTTTCGCAGTGTCTTGTAGCGCATATCGCGTGTCTTTGCGCTATAATCCCAAGCATGGCGATTGCACTGGATCAACTGCCCGATGACGTTGAAGCGCTGAAGTCATTGGTGGCCGATCAGGTTGCGCGCAATGCGCAGCTGCAGGCCGATCACCAAGCGCTAGTGCAACACAACGAACACCTGCAAACCAAAGTCCTCTCCCTCCAGGAACAACTGAACCTCGCGCTGGCGCGGCGCTTTGCGGCGCGCAGTGAAAAGCTGTCGCCGGATCAGATCCGGCTGTTCGATGAAGCCGAGGTCGAGGCCGACACCCCGGTGGCGGATGAAGACGAGACGGTCACCGTCCCGGCCCATTCCCGCAGGAAGACCGGGCGTAAGCCGCTGCCGGAGCATCTGCCGAGGGTCGAGGTCGTACATGCACTCAGTGAGGCCGAGCGGGTCTGCCCGCATGACGGTCAGTGGTTGGCCGAGATCGGCGAAGTCACCTCGGAGCAGCTGGATATCATCCCGGCCAAGATCCAGGTGATCCGCCATATCCGCAAGCAGTACGCCTGCAGTTGTGGGCAGTGCATCAAGACCGCGCCGACGCCGGCGCAGCCGATCCCGAAAAGCCTGGCCTCACCGGGCCTGCTGGCGCACATCACCGTCTCGAAATACCAGGATGCCCTGCCACTGTACCGCCAGGAGACCATCCTCCAGCGCATCGGCGTGGACATCCCGCGTGCCACGCTCGCGAACTGGATGATCCAGGCGGGGCAGCTGATCCAGCCGCTGATCAACCTGCTGCGCGAGCGGCTGCTGGGGTATGACATCCTGCAGATGGACGAGACCCCGGTGCAGGTACTCAAGGAGCCGGGCAAGACCGCGCAGGCCAAATCCTATCTCTGGTTGCAACGCGGCGGGCCGCCCGATCAGCCAGTGATCCTGTATGACTACGACCCCTCGCGCAGTCAGGCGGTGCCCAAGCGCCTGCTGGAGGGCTTCGCGGGCACCCTGCAGACCGACGGCTATGCCGGCTATGACGCGGCGATCACCCTGCACGGCCTGAGGCACATCGGCTGCTGGGCGCACGCCCGGCGCAAGTTCGATGAGGCGCTCAAGGCGCAGGGCAAAAAGAAAAAACGCGGCAAGGCGCATCGCGCCCTGGGCCTGATCCAGAAGCTGTACCGGGTCGAGCAGCAGGCGCGCACGTTCACCGCGGCGCAACGTTACGCCCATCGCCAACACCATGCGCAACCGATCCTCGCTGAACTGCGCATCTGGCTCGATGAGGTCCTGCCCCAGGTCCCGCCCCAAAGCGCGACCGGCCGGGCGCTGAACTACCTGCACAACGAATGGGGCAAGCTGATCGGCTACCTGGAGGACGGTCGCCTGGCGATCGACAACAACGCCGCCGAGAACACCATCCGCCCCTTCGTGCTCGGGCGCAAGAACTGGCTGTTCAGCGACTCGGTCCGGGGCGTGCAGGCCAGCGCCAACCTGTACTCGCTGATCGAGACCGCCAAGGCCAACGGGCTGGAGCCCTATGATTACCTGCGCCAGGTGTTCACCGAGCTGCCCCGGGCCGACAGCCTGGAGGCCATCGAGGCCCTGCTGCCGTAGAGGTGACAAAGCCCCTGCCGCTTCCCTGCAGCAGGGGCTTTACGGGATGCAGCCTGGCGACTTCCTGTCGGTGGCAATGCAACGCTCCCTGTCGAGGAGAAATCTACACCGCAACGGGCAAAAATGACAAGTCCGGCCAGCGCAAGGGCGTTGGTGATTTACCGCTTACAGTTTTTCAGAAACTTTTTCACCGTCTTTAAATTGGAACGCAGAAAGTGTTCTAAGATTTTCTAGCTTCTCAGTGAAATTATCGATTTGACTCTTTACCGAAGCAAGAAATGCTTCGTGTTCTTTTTCAAGCCCGTCCTTCAGCTCTGTAATTGCCTTCAGTTTACCCTTCGCCTCTTTAGAAAAGAAGTCGCCCAACTTTTCGATCACACCGATTATGGCGATCAGGTTCTTAATCGTATTTTTATCATATTCTTCGCCAACCTTCTTGATCTGATC
>JAVVFB010000282.1:0-3594 GCA_032251095.1 Roseovarius sp. | reverse complement strand
ACGCCGGAGACGAGATCTACGGCATCGTCCCGCAGGACACCCGCTTTCCGTATGACGTTCGCGAAATCATCGCCCGGCTGGTCGACGGCAGCGAACTGCACGAATTCAAGGCGCGCTATGGCAAAACCCTGGTCTGCGGCTTTGCGCACCTCGAAGGCTGCCCGATCGGCGTGATCGCCAACAACACATGGCGCGCGTTTCAGGCGGCTTTGGCGGTCGAGGTCGAGTGGGGCCCGGCGCCCTATCCGACCAAGATGGACGGGCATTGGACCGCCCTTGGCGAGAGTTTCACCCCCGCACACCAAGACAGCCAGTTTCGCGACGCGGGCGATGTTGACGCGGCTTTGGCCCAAGGCGGCGACCTTGCCGTCGAGTACCGCGCGCCCTACCTCGCGCATGCCCCGTTGGAGCCGATCAATGCCACCGTGCTTGTCGGCGCGGGCCGGGTTGACGTCTGGACCGGCACGCAAATCCCGCGTTTTGTTCAGAAAAACGTAGCAAACCTGACCGGGATCGACGCCGAAAACGTGCATATCCACGCCCTGATGATCGGCGGAAGCTTTGGACACCGCCTTGAGGATGACGTGGTGCGCCACGCCACCACGCTGGCGATGGCGGTGCCCGGCACGCCGGTCAAGCTGACCTATTCGCGCGAAGAGGATATGACCCACGATTACCCGCGCCAGATTGCCATGGCGCGCGGTCGGGGCCGGGTCAAGAACGGTCAGGTCGAGAGTTTTGACCTTGGCATCGCCATGCCCTCGGTCATGGCCTCGCAGATGGGGCGTCAGGGCCTGCCAACACCGGGGCCTGACCTTCAGATCGTGGCCGGGGCCTGGGATCAGCCGTTCGATATCGCCAATTACCGCGTCACCGGCTATCGCGCGCCGGAACTGGCGCCGATCAGTTCGTGGCGCTCGGTCGGGGCCTCGTCGAACGGGTTTTTCCATGACTGCCTGCTGGATGAGCTGATCCATGCGGCGGGGGCCGATCCTTTGGCCGAGCGGCTTCGCCTGTGCAATCACGCCCCCTCTCGCAAGGTGCTTGAGGCGGTCGGTGAGATGTCGAACTGGGGCAGCGAGATTGAGGCGCGCCGGGGGCGTGGCGTGGCGTTTTGCCTGTCGTTCGGGGTGCCCTGTGCGCAGGTGATCGAGGTCAGTGAGACCGACGCAGGCATCAGAATCGACCGGGTGTTCGTGGCCGCCGATGTGGGGCGCATCCTTGATCCGGTGAATTTCGAGGGGCTTATCAAAGGTGGCGTGATCTTTGGCCTTGGCCATGCGATGAATTGCGAGATCACCTATGCCGGTGGCGCCGCCGAGCAAGAGAATTTCGACAGCTTTCCCGGCATGCGGCTTTATCAATGCCCCGAAATCGTGGTGCGCGGGCTTGAGACCGCCGACAGGATCCGCGGTATTGGCGAGCCGCCGGTGCCCCCCGCCGCCGCCGCCCTGGCCAATGCGATCTTTGCCGCCACCGGCACGCGGCTTCGGGAAATGCCGTTCAGCAAGTTTGTCGATTTTGCCTGATGCGCGCGCGCCCTCTTGCGGCGGGGCGCGCGCGGTGCTTGAACCGGGGCCATGCGCCACCTGATCACAACCCTTGCCCTGCTTGGTCTGTCCGCCGCCTCTGGCGGGCTGGCGCAGGGTTTGGGCGTGCCTCTGCCCTTCATGCTCGGGCCGCTGGCGGTGTCGGCGGTAGTGGCCACCGTTCTACCGCATCGCCTGCCTGAGGGGTACGGGTTTCCGCCGCGCCTTCGGCTGGTGTTCATTGCCATTATCGGTCTGATGATCGGGGCGCAGGTCACGCCGGAACTGTTCACCGAAGCGCATGATTTCATGTACAGTTTTGCCGCAATTACGGTGTTTGTCATTCTGGCGCATGGCATCGGCTATGGCATCTTTCGCCACCTTGGCGGCTATGATCCGGTCACCGCCTTTTACGCAAGCACCCCCGGTGGGCTTTATGAATCCATCGCCCTTGGCGAGGCGGCGGGCGCGGATATGACCCGGCTCATGCTGCAACAATTCCTGCGGGTGATCGTGGTGGTGACAGTGGTGCCGATCGGCCTTTCGCTCTGGCTTGGGGCGCCGGTCGGAAGCTCGGCGGGCATGACATTGGCGCGCGCCGATGTGCCCTGGTCCGACCTGCCGCTGATTGCGCTTGCGGGGGTGGCGGGGCTCGGGCTTGGGCATGTTTTGCGCCTGCCCGCCGGGCAATTGACCGGACCGATGGCGCTTGCGGCGCTGATGTCCTTGACCGGGCTGCTTGGTCTGGACATTCCGCAATGGCTTGTGAACCTGGCGCAGATGGTTCTGGGCACCGCGCTTGGCATGCGCTTTACCGGGCTGAGCCGGGGGATGATCGCGCGCGGTGCGGCCCTGTCGGTGGTGTCGGTGGCGATGATGCTGGCGCTTGGCGGGGTGTTTGCCGCGCTCCTGCACCGGATCACGGCAGAGCCGGTCGATGTTCTGCTGATAAGTTTTGCGCCCGGCGGGGTGACCGAAATGGCACTTGTCGCGCTTAGTCTCAATGCCAACCCGGCCTTTGTCACGCTGCATCACATCTATCGCATCCTGCTGACGGTGCTTGGGCTGGGGGTGATCACCCGCCTGCGTGAACGTCGCCTTTGACAGGCGCGCGTGCAGGGTTTATCTGAACATATGTTCATTTACTGAAGGAAAGCCACCATGCGCATTCAGGACACAGCCGCGATCATCACCGGCGGGGCCTCTGGCCTTGGCGAGGCCACCGCGCGCCACTTTGCCGAAATGGGGGCGAAGGTCACGCTGCTTGATCGCGACGCCGAGCGTGGGCACAGCGTTGCCGCCGAAATCGGCGCCACCTTCGTTGAAACCGATGTCACCGATGAAGCCTCGGTCGTGGCCGCAATCAGCGCCGCCAAATCCGCCATGGGCCGGATAAATGTCGCCGTGAACTGTGCCGGGATCGCCACCGGCGAAAAGACCCTTGGCCGCGACGGGCCGCATAGCCTTGCAGGCTTCAAGCGCACCATCGACATCAACCTTGTCGGCAGCTTCAACGTGGCCCGCCTTGCCGCCGCCGAAATCTCCCAGAACACCGCTGCCCCCGATGGCGCGCGCGGGGTGATCATCAACACCGCCTCGATTGCGGCCTTTGACGGGCAAAAGGGCCAGGCGGCCTATGCGGCGTCAAAAGGCGGGATTGTCGGGCTGTCGCTGCCGATGGCGCGTGATCTGGCGCGGGATGGCATCCGGGTGATGGCAATCGCGCCGGGGATTTTCATGACGCCGATGCTCAAGGGCCTGCCGCAGGAGGTGCAGGACAGCCTTGCGCAGGATGTGACCTGTCCCAAGCGGCTTGGCGATCCGGCGGAATATGCCGCGCTTGCGCGCTTTATCGTCGAATGTGGCTATCTCAATGGCGAGGTGATTCGCCTTGATGGCGCGTTGCGCATGCAGTAGCCGCGTCAAATCAGCCCTCGGATTCGGCCTTTTCCGCAAGGGACAGCCATTCTTCCTCGGCCTGCGCCAGCATTGTCTGGCGTGAGGTCAAGGCCTCGGTCGCCTTCTTGAACTTGACCGGCTCGCGGGTGAACAGCGCCGGATCGGC
>JAVVFB010000281.1:0-3641 GCA_032251095.1 Roseovarius sp. | reverse complement strand
CGTGACCTTCGTGACCGGGACCAAGATACTGACCCGCAAGGATTCAGGCATCACCTCGGTTGCAGACCTTGATGGCAAGGCCATTGCATTGGCCCAAGGCACAACCAACGAACGCGCCGTCATGGCGGCGGTGGACGCTCTGGGGCTTGATGTGAAGATCCTGCCGGTGCGCGATCACGCCGAAGGCATGCTCTCGCTCGAGACCGACCGGGTTGACGCCTATTCCACGGACCACATCCTGCTGCACGGTCTGATTGCCAAATCGAAGACGCCGGATGAATTTGCCGTTGTCGGTGAATTCCTTTCCTTCGATCCCTATGCCCTGATGGTCCGGCGGGATGACAGCGCCTTTGAACTTGTGGGCAAGACCGCCTTGGCCAACGTGTTCCGTTCCGGCGAAATCGACCAGATTTATGCAAAGTGGTTCGATCCGATGGGCGTGCCCGCCGATCCGCTCCTTCAAGCCGCGTTCCAACTTGGCGCACTGCCTGAGTGATTGGCATGCGGCCCGCTCGTGACAGGGCGGGCCGCGCAAGGTCGGGGGACTGGGCAAGATGAACTATAACTGGAAGTGGAGCGTACTTTGGGAGCCGCAATATTTCGGCTGGCTCCTGAGCGGCCTCGGCTGGACGGTTTCCGTGGCGCTCTGCGCCTGGGTCATCGCCATTGTCGTGGGCTCGCTCGTGGGTGTGGGCCGCACGCTGCCCAACAAGGTGCTGAGTACGCTTTGCACGGCCTATGTCGAGCTGTTTCGGAACGTGCCGCTGCTGGTGCAGATGTTCATCTGGTATTTCGCCGTCCCCGAAATGCTGCCCGAGGAGGCGGGGCGCTGGATGAAGCGCGAGATGCCGCAGCCCGAATTCGTCACTGCCGTTGTGGCGCTGGGCCTCTATACCGCCAGCCGCGTGGCCGAGCAGGTTCGCGCCGGGATCGAGACGGTGCCCACGGGCTTGAAGGCGGCGGCCACCGCCCAAGGCATGAGCGTGGCTCAGGTCTATCGCTACGTTCTGCTGCCGATTTCCTTCCGGCTGATTGTGCCGCCGATGACCTCGGAATTCCTGACGGTGTTCAAGAACTCGTCGCTCGCGCTGACCATCGGGCTGCTCGAACTGACGGCGCAAAGCCAGCAGATCGCCGAATATACGTTTCAGAGCTTCGAGGCATACACCGCTGCCACCGTCATCTATGTGCTGATCGCCCTTTGCGCCACGATCTTGATGACCGTTCTGGAACGCTATACCCGCATTCCGGGCTATGTAGGCAAGGAGGGCTGAGATGAACGATTTCGACTTTGGCGTCATCGTTGATAACCTGCCCTTTCTCTGGCAGGGGCTACAGCTCAGCTTGTGGCTCACCTTCCTTGCCGTCTTGGGCGGGATCGCGCTCGGCACGCTTCTGGCGCTGGCACGGCTCTCGGGGATCGGGCCGCTGGCTCTGTTCGCGGCGGCCTATGTCAACCTGATCCGTTCGGTTCCGTTGATCCTTGTGATCTTCTGGTTCTACTTCCTTGTGCCGTTGGCCCTTGGGCGGCCCATTGGCGGATTCTATTCGGCGCTCATCGCTTTCGTCATGTTCGAGGCGGCCTATTACTCGGAGATCATGCGCGCCGGCATCCAGAGCGTGAAGACCGGCCAGGTCCATGCCGGAAAGGCCACTGGCCTCGGCTATTGGCAGATCCAGCGCTACATCGTGCTGCCGCAGGCCTTCCGCAACATGATCCCGATCCTGGTGACGCAGGGCATCATCCTGTTTCAGGACACCTCTCTGGTATTCGTCGTGTCGCTGCGCGACCTGATGACCGCCTCTTCCATCGTGGCCCGGACCGAAGGACGCCTCGTTGAAATGTATCTCTTTGCCGCGCTCGTCTATTTTGTGATCTGCTTTTCGGGATCGCTGTTCGTGCGTCGGCTCCAAGCGCGGATGGCGACATGATTGAATTGCAGAACGTGAGCAAGTGGTACGGGGACTTCAAGGTCCTTGAAGATTGCACGACGAAGGTCGCCAAGGGCGAAGTGGTGGTGGTGTGCGGGCCATCGGGCTCTGGCAAATCCACGCTCATCAAATGCGTCAACGGACTGGAACCAGTTCAGGAAGGACGGATCGTCGTGGACGGTGCAGAGGTGACGGGCCGCGGCGCGAAGCTGACCAGTCTGCGCTCGAAGATCGGGATGGTGTTTCAGCATTTCGAACTCTATCCGCACATGAGTGTGCGGGACAACCTATGCCTTGCCCAGGAAAAGGTGCTGGGGCGCAGCCGCAAGGAGGCTGAGGTGAGGTCCGAGGCGCTTCTGACCCGGGTCGGCATGATCGACCATATCGCTAAGCATCCCGGTCAGCTCTCAGGCGGGCAGCAGCAGCGTGTGGCCATTGCACGTGCCCTTGCGATGGACCCGATCGCCATGCTTTTCGATGAGCCGACCTCCGCGCTCGATCCCGAGATGATCAAGGAGGTTCTCGACGTCATGGTGGGACTCGCCCGTGACGATGGCATGACCATGATGGTGGTGACGCACGAGATGGGATTTGCGCGCAAGGTTGCGGATCGCGTCGTGTTCATGGATGCCGGTGCCATCGTGGAGGACCGCCCAACGCAAGAGTTCTTTGACGCGCCGGAAAGTGACCGCGCGAAAGATTTCCTTTCCAAGATACTGCAACACTGAGACCGCGCCGAAACCACTGCCGAGCCATTCAAATTTCCGGAACCACTTCTGGTGGCGAATACGCTCTCGATCAGAATCCCACCACTTCTTCCCGCAGGAGTGACCCCCGCCCCGGCTTTCACCGGCAGGTCCGCGCCTGATCGCGAAGAACGGCGAAATCGCCGAGCATCCGGACGATCATCGCACCCTCTGGCAGCGCGCCCAACTCGGCGACGGCGCGCGCTTGCTCTGCAGCGGTGTATTCCACCACGGGCGGGCAAGGCGCATGCGTATCAGAACCTCCCATCGCGCATGCGCTGAGCCAAAGCATCGCGATCAGCGGGGCGACGGCTGGCGGCGTCCAGCATCTGGCGTTGGATGTCATTGGTCTTCTCCGTTGTTGAAAGGCGTTCCGCCAGCCGCCCGGCGCGTTCCCCGGCGCGGCGGAGGTTCAGCAGGAAGAGAACGATGGTGATTGCTGCCAGCATCAGGCCCAATGCCTTGCGCGCCAGGTCGCGGGCGAGGATGGCGGTGATCCAGCCCATCACCGCTGGCCCCGCTTCCAGTCGTCGATCCGGGCGTGGATGGCGACAGCGATGCCGATCAGCGCCAGGGCAATGAACACCCAGCGCAGGGTGTCGAGGTAAGGCACCAGTGGCAGAATTGCGGATTGGGTTTCCGCGAGGACATCCTGCGCCACTTCGACACCGGCCGCGCCAACGGTGGCAACCCCTGCCGTCCCGCCACCTTTCAGGGTGCGGCTATCGGTGAGCACCTCACGGGCGGGGGCGATCTCCGGCACGAAGGGCGTGGCGCGCGGCGGGAAGGGGTCGCCCCAGCTGCGCGCGGGTCCGAGATCGATATGCATGAAGCCCGAGCGGGGGTAATATCCGAAGCCGAGAAAGCCCACGGCCCGCGCTGCCGCCTCGAAGGCAATGGGGTCGTGGTTCGACATGGCGATATCAAACGCTGTGCCCTGCATGTGTTTGGAGGCAGGCGCAC
>JAVVFB010000280.1:0-3675 GCA_032251095.1 Roseovarius sp. | reverse complement strand
CTGCATCAGGGCCGCGAACTGTTCCAGCGTCATGCCAGTAATCGAAAGCATGTCGGCCTTGGCCTCGAATCCGCCACGGCTGTCCTCAGAACGCAGCATATCGGCAAGCCGTTCCAGCATGTCGATGCGAATCGCCCGCTCACCGGCGGCGCGATAGCCCGACATGGTGTGATAGCCCTTGGCGATGCTGTCATTTGACGGCACGGTCACAAGGCCCGGCGGCGGGGCCTCGGGGAATTCGTCAAGCCCGTTGCTCAGCGACCAGAGCACAAGCCGAAGACGCGTCGGCGCGGGCTTGAGCAGGATCGGCATGAACACCGTGAACTGGCCAAAGCGGATACCGTGCTTGCGCAGCGCGCCACGTGCGTCCTGATCAAGCGCCTTGACCTCGTCGGCGATTTCGCCGCGCGGCAGGATGCCAAACCCCTCGACAAGGCGAAAGCCAAAGCCGCGCGCAAGGCCGCTGAGGCCTTCATCGCGCTGGATGTTCAAAAGCGGCTCGAACAGGGTGGCGATCTTGCGATCAATGAAGTGTTGCAGGCGGCGTTGCACCTTTTGCACAACGTCCGGGCCGGCCTCTTCGTCGACAAAGGCCACGACCTGCGGCTTGAGAGGATCAGCACCGGCAACCAGCTTGCCAACCGCTTCTTTCCCCCAGAGCAAGCCGCCCTGTTCGGTAAAATCAATCTCGGTATCAGGCGCGTTGTAAAACCGGTCCGCCTTGAGGTGGAAATGCGGGGCAAGGGCCGATTGGCTCGCCTGCTGAAGCGTGCGCGCCTCTTTCCCGGCCGCGGCTTTATCCTGGATAAAGCGGAACCCCTCAAGCCGACCGACGAATTCGCCTTCGACCGTTACATCACCATTCTCGTTCACTTCGGCCACCATGGCTTCCTTCTGCTTGAGCCGGCGCAAAAGCACGGATGTGCGCCGGTCCACAAATCTTTGGGTCAGACGCTCGTGCAGCGCGTCCGACAGACGGTCTTCTACAGCGCGAGTCGCCCCGCGCCAATGGCTTTCGTCATCAACCCAGCCATTTCGCTGTGCAACATAGGTCCAGGTGCGGATATAGGCGAGCCGTTTCGACAATGTGTCAATGTCGCCATCGGTCCGGTCGATGCGCTTGACCTGCTGCGCAAGCCAGTCGTCGGGCACCCGGCCAAGGCCGTGCAGGTCGCGAAAGATCGTGTTCAAAAGGCTGGCGTGTTCGCCCTGGCTGATGCCGCGAAAATCGGGGATGCGGCAGACATCCCACAACAGGCGCACGGCGGGGCCGCCGATGGCGCGCTCGGCAATCTCGGGCTGGGCGGCAAGGGTCTTGAGCGCGCCAAGGTCATCGGCCTCGCGGGCGCGCGCCAGCAATTCATGATCCGGGCGCGCCTCAAGCGCGCCGATCAGCGCCGAGGTGGTGCCGAATTGCAGGGCCGAATTGCGCCATTCCAGCTTGCGGATCGGGGCAAAGCGATGATCCATGATCGCCTGCGCCACCTCTGGATCAAGATCGCGGGCCTCGCCGGTGACACCAAAGGTGCCGTGGCTCATGCCGCGCCCGGCACGCCCGGCGATCTGGCCAAGTTCGTTGGGGGCAAGCATGCGCATCCGCTGACCGTCGAACTTGGAAAGCGAGGAAAACGCCACGTGGTTGATATCAAGATTGAGGCCCATGCCGATGGCGTCGGTGGCGACGATGTAGTCGACCTCGCCCGCCTGGAACATTGCCACCTGGGCGTTGCGGGTCTGCGGGCTAAGCGCGCCCATGACCACCGCCGCCCCGCCCTTTTGACGGCGCAGTAATTCGGCGATGGCATAGACGTTTTCCACCGAAAAGCCGACAATCGCGCTTCGGGCAGGCATTTTGCTTATCTTTTTGGGGCCACCATAAGACAGCTGCGACATCCGCTCGCGGCTTATGAATTCGACGCCGGGGACAAGCGCGGCGATGGTCGCGCGCATGGTGTGGCTGCCCAGAAACTGGGTTTCGCGCAGGCCCCGCATCCGCAACAGGCGGTCGGTAAAGACATGGCCGCGCTCGGGATCGGCGCAAAGCTGAATTTCGTCGACCGCCAGAAAATCGGTGCCCATGCCCTCGGGCATCGCCTCGACGGTACAGACCCAGTATGTGGCGCGCGGCGGCACGATCCGCTCTTCGCCGGTGACAAGCGCCACCACCGAAGGCCCGCGCAGGGCGACGATCTTGTCATAGACCTCGCGGGCCAAAAGACGCAGCGGCAGGCCGATCACACCCGTGCGATAGCCCAGCATCCGTTCGATCGCATAATGCGTCTTGCCGGTATTTGTCGGGCCCAGAACCGCGAGGGTTCTTGACTGCTCGGCCATGTGCCGTCTCTCCCGTTCTCGTGCTAGAGGTCTGCGCCGCCAAGCTGGCTTTTGATGTCTTCCATCGCGCTGGTTACGTCCTCGTGGTGCGGATGTATAGCCAGAACACGGGAAAACGCCTCTTGCGCAAGATCGGGCTGGTTCATTTCGTTCAGCAGCACACCAAGGCCATAGAGCACGTTGTAATGGCGCGGCTCAAGCGCGAGGGCATGTTCGATATCCGACAGCGCCAGCCCATAGCGATCCGCCTTGAAAAACGCGACCGAGCGCAGATGCCAGGCCTCGGCAAACCCCGGCGCGTGATCAATCAGCGCGCTCAGGTGCTCGATCGCCATTTCGGTATCGCCCGCCTCGATCGCGTCGCGGCCACGGCGCAGCAAAAGGTCCATCGCGGGCGATCCGGATTTCTCGAACTCAAGCTCGATTTCACCGGCGATTCGACGGGCCTCTTTTTCATCGGCCTGTTGAAGCTCTGCAAACAACCCGTCAAGCCGCGCGTTCGGTGCCGCCAAGGCAGGTAGGGAAAACGTGACTATCGTCAGAAGTGCCGCGACGATACGGTTGAGGTTGGTCAAAACTGTGCCCATAACGACAATGAGTTTAGCGCAGAATGCCGGGAAGCAAACCCCCGACAACCCAATTGTGAAAGGAACCGCAAATGAGCGAAGTGATTACCGCAGCCGTGGCCGCATTGAACGCAAAAATGGGCGACGAGGGCTTTGACGGCACGGCGAAATTCGTGATCGAGGGCGAAGGCGCCATCCTGATCGACGCGAACGGCGCACGCGCCGATGATTCCGAGGCCGATGTGACCCTTACCGCCGATCAGGACACGTTCGAGTCGATCCTGTCGGGCGATCTTGATCCGACCGCCGCCTTCATGTCCGGCAAGCTGGCGGTTGACGGCGATATGGGCATGGCGATGAAGCTTGGCAGCGTGCTTTCGTGATGAAAGAGGCGCCGCTTTATTCCGAGATTGCAAAAGGCCCGGATGAGGGCGCCGCGTGGTGGATGACAGCCGCCGACGGGGTGCGTATCCGTGTCGGTCTCTGGAATAGATCGGCGCCGAACGGCACGGTGTTCCTGTTTCCGGGGCGCACCGAATATATCGAGAAATACGGCGATGCTGCCGCGCATCTTGCCGAATGCGGCTATGCCACGCTGGTGACTGACTGGCGTGGTCAGGGGCTTGCCGATCGTCTTCAGGACGACGCGATGTCGGGCCATGTGCATCACTTCACCGACTATCAGATGGATGTGGCCGCGATGGTCGAGGCCGCGCAGCGCCTTGACCTGCCACGCCCCTGGCACCTTTTGGGGCACTCGATGGGCGGCTGTATC
>JAVVFB010000027.1:0-19787 GCA_032251095.1 Roseovarius sp. | reverse complement strand
GTGATTACGGTGGCGATTATGGTGGCAGCGGTGGCGGCGCGAGCAGCCCGGCCCCTAGCCGCCCCTCGCGCGACATGGATGACGAAATTCCGTTCTGATCCTTCGCCTAGTGTATTGAAGAGGCCACAGCCTTCGGGGCTGTGGCTTTTTTCATGCGCGTTAACCGGGTTTTAGCGGGTCTTGCGCTTAATCTCGGGAATGAAGGTAAATCTCTGTGATCATGGCGTATGCCCCCCGGCCCCTGCGGCCCTGCAACAGACGCCGCATTATGCGCGTGCGCTCGCCGCCATGGGCGCGCATGTTCAAGGTGTAACCGCACGTGTGGACGCGTGTGTCGCGGCACAGGCACTTGTGGTGCGCCGACGGATCGGGCCGGTGACGCTCAACTGGTTGCCGCGCGGGCCGGTCTGGCGCGCCGGGCTTTCCACGCAAGAGCGTGAAACCTTCCTGTCCTGCCTGACGGACATCATGCCCGGTGGCGGCATCTGGATCAGCAGCGCCAATGATGCGGAGGCGGCCAAGGATCTTGCCGTTCATGGGTTTCGCCCGCTGATCGCACCGCAATCCGTCGCCGAACTTGACCTCGCCCCGCCCGCCGATACGCGGCTTGGCGCGCAACATGGCAAATGGCGCAACCGTCTGCGCCATGCGCAGGGCCAGGGGCTTGTGGTCAAACAGCGCGCATTCGATCCTGCCCGCGATGCCGATTTCCTGACCACCGAGGCCGCGCAGCGCCGCGCGCGCCGCTATCGCGCCTTGCCGCTTGGCTTTGTCACAGCCTTTGCTGCGCAAAACCCCGGCGCCGCCCGGATCTGGAGCGCCTGTAAGGACGGTGCGCTTGCCGCGCAGATCTTGATCCTGCACCACGGCGTCACAGCGACCTATCATATCGGCCACAGCAACGACCTTGGGCGCAAGACCTCGGCCCATAACCTTTTGCTCTGGGAGGCACAAAATTGGCTGGCCGCGCGCGATGCTGTCCGGCTTGACCTTGGCCCGGTTTACGATGAGGCCGCCGCGGGCCTTGCGCGCTTCAAACAGAGAAGTGGCGCAGAGCTTTGCACCCTTGGACCAAGCATGATACGCTTGCCGCGCCCGTCCCTGTTCCAAAAGCGTCACAGGCGCGTGGCATGAAGCCCCCCGCAAAGCGCTTTGCCTCTGGCCTTTCCGCGCTGCGGCGTATAGGGCGCAGGCGAACAATATCAGGACACCGCCCTAATGGACATGCGCAATATCGCAATCATCGCCCACGTTGACCACGGCAAGACGACGCTTGTGGACGAACTGCTGAAACAATCCGGAGCGTTCCGCGCCAATCAGGCCGTCGACGAACGCGCCATGGACAGCAACGACCTTGAGCGTGAACGCGGCATTACCATCTTTGCCAAACCCACGAGCCTGGTCTGGAAAAACACCCGGATCAACATCGTTGACACCCCCGGCCACGCCGATTTCGGCGGCGAGGTCGAGCGTATCCTGAGCATGGTTGACGGTGTGGTTCTGCTGGTCGATGCCGCCGAAGGCCCGATGCCGCAAACCAAATTCGTGACCGCCAAGGCGCTGCGCCTCGGGCTGCGCCCCATCGTGGTGCTCAACAAGGTTGACAAGACAGACGCCGAGCCCGATCGCGCGCTGAACGAATGTTTCGATCTTTTCGCCAGCCTTGACGCCAATGACGATCAGCTGGACTTCCCGCATATGTATGCGAGCGGTCGGTCCGGCTGGGCCGATCACGAGCTGACAGGCCCGCGCAAGGACCTTTCGGCGCTGTTCGAGCTTATTATCAATCACGTACCCGCCCCCAAGCAGATCGCCCATGTGAACGACGATTTTCGCATGCTTGCCACCACCCTTGGCGCCGACCCGTTTGTTGGTCGTTTGCTGACCGGCCGGGTTGAATCCGGTCGTCTCAAGGTGGGCGCAACCGTTCAGGCCCTGAGCCGCATCGGCCAGAAGATCGAACAGTTCCGCGTGACCCGTATTCAGGCCTTCCGGGGCCTTGCCAGCCAGGATATCGACGAGGCCCTTGCCGGTGATATCGTCAGCCTTGCCGGCATGTCCAAGGCCACCGTGGCCGATACCATCTGTGCGCTTGCGGTCGAAGATCCGATCGAGGCGCAACCGATTGATCCGCCCACCATCACCGTGACCTTCGGCATCAATGACAGCCCGCTTGCGGGCCGTGAGGGCAAGAAGGTGCAATCGCGCGTCATCCGCGAGCGGCTGATGAAAGAGGCCGAATCCAACGTGGCCATTCGCGTCACCGACACCCCCGGCGGCGAAGCCTTCGAAGTGGCCGGGCGTGGCGAATTGCAGATGGGTGTTTTGATCGAAAACATGCGCCGCGAGGGCTTTGAGCTCAGTATTTCGCGCCCACAGGTATTGTTGCGAACCGGCGAGAACGGCGAACGTCTTGAACCGCTCGAAGAGGTCACGATTGACGTCGATGATGAATATTCCGGCGCTGTGATCGAAAAGATCACCGGCCCGCGCAAGGGCGAGCTTGCCGAGATGAAACCCGCCGGTGCCGGCAAAACCCGGATCATCGCGCTTGTGCCGTCGCGCGGGCTTATCGGGTATCACGGCGAATTTCTGACCGACACGCGCGGCACCGGTGTGCTTAACCGCGTCTTTCATAGCTGGACCCCGCACCGCGGCCCGATTCAGGGGCGTCGGACCGGGGTGTTGATCTCGATGGAAAGCGGCGATTCGGTGGCCTATGCCCTGTGGAACCTCGAAGAGCGCGGCAAGATGTTCATCGGCCCACAGACCAAGGTCTATACCGGCATGATCATCGGCGAACACAGCCGCGAGAACGACCTCGAAGTGAACCCCCTCAAGGGCAAAAAGCTGACCAACGTGCGGGCCTCTGGCACCGATGAGGCCGTGCGCCTGACCACGCCGGTCACCCTGAGCCTGGAACAGGCGATTGCCTATATCGACGATGACGAGTTGGTCGAGGTCACGCCTAATTCGATCCGCATGCGCAAACGATTCCTCGACCCGATCGAGCGCAAGCGGAACGCCAAAAAGGCCTAGAGCATGTTGCTCAAAAGTGGGAACCGGTTTTGAGCAATCCGAACATGCGACATCAATAGGTTAGAGCGTGTTGCGTGAATGCGAATGAACGCGACACGATCTAAGGTGCGATCATGAACCGCCCGCTGACCGCCAGACCCTCTGGCGTGCGGCGGGCGATGATGATCTCACCGAGGTCACCCCAGAACCGCGCGCCAACTTGACCAGCCCTATTCGGTGATTTCGACAATCACCAATTCACGCTCGGACGCGCCGCGCGCGTGGTTCAGCGCGGCCTGATAGTCATCGCTGTGATAACAGGCCTCGGCCGCCTCGACCGAGGGAAAGCGCGCCACAACATTGCGCGGGCGCTCTTTGCCCTCAAGCTGTACAAAACGCCCGCCGCGCGCAATGAACGCGCCGCCGTGCGCGGCAATCGCCGGGCCTGCAAGCTTGGCATATTTGCCATAAGCCTCGTCATCGGTCACGGTCACATGGGCAATCCAAAGCGCGGGCATGCTGGTCTCTCCTTGGGTTTAAAGGCCGTCTACGACGACGATGTCACGTTCGCTGCTGCTGATCGCGATCGGCAGAATGCGGCGATAGGCATCCGAATTATACCACGCAAGCGCGGTCTCTCGATCGGGGAATTCGATGATCACATGCCGGTCGGGGCCGTTGCCCTCCAACTGGGTCTGTTCGCCCCCTTTCACCAGAAACCTTCCGCCAAATTTCTCAGCCAATGCAACCGTTTGGCTTGCATAGTTCTTGTAATCTTCGGCGTCGGTCACATTGATCCGGGCAATAATATAGGCGCTCATCGGTCCTCCTCAGGTCGAAATGACCCCCTCTGCCGCTTTGATCGCGGCCTCTGACTGGCTGATGTCGCTGCCCCCGCCCTGGGCCATGTCGGGGCGACCGCCGCCGCCTTTTCCGCCCATTTCGGCCACAGCGGCACGCACCAGATTCACCGCCGAAACGCGGTCCGTCAAGTCACCGGTCACGCCCGCAGCCACCGCCACCTTGCCACCGGTATCGGCCATCAGCAAGACGGCGCCAGAGCCAAGGCGCGCCTTGTGCTCGTCAATCAGCGGCGGCAAATCCTTGCCCTGTAAGCCCGAAAGCACCTGCGCGATGAATTTCACGCCGTTGATCTCGCGCACCTCGACTGCGCCACTGTCACCCGATCCGCCGGCCATGGCCAACTCGCGGCGCAGCTGCGCCACCTCGTTGCCAAGCGCGCGGCGCTCGTCCATGAGCGCCTTGACCCGATCAACAACCTCGTCAGGGCGCGCCTTGAGGTCCTGCGCCACAGCGGCCAACCGCGCGGCCTGCCCACTGAGATACTCAAACGCCGCCGCCCCGGTCAGCGCCTCGATCCGGCGCACGCCGGCACTTGACGCGCTATCGCCAAGGGCAACAAAGACGCCAATATCGCCGGTCTGGCGCACATGGGTGCCACCGCAAAGTTCGATCGAATAGGTCTGCCCATCGGGGCCACGGCCGGAGCCCGCCTCGACCCCCATCGACACGACCCGCACCTCATCACCGTATTTTTCGCCAAACAGCGCCTGCGCGCCAAGGCCGCGCGCGTCATCCGGCGTCATGATCCGGGTTTCAACGGCGCTGTTCTGGCGGATATAGGCGTTGACATCGGCCTCGACCTTGGCAAGCTCTTCACCGCTCAGCGGCTTGGTATGGCTGAAATCAAACCGAAGCCGATCCTCGGCATTGAGCGATCCGCGTTGCGCCACATGATCCCCAAGCGCCTCGCGCAGCGCCTCGTGAAGCAAATGCGTTGCCGAATGGTTGGCGCGAATGGCGCTGCGGCGGGTGTGATCGACCACCAACTGGGCCGCCTGCCCGCTTGTGACTTCGCCTTCGGTCACCTCGGCGAAATGGATGAACACGCCGGCCACCTTCTTGGTGTCGGTGATCCGGGCCAACCCGGTTTCGGTCTTGAGAACGCCCTGATCGCCAACCTGACCGCCGGATTCGGCATAAAACGGCGTCTGATTAAGCACGATTTGCACGGTCTCGCCGGCCTTGCTGCCCGCAACCGACGCGCCGGACGCCACAAGCGCGGTGATCTGCCCCTCGGCCACCTCGGTGTCATAGCCCAGAAAATCGGTCGTGCCCTTGTCTTCGGCAATGTCAAACCAGATCGCGGCATCCGCCGCCTCGCCCGAGCCGGACCAGGCCGCACGCGCCTTGGCCTTTTGCTCGGCCATGGCGGCGTCAAAGCCCTCGGTATCAACCGAACGCCCCTTTTCGCGCAGCGCATCCTGTGTCAGATCAAGCGGAAAGCCGAAAGTGTCATAGAGCTTGAACGCCGTCGCCCCTGGCAGGGCCACGCCCTCGGGCAGATCGCCAAGTTCGTCATCCAAAAGCCGCAGGCCCCGCTCAAGCGTCTGCTTGAACCGGGTTTCTTCAAGGCGCAGCGTTTCCTCGATCATGGATTGCGCGCGGCCCAATTCTGGATAGGCCTGCCCCATCTGCGCCACAAGCGCCGGGACCAGACGGTGCATCACCGGGTCCTTGGCGCCCAGAAGATGCGCATGACGCATGGCGCGGCGCATGATTCGACGCAACACATAGCCGCGCCCCTCATTGCTTGGCATCACCCCATCAGCCATCAGGAAAGAGGTCGAGCGCAAATGATCGGCAATCACCCGGTGATGCACATTGCCGGGGCCGTCGGGGTCCTGGCTTGTGACATTGGCGCTCGCCTCGATCAGGGCGCGCATCAGGTCGGTGTCATAATTGTCGTGCTTGCCCTGCAACAGCGCGCCAATCCGTTCCAGCCCCATGCCGGTATCGATCGACTGCATGTCAAGGTCACGCTGTGTGCCATCCTCAAAGCGCTCGTTCTGCATGAAAACGAGGTTCCAGATTTCGATGAAACGATCGCCATCCTCATCCGCACTGCCCGGAGGGCCACCCCAGATATCAGGGCCGTGATCATAGAAAATCTCGGTGCAGGGGCCGCAGGGGCCGGTCGCGCCCATCGACCAGAAATTGTCATCGGTCGCGATCCGAATGATCCTGTCATCGCTGAGGCCGGCATATTTCTTCCAGATCGACGCCGCCTCGTCATCGGTGTGATAGACCGTGACCAAAAGCTTGGATTTATCAATCCCGAAATCCTTGGTCAGCAGATCCCAGGCATAGGGGATCGCCTGTTCCTTGAAATAATCGCCAAAACTGAAATTGCCGAGCATCTCGAAAAACGTGTGGTGGCGCGCGGTATAGCCGACGTTATCAAGGTCGTTGTGTTTACCGCCGGCGCGCACGCATTTCTGGCTTGTGGTGGCGCGGGTATAATCGCGATGCTCGACCCCCGTGAAACAGTTCTTGAACTGCACCATGCCGGAATTGGTAAACATCAATGTCGGATCGTTGCGCGGCACCAGCGGCGAGCTGGCGACGATGCGATGATCGTTGCGTTCGAAAAAGTTGAGAAAGGTCGAACGGATCTCATTCAGCGTGGGCATGGGCATCTCTTTCCGGGCGTTGATGTGGCCTGTGTCAAGATGATTTAGCCGCGCCGCAGGGCCATGTCCACCGCAAGAAAAGGCCCGGCGCGATGGCCGGGCCCCAATCCCGTCTTTCAGACGGTTTTACGCCTCTACGATATCCTCGTCATCGCCGTGATCACTATGGCCGGACATGTCAAACTCAAGCCCGTGCGATGCCCGGATCTTGTCTTCGATTTCAAGCGCCATGTTGTTATGTTCGCGCAGGAAGGTCTTGGCATTCTCACGCCCCTGCCCGATACGCTCGTCCCCATAGCTGAACCAGCTTCCGGATTTCTCGACCACCCCGGCCTTGACGCCAAGATCAAGAAGCTCGCCCATCTTGCTGATGCCTTCGCCATACATGATGTCGAATTCCACCTGCTTGAACGGCGGGGCGACCTTGTTCTTGACCACTTTGACACGGGTCGCGTTGCCAACCACTTCGTCGCGATCCTTGATCGAGCCGATGCGTCGAATATCAAGGCGCACCGAACTGTAAAACTTCAACGCGTTGCCACCGGTTGTGGTTTCCGGGCTACCGAACATCACGCCGATCTTCATGCGGATCTGGTTGATGAAGATCACCGTGCATTTGGTGCGGCTGATCGAGCCGGTCAGCTTGCGCATCGCCTTGCTCATCAGGCGCGCATGCACGCCAACGCTGCTATCGCCCATTTCGCCCTCAAGTTCCGACTTGGGGGTAAGGGCCGCAACCGAATCGACCACGATCATGCTGACCGCGCCCGAACGCACCAGGGTATCGACGATCTCTAGCGCCTGTTCACCGGTATCGGGTTGCGAGATCAACAGATCATCGAGGTTCACGCCAAGTTTGCGCGCGTAAACCGGATCAAGCGCATGTTCGGCATCGACAAAGGCGCAGATGCCGCCCTTTTTCTGTTCTTCCGCCACACAATGCAGCGTCAGCGTCGTCTTGCCCGAGCTTTCCGGGCCGTAAATCTCAATGATGCGCCCCTTGGGGATGCCACCAATGCCAAGCGCGATATCAAGGCCAAGCGAGCCGGTCGAGGTCGCCTCGATATCGGCGATCGGGTTGTCGCCGCCCATGCGCATGATCGAGCCTTTGCCGAACTGCCGCTCGATTTGGGCCAGGGCACTATCCAGCGCCTTTTGCTTGTCCGTGTCTTTCTTTTTGTCCATGGATAAAAGATCTGCCGTTGCCATTTGTTCGCTTCCTTATTCCACACCCAGTCACGGGCGGCAATCGCTGCCTTTGTTCGCCTCTTGTTCTCAACCTTATGGGGACAAAAGTGGAACATTTCAAGAAAATTGTTGGTAAATTCACTTTTGCCCGAAACGATTAACAAGTAGTTTAAGAACATGCCCTGCGTGATGAAATTTAAAAAGAGACCAAGAAATGCTCGTTTTTTCAAAGGCTAAGCTTGTTTTCCTCTCTGTACCAAAAACCGGCAGCACCGCCTATCAGGCCGCGCTTTTGCCGCAGGCCGCAATTGCCGTGACCACGCCACCCGAACTCAAACATGCGCCGGTGTTTCGCTATAATCGGTTTTTTCGCCCCATGATCGAGCGATTCATCGCACCGGATGTGGATGTGCTTGCGGTGATGCGCGAACCGATCAGCTGGCTTGGAAGTTGGTATCGCTACCGCCAGCGCCCGGCGATGGACGGCATGCCGAATAGCACGCGCGACATCAGTTTTGACGCGTTCGTCGACGCCTATTGCATGGGCGATCAACCCGGTTTTGCGGCCGTCGGCGCGCAATCGAAATTTCTCGAGCCACAGCGCAATGGCACCTGCGTCACCCATCTGTTTCGCTATGAGGATCAGCCCGCCCTGCTGCACTTTCTGGAAGAGCGTCTTGAAACGCCCATCAAGACCGAGCATGTCAACAGCTCCCCTTCGGCCCCCCTCGAATTGACAGCCAGGACCGAAGCCCGAGTGAGGCGCAAATTTTCCAGCGATTTTGCCCTTTGGGACGGGATTGGCGAAAAGGGTGCCTATCGCCCAATGGCCGCCAAACCAAAACCCGAGGCGTAGATCACCATCCGCCGGCCAGATGCCGTTCAATCGACTTCCTAGCCCATTTGCCGATGCACAATCTCTGTCAACTCATTGAGAGAAAATGGTTTTGGCAAAAACACCGAATTCGCGATCTTCGCCTGCGCATCGCCAAATGTCTCTTCTGCATAGCCGGACATGAACACCACCTTCACGTCGGGACGATCCACAAGAGCGGTTTGCACCCAGCTTGGCCCGTCAATCCCCGGCATCACCACATCGGTGACGAACACATCAACCTTGAGCGCCTGATCGGTCAGAAGTTCAAGCGCGTCTTCGGCCGATTCAGCCTCCAACACGGTAAAGCCGCGCAGCTGCAGGGCGCGGCTGGCAAAGGCGCGCACCGGGGCTTCGTCTTCAACAAGCAAAATGACACCGCTGGCGGGGGTTTCCGTCTTGGCGATGGCCCTGGGGCCAACCTCGACCTTTTCCTCCCCCGCGTAGGCCGGGAACAAAAGCTGGAAGCGTGCCCCTTCACCCGGGGCGCTATCCACGAAAATAAAGCCCCCCGTCTGTTTCACGATGCCATAGGCCGTCGAAAGGCCAAGCCCCGTGCCCTCGCCCGTGCGTTTCGTGGTGAAAAACGGCTCGAACACTTTTTGAAGCTTGTCCGGCGCGATCCCAATACCTTCATCACTCACCTGAACCGAGACATAGCGCCCCGGTGCCACCACCGCGCGGTCCCGGCGAAGCGGCTCTGTCAATGTCAGGTTCTCGGTCACAATGCGGATATCGCCCCCCCCGGGCATTGCGTCACGGGCATTGACCACGAGGTTCATCAAGACCTGTTCCAGCTGGCGTTTATCGGCGCGGATTGCCGAAAGTGTGGGATCATGACTTAGCGAAAGGGTCACCTTCTCCCCCACCAGGCGGTTCAGAAGATGCGTAAGATCGGACAGTGTGTCACGTAAATCAACCACTTGCGGGCGCAGCGTCTGCTTGCGGGAATAGGCCAGAAGCTGGCTGACAAGCGCCGCTGCGCGATTGGCGTTCTGGTTGATCTGCATCAGATCGCTAAAATCGACATCGCCCTGATCATGGCGCAGCAACAACAAGTCGCAATGCCCCGAAATCGCCGTGAGAAGATTGTTGAAATCATGCGCGACACCGCCGGCCAATTGCCCAATCGCCTGCATTTTCTGACTTTGGACGAACTGTGCCTCAAGCGACTTAAGCTCTGTGGCATCGCTCAGCACGGCAATCAGGACCACCTCGCCATCTTCCATCGCGCGGTTCAGCGTCACCTGAACGAAGACCTCGCGATCTTCGCGGCGTACCCGCAGGAATTCAGAATGCACGATCCCGCGCCCGGCCGCCGCATCATCAAGCCAATCTGAAATCGAGCGCCCAAGCCCTTCCATCATGTCGCCAAGCCGCGCATCCTTACAGCTTGCGACGCCCAAAAGGTCACGCGCCGGTCGATTTGAAAGTTGGATAACCCCGTCGCGCCCAACCTTCAAAAGCGGCACCGGCAAGTCATCAAAAAACGCCCAGCCATCGGGCTGCCGTTCCGCTCCGGCAATGCCCGGTAAAAGAAACACCTCACGCCGCCCCGCGGTGCCTTCAAGTTCAACCACAAGACAGGATACCTCGCCATCGGCCGTGTTGATCTCATTCATCTGGCCGGAGCGCAGCGGCAGTTTCGAACTGATCCGGTCAAGTGTGCGCGCCCGCACGCCAACAAGTTCGCGCGCAGCGGCATTCATGAACAAAACCGCGTCGTTGCGCCCCACTGTCAACATCGGCAAAGGCAGCGGGTCGACATCGCGTTGCGGGCGATCTGCCGATTTCTCGATCCGCCACAGAAAATGGTCCGGCCCCGCGCGATGCACGCTGAGACGGACATGGCCCGTGCGCGTGACCACATCCTCAACCGCAGCGCCCTTCGCAACGGCGCGGCTTTCCATGCGAAACAGCATCACCCCCGGATTGGCCAGGACCTGTCGCAAGGCCCCCGCAAGCGTTACCGCGGATTCAGCATCAAAGGCCCGAATGGCGGCCGGGTTGGAATAGACGATCCTCCCCTCCGCCCCGGTGAGGATGGACGGCGCCAGATCATCGCAGAACATGGCGCGCGAGCGCTCCTTGGTATCTTGGGCAGAGCGCACCATCGCGCGCGAAATCACCACCACCCAAAATGCCACAAGGGCGAGCGTTGCGCCGACAAGAACGAGGGTCAGCTGTGCAAAACCCGCAGGAACAAGATAGGCCGCAGCCCAAAACAAAAACGCCGCGACTACGACGATCCCCGCCCGCGGTCCGATACGCAACGCAGCCTGACGGATCGGACCGTCAGTAAGGGTCAAAAAAGCCAAGAGCCATCCCCTTGTAAATACATGTTTCACCCACGTGTCTGACGCAAAAGCCTTAATGGTGACTTAACGTCAGTCGGAGAAACACGTCAAGGTTGTAGCTTGATCAACTTTTCCTTTGGAGTTGCGCGATATAGAATCCATCGCCCCCGTCCGATAGGCTCAACTGTGCCTCTTTGTGCATCTGCCAATCTGGATTTGTACTTAAAAAATGACCAATAGATCTTTGATTTTCCTCATTAAAAATGGAACACGTTGCATAGGCCAAAATGCCATTCTGCGCCACGAGGGGCGCGGCATTCTGCAATATCTGGCGTTGAATTTTGGTCAGCTCATCCAAACGTCGGGGCGTCAGCGCCCATTTGGACTCGGGCGTGCGGCGCCATGTCCCGCTTCCGGAACAGGGCGCATCGCAAAGCACCAGATCAAAGGGCGCCTCATCGCGTAGCCGACCAGTCTCGACAATGGTGACGTTGACCCCGGCCCGCTCGGCGCGAACCGGCAGGTCCTTCATCCGCTGCGGTGCCGTGTCATGGGCGAAAAACACGCCAGCCGCACGCGCCGCAAGCGCCAGAACCTTGCCGCCGCCACCGGCGCAATAATCCATCACACGCGCGCCGGGCGCGATCTCAAGCCGCGCCATGGCCGCCTGGCTACTGCCATCCTGAAGCTCGACAAGCCCATCGTTATAACAGGCAGAGCCGGAAATTTTCCGTTCCCCTTCAGTGACATGCAAGGCCGTTTCGGCAATGTCATGCGGATGGGCGGTAATGCCCTCATCGGCCAGACGCGCGATCGCCTGCGCGCGGGTTCCCTGGCGTAAATTGACCCGCAGCATCACCGGCGCACGCGACTGCAAGGCCAGCGCCGCTTGCTCGGCCGCCTCGCCAAGCGAGGCCTCGAAAAGCGGCCAGACCCAATCCGGGATATCAAGCCGCGCCGCGCCCGTCGGCGCAGAGCCGGCGGCAAGCTCTGCCGCCGTCAGCGGCTCGGGCGCATGGCCCTCTCCGGTGAAAAACTCTGCAGGATCCACACCTTGCGCGCGCAACGCCCCGATCATCAGGCCGCGCCCTGTGCCGGCCCCGCCAAGCGCCGCAAACGAACGCCGACAGCGCAGAGCCCCAAACACGTGATCGCGTAGGGCCGCGCGATCCTTGGAGCCGGCAAAGCGCGAGCGCCGCGCCCATCCGCTCAGCGCTTTTTCCGCATGCGCGCCATCAAGCATGTCATCAAGGATTTCAATGGCGGCGGATATCCGGGCGGCAGGGGTCATGATGTCACCTTAAGTTATCCACGTAAACCACGGAATATATTACCCAATCCGATAATTCGGGCTTTCACGTGTGATCTGGACATCATGCACATGGCTCTCTTTGAGGCCCGCGCCGGTGATGCGTACAAAGGTACAATCGCTGCGCATGTTTTCAATCGTGGCACAGCCGGTATATCCCATCGCCGCCCGCAGACCGCCGACAAGCTGATGGATCACATGGCCCGCAGCCCCTTTATAAGGCACCTGCCCCTCGACCCCCTCGGGCACCAGCTTGTCACTGGCCGCATCCTTCTGGAAATAACGATCAGCCGAGCCGCGCGCCATGGCGCCAAGGCTTCCCATGCCGCGATAGGCCTTGAAGGTCCGTCCCTGATAGAGGATCACCTCGCCGGGGGCCTCGTCGGTGCCGCCAAGCATGCTGCCGACCATGGCACAGGAGGCACCGGCGGCAATCGCCTTGGCGAAATCGCCGGAAAACTTGATGCCGCCATCGGCAATCACCGGGATATCGCCCGCCGCGCGCGCGCTGTCCATGATCGCGGTCAGTTGTGGCACACCAACACCGGCCACCATCCGCGTGGTACAGATGCTGCCCGGACCAATCCCGACCTTGACCGCATCGGCGCCCGCCCCGATCAGCGCGCGCGTGGCCTCGGCCGTGGCGACGTTGCCGGCAACGACCTGAACCTCGTTCGAGAGTTTCTTGGCGCGCTCAACCGCAATCGCCACGCCCTCGGAATGGCCATGCGCCGTGTCGATCACGATCATGTCCACGCCCGCATCCACAAGCGCCTGAGAGCGCTCGAACCCGGCATCGCCCACGGTCGTGGCCGCCGCAACGCGCAACCGCCCAAGCCCATCCTTGCAGGCCGTCGGGTTCAACACCGCCTGTTCGGTGTCGCGCAGCGTCAACAGGCCGGTCAGCTTGCCCTTGCCGTCGGTCACCAGAAGCTTTTCGATCCGGCGTTCCTTCATAAGGGATTTGGCCTGTTCGCGATCGGCAGGTTCTTGCAAAATGGCGAGGTTCTCGCTTGTCATCATCACCCGCACCGGGGTTTTGTCATCCTCGGCAAAGCGCATGTCACGGTTGGTCACGATCCCAAGCACGCGGCCCTTTTCATCCACCACCGGAAACCCGGTGACGTTGTAACGCTCCTGAAGCGCCTTAGCGTCGGCCAAGGTCTGATCCGGGGTCAGGGTGATCGGGCTATAGACAATACCGCTTTCAAACCGCTTGACGCGGCGCACCTGATTGGCCTGCTCTTCGACGTCAAGGTTGCGGTGGATCACGCCCATGCCGCCCATCTGGGCCATGCAGATCGCCATCCGGCTCTCGGTGACCGTATCCATCGCCGAGCTGAGCAGCGGGATATTCAGGCTGATCGAGCGCGTCACATGGGTACGCGTATCTGCGGTGCTCGGCAGCACAGTTGATGCCGCAGGCACCAACAGAACATCATCAAAGGTAAGGGCCTCGCGAATCTCCATTATGGTTCTCCATGGATATCTCGTTTGGCGCTTCCCTATTTCACGGATCAGCGGCAGGGAAAAGGCCGATTCGTGCCTTGCCGCCCGCGACATATCCGGCCACCATCGCGCAAACCCGTAAAACAGCGGCGGATCGCCCCTATGCCGGCGGCAGGCTTGACCTGCCATTCGTGGGAATTTGCACCTTTGGCAAGGCCCCTATGGTACCGATTGAGCGTCGGTTAACGCCGATGTCGCGGTGCCTCAAATACCCAAACTCGGCCCCGAGGTGACCGCGACGCATGTGTAGAAAGGCGCGCGCCGCACAGGCCTAGGCGTCGCGGTCCTTGCGCTCTGGCACCGGGTCAAGGCCGCATTGCCCCCAGGGGTTACAGCGCCCGATCCGCTTGGCCGCCATCCAGCCACCGCGCAACCCGCCGTGCTTTTCAAGCGCCTCAAGGGCGTATTGGCTACAGGTCGGGTGATAGCGGCAGTGGTAGCCAACCCAGGGTGACAGGATCAGGCGATAGGCCTTGATCGGAAGTGACAACAGGCGCGCCAGCGGGCTCATGATGCCGGGTGCAGTTTTTTGAGCGCATGGATCAGATCGCCCTTGAGCGCCTCAAAGGGCCGCTCTGCGGTCACATCCTTGCGCCCGATCAGGACATAATCCCAACCATTCAAGCCACTTACAGGCAACACTTCATGTGCAGCGGCGCGCAGGCGGCGCTTGGCACGGTTGCGCGCAACGGCATTGCCGACCTTTTTGGAACAGGTGAACCCGACCCGCATGCCAAGCTCATCCTCGCCGCGCTTGCGGGCCTGTACCATCATCGAGGCGGTACCCTGACGACGCGCGCGCGCAGCGGCCAGAAAATCGGCACGTTTGCGCAGGACCGTCACCGATTTGGAATTGGGTTCTGGACATGACGACACCGCCGGGCGCATCGGTCCTGCATCTCTGTCAGGGGCGCCCGGCGGTGTCATTGTCTCAACAAGACTGGCGCTTACGCGCTCAGTTCCTTGCGGCCGCGTGCGCGACGTGCGTTAAGGATCTTGCGGCCTGCTTTGGTGGCCATACGTGCACGAAACCCGTGGCGGCGTTTGCGAACCAGGTTCGAGGGTTGAAAGGTGCGTTTCATCGCTCCGTCTCCGACTTTGTCAGGTGGCGCATTTAGGAATCGCGCCTCGCCCTGTGTTATCTGAAGCCCGGTCTATAGAGGGCCGATTTTCACAAGTCAAACCCGCAGGACGGCTTTTGCAACAAAAACATACACATTCCTCGGCCCAATGTTACAAACGCGCCAATGGACGCCTGTAACGTAGCGGAACCACTCACCCCCGATCACCCCCGCGTGAGGCCACTGGCGCAGGCGGGTCGGCCTATGCAAGTAGTGTGCAACGAGATCAAACCGGGCAGGACCATGGAAAAAACTTCGCAAGACACTCCCAAGACCCAAAAGGCCGGGCCTATGCGGCACGCCCCTTTGGCGATCATCCTGACGGTGGCCGTCATCGGCTATTTCACCCTGCGCGATTATATCACCTTTGACACGCTGCGCGACCATCGTGACACGCTGTTGGCATTCCGCGATGCCAACTATGCGCTGATGGTGCTGGCCTTCATCGGGATTTACTTTGCCATCGTGGCGTTTTCGCTTCCGGGTGCGGCGGTGGCCTCGGTCACCGGCGGATTTCTGTTCGGGCTGGGGCTTGGCACGGTGTTCAACGTCACCGCCGCCAGCCTTGGTGCGATCACGATCTTTCTGGCCGCCCGCTGGGGCCTTGGCCAGACCCTCGCGGCCAAGATTGAAACTTCTGACGGCACTTTGAAAAAGCTCAAAGCGGGGCTCAATGACAACGAAATCAGCGTTCTTTTCCTGATGCGCCTCGTGCCTGCGGTGCCGTTTTTCGTGGCCAATCTCTTGCCGGCGCTTGCCGGGGTCAAGTTCGTCAACTTTGCCCTGACCACCGTTCTGGGCATCATCCCCGGTGCCATCGTCTTTACCTGGATCGGCGTCGGTCTTGGCGAGGTTTTTGATCGCGGCGAAAGCCCGGATCTGTCATTGCTGTGGGAGCCGCAGATCATCGGCCCCATTCTGGGCCTGAGCGCGCTTGCCGCAATGCCCATGTTGATCAAGGCCCTGCGGGGCAAGAAAGGAATTTGAGCATGACCAAGTTGAAAGCGGACCTTCTGATCATCGGGGCCGGCTCTGGCGGTCTGTCGGTTGCGGCAGGCGCGGTGCAGATGGGCGCAAGCGTGATCCTGCTGGAAGGTCACAAGATGGGCGGCGATTGTCTTAACTTCGGCTGTGTGCCTTCGAAGGCGCTGATTGCCAGCGGCAAGGCGGCCTATGCCCAATCGCATGCCAGCGTTTACGGCGTGGCCGATGTGACGCCCTCGGTCGATTACGCCGCCACCAAGGATCACGTCGCCGATGTGATCGAACAGATCAAGCCGGTCGACAGCCAGGAACGGTTTGAGGGCTTGGGCGTGCGGGTGATCCGCGAATACGGGCGCTTCATCTCGCCCACAGAGGTGCAGGCCGGTGAGCATGTGATCACCGCCCGCCGGATCGTGATCGCCACCGGCTCTTCGCCCTTCGTGCCGCCGATTCCGGGGCTTGAAAACGTGCCCTATGAGACCAACGAGACGATCTTTGATCTGCGCGACAAGCCCAGGCACCTGCTGGTGGTCGGCGGCGGCCCCATCGGCATGGAAATGGCACAGGCACATCGCCGCCTTGGCTGTGAGGTAACGGTGATCGAGGGCATGAAGGCGCTTGGCAACGACGACCCTGAAATGGCCGCCGTGGTGCTTGCGCGCTTTGCCGCAGAGGGCATCGAGATTGCCGAAGACGCCATGGCCGCCGAAATCCGCGGCAAGCTCGGCGCGATCGAGGTCGAGGCCAAGGATGGCCGCGTCTTCAAGGGCAGCCATCTTTTGATGGCGGTCGGACGAGCGGCCAATATCGACAAGCTTGACGCCGAAAAGGCCGGGATCGAAACCACCCGTCGCGGCATCAAGGTCGATGCCGGCATGCGCAGCACCAACCGGCGTGTCTATGCCATCGGCGATGTGGCGGGCGGGCTTCAATTCACCCATATGGCGGGTTATCACGCCGGGCTTATCATCCGCTCGGCGCTGCTTGGTCTGCCGGCCAAGGAACGCACCGATCATATTCCCTGGGCCACCTATACCGACCCGGAACTGGCGCATGTCGGCCTTACTGAGGCGGCCGCGCGCAAGGAACATGGCGGCAATCTTGAGGTGGTGCGCTTTTCTTACAACCACAACGACCGCGCCATTGCAGAGCGCAAGACCGAAGGCCTTATCAAGGTCATGGTCGTGCGCGGCCGCCCGGTGGGCGCCTCGATTGCCGGGGCGCAGGCGGGCGAGCTGATCAATCTCTGGGCCTTCATCCTCGCCAATAACCTCAAGATGAAACATATTGCCAATATGGTTGCGCCCTACCCCACGCTTGGCGAAATCAACAAACGCGTGGCCGGGGCGTATTTCTCGCCAAAACTGTTCGATAGCCCTATGGTGAAACGCGTGGTGCGGTTTGTCCAAGGCTGGATGCCCTAGGCAGACGCAAGGAGGCAGGCGATTGCTGAACTCTCTTTCAGGGCGCTTCCTGATCCTGACAGCGGTCTTTGTGATGCTGGCGGAGGTGCTGATCTTCGTGCCCTCGATTGCGCGCTTTCGCGAGGATTTCCTTTTGACCCGACTTGAGCGGGCGCAAATCGCCTCGCTCGTGCTTTTGGCCGATGCCGAGGTCACGCCAGAGCTTCAGGAAGAGCTTTTGCGCAATGCCGATGTGTTCAACGTGGTGCTGCGCCGCGACGAGGCGCGCCAGCTTGTGCTGAGCTCGCCCATGCCCGGCCCGATCGCGCAGACCTTCGATTTGCGCACCGCCTCGGCCTTTACACTCATCCGTGACGCAATGGTCCGGCTGGCCACACCCGAAGATCAGGTGATCCGGGTGATCGGTCAGCCGGTGCGCATGGGCGGTCTTCTGATCGAGATCACGCTTGAAACCAACGAATTGCGCATGGCGATGATCGACTACGGTCTGCGCATCCTGATGCTGTCGCTGGTGATTTCGATCTTTACCGCCGTGCTGCTGATCTGGTCGGTGCAATGCCTGCTTGTCCGTCCCATCCGCCGGGTGGTTGGCAGCATGCAGGCCTATGCCGCCGCCCCCGAGGATGCGCGCCGCGTGATCATCCCCTCCTCGGGCATTACCGAACTGCGCAAGGCCGAGGAAACCCTGCAATCGCTGCAAACCCAGCTGACCGGCGCATTGAAACAAAAAGAACATCTTGCCCAATTGGGCGGCGCCGTTGCCAAGGTAAACCATGATTTGCGCAATATCCTGACCAGTGCCCAGCTGTTCACCGACCGCATAGAAATGAGCAACGACCCAAGCGTCAAACGCATGGCGCCCAAGCTGGTGAATTCACTGACCCGCGCGGTGCATCTGTGCGAGGCGACGCTGGCCTATGGCAAGGCCGAAGAGCCGGGCCCGACGCTTAACCGGTTCCGCCTTACCGAGATCGTCGATGATGTCATCGACAGTGAACGCCTCTCGGTGGGCGATAGCGATGTCAGCTTTTCCCAGGACATTCCCGACAGCCTGTTCTTGCGCGCCGATCCCGAACAACTCTATCGTGTGATTGCCAACCTGGTGAGGAATGCACGACAAGCGATTGTAAACTCTGGTAAACCCGGAGAAATAAGCATCATGGCCGCAGAGGATGACAAAGAATGGATCATTCGTGTCTCCGACACCGGCCCCGGCCTTCCCGCCAAGGCGCGCGAGCATCTGTTCAAGCCCTTCCAGGGCGGCGTCACCAAGGGCGGCACAGGTCTTGGGCTTAGCATCGCGATCGAATTGATGCGCGGTCATGGCGGCAATCTTACATTGGAACGCACCGATGAAACCGGCACGTCCTTCTGCATCACCCTGCCCAGGGGAAATTTATCCCAGGAAGCATAATTTCTGCCAAAACGCCCTTGCAAACCTCTGCGCCAGAGTCTAATTGCTGGCCTCAACGGACCGATAGCTCAGCTGGATAGAGTACTTGACTACGAATCAAGGGGTCGGGGGTTCGAATCCTCCTCGGTCCGCCACTTTTCAAAAATTATCACTCCTTAACCCTTTGTTATGACGTGATAACTTTATGATCGGCGGATTTTCCGATCCATACCTCCATGACAATTTGCATGACATGCAAGGATGGTGACCTCTCTTGAGGACAAGAGCCTGCCATGCCCGAAGCCCTAAAGCTGACCCTGCGGGGCGCAGACATGGTATCTCGTGAGGCGCATTCCAAAGAGATCTGAGCAGGTTGAGGCGCGTAAGCGAATAATCTCGATTTCGCTTGAGACAGACACGCACAGGCTGGCTTGGCAGAAGGCACCTCATGTTTGGGAGGCACAGCTAGAGCATTGGCAGGCAAAGCTGGATGGGCGCGCATCCGACGCACGCGCGGCTTTCGAGGCTGTACGCAAAGTGGCACAGGGACGAGGCTTCAACTATCTGCCGGGAACACAAGGTCGCGACCCTTCCGGACGACGCTTTGCTAGAGCGTGTCGCGTTCATTCGCATTCACGCAACACGCCCTAACCTATTGATTTCGCATGTTCGGATTGCTCAAAACCGGTTCCCACTTTTGAGCAACATGCTCTAGATCGCATCGAAACTATCAGTGTGACAGATGATCAGGTTGATCCAGATGAGACAGTCGCTTTGATGGGAACTGCTGAAGCACCGCCGCTGCCGATGTCAGAAGTGTGGTCGGAATTTTACAAGCTGACGGCAGCGCGACGCTTGGGAAAATCCCGTGATCACATCAGGAAGTGGGAAAATCCGTTCAAGCGGGCATTCAATTGCTGGATCGCGGTTAATGGTGAACCCAACGTCCGGACGCCGACGTGGCCAAGCAAGTTGGGTCCGTTTGTGGAAAAGCCGTTGGGTTGGTTGCTGACGGAGCCGCGCAAATCGCGCAAAGATCGGCGCAGTGCCAAGCAGGAGCAATAGCTGAAAGTTGATGGTGTGAGCGATGTGCAGATTACGAGCTATGACTGAATCTGGTGTTTGGGTTGTTTGAAGGTTGGCGGCGTATCTGGTTGAAATGTTGTTGCGAGACAG
>JAVVFB010000279.1:0-3719 GCA_032251095.1 Roseovarius sp. | reverse complement strand
GCAGGAACGGAAAGCGATCAATCGCAACCGCGATCAGAAACGCCAAACCACAGCCGATGATATAGCCCGACAGAGCGCCCTTAAGCGCGGTCTGGACGAAATCTTGCCACAGGATATCGGTGGATTTGGCAAAGGTCGCCGCAATCGCCGTGGGGGGGGGCAGAAGGATCGGCGAGATGTTGAGACCGCGCACAAGGCTTTCCCAGATCACAACAAGCGTCAGACCGAAAATCACCGGCACCAGCAAGGATGTGAGGCGTGTTTTCGGGCGATGCGACAGGCGGGAATTGATCCACCAACCAAGCCCCCAGACACCGGCTCCGAACATAAGCCAGCCCATCATGACATCCCCATACGCTTGAGGGTGATGCGTTGAACAAGCCCGATCAGACCCACGAGCACGGCGGCAAGCGTGGCGGCCATGATCAAGGCGCTCCAGATCTGGATGGTCTGACCATAATAACTCCCCGCCAGCAGGCGCGCGCCAAGCCCGGCCACCGCCCCGGTGGGCAATTCGCCGACAATGGCACCCACAAGGCTCGCGGCCATGCCCACCTTGAGCGAGGTAAAGAGATAGGGCATCGAGGAGGGCAGACGCAGCCGCCAAAAGGTCTGGGCCGCACCCGCATTCCATGTGCGCATCTGATCAAGCTGCATGGGCCCGGGGCTGCGCAGTCCCTTGACCATGCCAACGACCACCGGAAAGAACGACAGATACATCGAGATCATCGCCTTGGGCAGAAGCCCCGAAATACCGACCGCATTCAGCACCACGATGATCATCGGGGCAATCGCCAGAATGGGAATGGTCTGGCTGGCAATGACCCAAGGCATCACGCTCATATCCATGGTGCGATTATAGACGATGCCGATTGCAAGCGCGATTCCAAGCGCGGTGCCCAACACGAAGCCAAGCGCCGTTGCGCTAAAGGTGATCCAGCTGTGATAAAACAATGAGCGCTTTGAAAACCCGCGCCCCGTAAGCACCATCGCGCCGGTTGTCTTCCAGATTTCAACCGCCACCTGATGCGGCGCGGGCAGCTTTGGCTTGTCCTGTGACCAGGTCTCGGCGACCAGCGCGCCAAACCCAAGCTCTTGCCCCGCGCGTGCCGCCTGATCCCGCGCCCAAGGCGCATTAAGCGCAACCGCCGCCCCGTACCAGAGCATGAACAAGGTGGCGACTACCATGAGAATAGGCACAAGATTTCGCATCATGTCGTCCCTGCTTTCACTGTTCCAAAAGTACTCAAACCCCACGGGCGAGATTGAGCGATTTTTTTGAGTATTTTAAGAACGATGAAAGGATTTTGGGGTTTTGTATAAAAGCGGAACAGGCTGGAGAGCCGATGGCCGTGAACGGTGAAAGTCCCTCTCCCCGTCTTACGGGAGGGGGCATTCGCCAAAGCCACTGGGTCATACCGCATCGCCATGCCCCGCTCTCAGACCCTCGCGCACGCGATGGGCAACCTCGAGGAACTCAGGCGTGTCACGGATATCCAGCGGGCGATCGCGGGGAAGCGGACTCTCGATTATGTCGGTTATCCGGCCGGGGCGGGGCGACATGACCACGATCTTGGTTGAAAGGTACACCGCCTCGGGGATCGAGTGGGTGACAAAGCAGATGGTCTTGCTGGTTCGTTTCCACAGGTCCAAAAGCTGTTCGTTCAAATGGTCGCGAACGATTTCATCAAGTGCGCCAAAGGGTTCGTCCATCAACAAAATATCGGCGTCAAACGCCAGCGCACGCGCGATGCTGGCGCGCTGCTGCATGCCACCCGACAGTTGCCAGGGGAATTTTTTCTCAAACCCCGCCAGATCAACCAGGTCAAGAACGCGCTGCACCCGTGCGTCCTGATCGGCCTTGGCATAGCCCATGATCTCAAGCGGCAGGCGGATATTGCCGCCAATCGTACGCCACGGATAGAGCCCCGCCGCCTGAAACACATAGCCATAGGCGCGCGATTTGCGGGCGTCTTCGGGGCTGATGCCATTTACGGTGATCTGCCCGTCGGTGGGGTGTTCGAGGTCGGCCATAACCCGCAGAAAAGTGGTTTTTCCACAGCCCGAGGGGCCGATGAAGCTTACGAAATCGCCTTGCTGCACCTCAAGGCATACATCCTTGAGCGCATGCACCGGCCCGTCATTTGTCTGGAAGGTCAGCGACAAATCCCTTGCGCTGATCACCGTGTCACTGGTCAAACCTCATCCCCCGCTTGCCCGACCCTACTGCGCCGTGCTGCTGTGTCATTGTCAAGCCATCCCCCGCACTTTGCCGCAGGGGAGACGTTAATCTTAGATACCTGCCGGAATGTTGAGCGGGTCGCGCTTGATCATCTTGGGTGCGGTCAGGGCCTTCCATTTGCTAAGCGCTTCATGCGCCGATGGAAAGGCCGGGCGGGGTACAAATCGGCCGCGACCGGGTTGCGGTTGCGAGTTTTGGCCCCAGGCCCAGATGACCTCGCCGCGCGACAGGGTATAGCGGCTTTGCGCCTTGACCTCAAAGCCCTCAAAGACGTTGTAATCAAGGATAGAGTGGTGGTTCGAGGCGCTGATGGTCTTGGTGATCTTGGGGTCCCAGACCACGATATCGGCATCGGCCCCTTCGACGATCGCACCCTTTCTCGGGTATATATTCAATATCTTGGCTACGTTCGTGCTGGTCGTGGCGACAAACTCATTCGGCGTCAGGCGGCCGGTGTCCACGCCTTGGGTCCAAAGCATGGCAAGGCGTTCCTCCACCCCGTTTGACCCATTGGGGATGATGCGAAAATCATCGCGCCCGGCGCGTTTTTGCGCGGTGGAAAAGGCGGCGTGATCGGTGGCCACGACCTGTAAAGACCCGGATTGAAGCCCGGCCCAGAGGCTATCCTGATGCGCCTTGTTGCGGAACGGTGGCGACATCACGCGGCGCGCGGCATGATCCCAATCGGTGTTGAAATATTCGCTTTCATCCAGCGTCAGGAACTGAATCAACGGCTCGCCGTAAACCCGCATACCTTTTTGACGCGCGCGCCGGATCGCCTCATGCGCCTGCTCGCAACTGACATGCACGATGTACAAAGGCACCCCCGCCGCATCGGCGATACAGATCGCGCGGTTGGCCGCCTCACCCTCAAATTCGGGTGGGCGCGAATAGGCGTGCCCCTCTGGCCCGGTGATGCCCTGATCAAAGTATTTCTGCTGCATCTCGGCGACCAGATCACCGTTCTCGGCATGCACCATCGGCAGCGCGCCCAGTTCCGCACAGCGCTTGAAACTGGCAAACATCTCGTCGTCTTCGATCATCAAAGCGCCCTTGTAGGCCATGAAATGCTTGAACGAGTTGACGCCCATTTTCACCGCGTCTTCCATCTCGGAAAACACATTTTCATTCCAGCCGGTGATCGCCATGTGATAGCCGATATCGCTGCAAATCTGCGGTGCAGATTTCCGATGCCATTCGTTGATTGCGTTCTTGATCGAGCCGTCGGCACCGGGCAGGCAGAAGTCCACCAGCATCGTCGTTCCGCCACAGGCCGCAGCCCAAGTGCCGGTCGCGAACGTCTCGGCTGCGGTGGTGCCCATAAAGGGCATCTCAAGATGGGTATGCGGATCAATCCCGCCGGGGATGACATAGGCCCCTTCCGCGTCGATATACTCATCGCCCTTGAGGTCTTCACCGATCTGTTTGATCGTCTCGCCCTCGATCAAAACATCGGCCTTCCACGTACGATCCGCCG
>JAVVFB010000278.1:0-3834 GCA_032251095.1 Roseovarius sp. | reverse complement strand
ATCAGGATAGGCCCCGCCACGCGCGTTTCGCACCGTGGCAACATGGTCGATATTCACGCCAAGGCGCAGTTTCCCCTCAAACGGCATCGGCTTTTCCTTTGTTTCAAAGCGACTCGGGACTGAACCTAGTCCTGTTTTGGCTTGGCGTCAGCCTTGAGTGCCTTTTTTTCCTTCAACGCCGCCCATTTTGCCTTGAGCGCGCCCTTGCGGCGGTTCTGATAGGCCTGAAGGACCGGCAGGCTAAGGTAATAGCAAATAAGCGCGGTGATGATGCCCGGAATGATCCCGCCGATCATATAGGGGAAGAACACCTCGTCATAAAACACATGCAAGCTGTGCCAGTCGGCCTCGCGCTCGGAAAACATCGCAAGGAAGTTGGTGCGCAGATCGTCCCCCGCATCAATGAACTTGCCGCCAAGCGAGCGGCGCACTTCGTCTTCGCCGGGGCCGGTGCGCCCAAGAATGAAATGCCCGGTCTGCAAAGAGGCCACCCCGATGGGCACATAGGTCAGCGGATTGCCAAAGAACGTCCCCAACAGCGCCGCCGGGATGCTGCCGCGCAGCACCCAGGCCAGAAACGCCGCAACTATGAAATGCATCCCGTAAAACGGCGTGAAGGTGGTGAAAACGCCCGCGAAAATCCCCCGCGCAATCCGGTGCGGCGGGTCCGGCAGGCGATGCAGGCGATGCTTGATATAGGTAAACGCCCGCGCCCAGCCACCACGGGGCCACAGAAAGTCAGAAATGACCTTCCAGAAGGGGCGTTTGTCTCGGCGTTTGAAAACCAACGGTCAGGCTCCTAGGGTTCATGGCTCTGCATAGCCCCGGACCGGGACGGATCACGATAACGCTCTACAGCGGCGACGTCGGTTTCGGCATCAAGCGCGGACAATACACCATGCAGGTGTTCGGTATCGCGCAAATCCACATCTATAAGCAATCGGTAAAAATCTGGTTTCCGGTCAACAAAGGTCAAGTCCGAGATATTGGCCTTCTGCTCTCCGATCAAGGTGCAAATCCGCCCCATCACGCCGGCATCGTTGCCAATCGTGACATCAAGCGTCACCGCATAGCCCGCAGGGTGAGTTCCGTTGTGCCAATGCAAGTCAAGCCAGCGCTGCGGCTGATCGTCATAGGCCGACAGGGTTTCGCAATCAATCGCATGGATCACCACACCGCGCCCGCGATAGGTGATGCCAACGATCCGCTCGCCCGGAAGCGGCTGGCAACAGCGCGCGCGTTCAAAGCTCTGATCCGCCTCAAGGCCGATCACCGCAAAATCGCGCGCCACCTCGTTGCTATGGTCGGGCACCAAATCCGGATAGACCGCGTTCAACACCTGATGCGCGGTCAATTCGGCGCTGCCAAGGCGCGCGCGCACCTCTTCGGCATCCCGAAGACGCAGCGTACGCGCCGCCGCCTCAAGCGCCTTGTCGGTGGCCTTTTTGCCAACATGCTCGAACGCCGAGCGCGCCAATTCACGGCCCAGCTTGATAAAGCGGTCGCGATCCAGCTCGCGCAGAGCGCGGCGAATGGCGCTGCGGGCCTTGCCAGTGGTGGCAATATCAAGCCAGGTCGCCTGTGGCGTCTGGCCCTCTGCGGTGATCACCTCGACCGATTGTCCGTTCTTGATCCGGGTCCAGAGCGGCACCCGCATACCGTCGATCTTGGCCCCGACACAAACATGCCCGATCCTTGTGTGAATGGCATAGGCGAAATCAATCGGCGTCGCCCCGCGCGGCAGCTTGATCACATCGCCCTTGGGCGTGAAACAGAACACCTGATCGGCGTACATCTCAAGCTTGACCGCTTCCATGAATTCGGTGTGGTCTTCTTCGGCGTCAAACTGTTCGGTGACCGATGAAATCCAGCGCGCGGGATCGACTGCGAAGGGGTTCTCGCTGCGCACCCCGTCGCGATAGGACCAATGCGCGGCAACCCCGGTTTCGGCCACGTCATGCATCTGGCGGGTTCTGATCTGAACCTCGACGCGCTTGCCATCGCGGCCCGACACCGTGGTATGGATCGAGCGATAGCCATTCGATTTCGGCTGGCTGATGTAATCCTTGAACCGCCCCGGTACCGCGCGCCAGCGTTGATGGATCGCGCCAAGCACCGCGTAACAGTCGTTCTCGCTCCGGGTCACGACGCGAAAGCCGTAGATGTCCGAAAGGCGCGAAAAGCCCAGCTCCTTTTCCTGCATCTTGCGCCAGATCGAATAGGGCTTTTTCGCACGGCCCAACACCTCGGCGGTGATTCCAGCCTTGTCAAGCTCGTAACACATGTCATTGGTGATTCGCTCGATCACATCGCCGGTTTCTTTTTGCAGGGTTATAAAGCGGCGGATGATGCTGGCACGGGCATCCGGATTGAGCACCCGAAACGCCAGATCCTCCAGCTCTTCGCGCATCCATTGCATGCCCATCCGCCCCGCCAGCGGCGCAAAGATATCCATGGTCTCGCGGGCCTTCTGGGCCTGCTTGTCGGGGCGCATCGCCTTGATCGTGCGCATGTTGTGCAAGCGATCCGCCAGCTTGACCAGAATGACCCGCAGATCCTTGGACATCGCCATGAACAGCTTGCGAAAATTTTCCGCCTGTTTGGTCTCGGAGCTGCTGAGTTGCAGATTGGTCAGCTTGGTGACCCCATCCACAAGATCGGCCACCTCACGCCCGAACAACTCTTCCACGGTCTGATACGAGGCTTTGGTATCCTCGATCGTGTCATGCAAAAGCGCGGTGATGATCGTCGCATCATCCAGCCGCTGTTCGGTCAGGATCGCGGCGACGGCGACGGGATGCGTGAAATAAGGCTCGCCGGAATGGCGAAATTGGCCCTCGTGCATTGCGCGGCCATAATCATAGGCCGCGCGAATCAAGGCTTCGTTGGTCTTGGGATTGTAATGCCGCACAAGCGTGATCAGGTCGTCAACGGCGATCATCTGATCTGTGCCTTTGGTGGGGGGTAAGGCTCAGCCCTGCCCCTGTGCTTCCATCAGAGCCCGCAGAAGTTTTTCTTCGGACATGTCATCGACCTCGGGCTTGTCGGCCTCGCCCCCCATCAACAGAGCCATGGAATCTTCTTCCGGCTCGTCAACTTCGATCTGGGTCTGGTTCGATTCGATCAGACGTTCGCGCAGATCATCCGCCGACTGGGTTTCTTCGGCTATTTCGCGCAGCGCCACGACCGGGTTCTTGTCGTTGTCGCGATCCACGGTCAGCGGCGCGCCTGCTGCGATTTCGCGGGCGCGGTGCGCGGCGAGCATCACCAGATCAAACCGGTTCGGGACCTTATCAACGCAATCTTCTGTGGTAACGCGGGCCATTTGACCTCCGAGGAATAGGGGCAGGTTTTCAGAAGCCCTGTATCTAGGGTGTCAATACAGGATTTACAAGCACAGAATCACAGCAAAACAACCCCATCCCTCTCTGCCTGCGGCAAGGCTTCAAGCATCTGCCTGACCGTTTTGCCAAGCACCGGGTGTACCCAGCCCGGCGCCACCTCGGCCAGAGGCACCAGCACAAAGGCGCGCTCCTGCATCCTGGGATGGGGCAGGACAAGCTGATCGGGCGCGCGCGCGATCTGTGCATCGGGCGCAAGATCATGCCAGGCCGCAAATGTCTCGGCGTCAGGCAAAACCTGATTTCCCATCGCAATCAGGTCAAGATCAAGCGTGCGTTGCCCCCAGCGGCGCACCCGCTCGCGACCAAAGGCGGCCTCGACCCGGTGCAAAAGCGCCAGCACATCCTGCGCGTTCCCGGCAAACTCCAGCACCGCCGCGCCATTCACGTAATCCGGCCCCGCCCCGGCCGGGAAACATGGCGTTCGGTAAAG
>JAVVFB010000277.1:0-3856 GCA_032251095.1 Roseovarius sp. | reverse complement strand
CCAGATGCCAGCCCGCGCCCGCGCGGTGCAAAAGGGCGATGCCCTCAAAGGACAGGGATAAGGCGAAATTGGGTTTCATATATACGGCTCTAACACTGGAAAGGCGCAATCGGGAGTCCTGCCTTCACCATGTTGATTTTATAGCAGCTTCGCGCCGAGGCAAACAAAAACCCCCGCCCGGCAGCGCAAGCCGCAGGGCCGGGCAGGGGAGGGTGCCGCGTTAGCCGTGGGCCTTGGTCAGCGCCTGATCCAGATCGGCGATGATATCGGCCGCATCCTCGATCCCGATAGAGATCCGCACCACGTTCGGCGCGGCCCCGGCGGCGGTCTGTTGTTCCGGCGAAAGCTGGCGGTGCGTGGTCGAGGCAGAATGGATCACAAGGCTTCTTGTATCGCCAAGATTGGCCACATGGCTGAACAATTCAAGGCTGTCGACAAAGCGCGTGCAGGCGTCATAGCCGCCTTTAAGGGCAATCGTAAACAGCCCGCCGGCGCCCTTGGGGCAAATCCGCGCAACCCGGTCATGATAGGGCGATGAGGCCAGCCCGGCATAGGTCACCGCCTCGATCGTCGGGTGGCTTTCAAGCCAGCCGGCCACCTTTTCAGCGTTCTGAACGTGGCGATCCATGCGCAAGCTGAGGGTCTCAATCCCCATCAGCGTGTAATGCGCGGCTTGCGGATTGAGGGTCATGCCGAGATCGCGCAGACCGATGGCGATGCCGTGAAAGGTAAACGCGAGCGGGCCGAAAGTCTCATGGAACTTGAGGCCGTGATAGGCGGGCTCGGGGGCGCTCAGCGAGGGGAATTTATCCGAAGCGGACCAGTCGAAATTGCCCGAATCCACCACAACACCGCCGGTGACGGTGCCATTGCCAGTAAGGTATTTGGTCATCGAATGCACAACGAGGGTCGCGCCATGCTCGATCGGGCGACACAGATACGGCGTGGCGCTTGTGTTATCGACAATCAGCGGCAGACCGGCGGCATCGGCAACCTTCGCAATCGCATCCAGATCGGCGATATGACCGCCGGGATTGGCGATGGATTCGCAAAAGATGGCGCGGGTGTTGTCATCAATCGCGGCGTTTATGGCATCGAGATCGTCGATATCAACGAATGTCGCCGACCAGCCAAAGCGCTTGATGGTCTGGCTGAACTGGGTGATCGAACCACCGTAAAGCCGGGTCGAGACCACCACGTTGAGGCCCGGCCCCATCAGCGGGAAAAGCGCCATGATCTGGGCCGCATGGCCCGACGAACAACACACTGCGCCGACGCCGCCCTCAAGCGTGGCCACACGTTCTTGCAAGGCGGCAACGGTCGGGTTGGTCAGGCGCGAATAGATATATCCCACCTCTTGCAGGTTGAAGAGCGCTGCGGCGTGTTCGGCATCGCGGAATACATAGGCGGTCGTCTGGTAAATTGGCACCTGCCGCGCGCCGGTGGCGGGGTCAGGCCGAGCGCCGGCGTGAATTTGCAATGTGTCAAAGCCATAAGCCATTTGGTCCATCCTCCTCGGAAATGCTTGCATTCGGGTTTAGGGCATCCGAGTTTGCGCCACAACCGGCGTTGATATTTTCAAGGGAGGCCAATATGGCATATCCGTTTCATCTGGCGATCAATGTAACTGATCTGGACGCGGCACGCGGCTTTTATGGCGGGCTTTTGGGCGCGACCGAGGGCCGATCGACCGATACATGGGTCGATTTCGATTTTTTCGGCCATCAGCTCAGCCTGCACCTTGGCGTGCCCTTCGCCACGAAACCGACTGGAAAGGTCGGCGATCACATGGTGCAGATGCCGCATTTCGGGGTGGTCCTTCCGCTTGAGACATGGCGCGAGGTGGCGGCCCGGCTCAAAGCGGCAGGAACAGAGTTCGTGATCGCGCCCACAGTGCGCTTCGAGGGAGAGCCCGGCGAGCAATGGACAATGTTCTTTTGCGACCCCTCGGGCAACCCGTTGGAATTAAAGGGCTTTGCCGATATGGGCACTGTGTTCGCGTCTTGAGCGGCAAGATTTTTCGCCGAAAAATCTCACCTATTGATTTTGCATGTTCGGATCGCTCAAAACCGGTTCCCACTTTTGAGCAACATGCTCTAGCGCATCCAGAACCCGTTGCGCTTGATCGTGTTGCGGATCGCCTGTTCGCGGTGGGGTAGGTCGTCCCGGTCAAAAAGTGCGCGCACTTTCTGGCCGCGTCCCTGATAGATCATCCGCTTGATCGGATCGTATTCCTTGAGCACCTTTTTGACCCGGTTGGGCGCGGTAATGCTTTCCAGAACCTCGACCACATGATCGGATTCACGTGCATAGAGCAGCGGCAGAATCCGGTAATGGCAAGTGATTTCCCCATCCAAAAGACCCGTCGGTATCGTGTCACGCCCCCCGCCAAGTGAATGGATCACCAAAGGCAGGGCCACCTGATCAAGCCAGGGGTCAAGCGCCTGACAGATCAGTTCCGGTGGGGCATCCTTGGCGATGGCAAGGGCATAGTCCAGAAACCGCTGACCAAAGGCATGCGGGCATTTGTAAAAGAAAAAACCGGCGTTGAAATAAAGATAACGCTGCCAGTATTCTTCGGGTTGGCTCAGATCCAGAGAGCTTTCAAAATCAAGTCCGAACTTGTCGTAGAGCGATTTCCAGATGGCGCCATAGCCGGGGCCGTAGAGTTCAAGCTGCGGCCAGGTGCCCTCGCGCCGCATCGAGGCGGTGGGGCGGTTGAAATCAAACGGCACCTGCGTCAGGTCACCGGTCACAAGCGTATCACTGTCGAAAAAGACGAAAGGCTCGCCTTCGGGCAGGCTCAGAAGGGCCTCGATCTTGTTGCCATAGGGATAGGAATGGCCGAAATGCTTGCTCTCGAACGGGATGATTTCGGCACCGAGCTCTTCCAGAAGGGCGCGGGTTTCGTCACCCTTGATACGCGGATCATTGGGCCAGAGCGCACCCGGCTGGGGTTCGGCGACGAACAGCCGTCCTTTGAACTCAGGGCTCTGATCGCGCAGCGAGGCCGCGAAAATCAGTGCCTCGAATTGCAACCGCCCGCCCTGACCGACAATCACGATGTTGAAATTGCTCTGGTGTTCCGTGGTCTTTGCCATGCTCGCGCCCCGGTTTATGCCTTAGTGCTTTGCGGGAAGTATAGGCGCAATCCGAGAGGGGCAGAAGAGGGGAAGTGACCTGCTTTCAGGGAGATATGGGCGAAAGTTGATGGTGTGGATGCCGCCACCTGAAGGCATCACAATGTGCCAAGTGTCGTCATGACGACGTCACGGAAGCATAGAAACTGTAGACATCCAAATGACGCACGCTACCATCATCGGCATTAATCTTGCAAAGAACGTTTTCCATCTGCACGGGACACTTGACAACGGGACAGTGGTTTTTCGCAAAAAGCTGTCCAAGGGTCAGGTTTTTCCCTTTTTGTCCGAACAACCGAACTGCTTGGTTGCGATTGAGGCCTGCGCAACGGCGCATGACTGGGCACGCGAGATCGGCAAGTTGGGCCATGGTACGCGACTTGTTCCTCCACAATATGTAAAACCGTATGTCAAACGTCAGAAGAACGACACGGCAGATGCGCAAGCAATCACGGAAGCCGTTTCACGCAGGAACATGAGATTTGTCGAGGTCAAGTCTGAGGAGCAGCAGGTCAGCGCTATGGCCTATCGCACCTGTCAGATGTTCATCGGACAACGCACCCAGACGATTAATGCTCTTCGGTCGCACCTCTCCGAACACGGGATCATTGCCCCGAAAAGCCAAACTGGGATCAAGAAACTGACGCCAGTTTGATCATCGACAGGAAATTGCGTGACGTCTTCTCGTATCGGGTTGCGATACGGCGGAACGAGGC
>JAVVFB010000276.1:0-3868 GCA_032251095.1 Roseovarius sp. | reverse complement strand
TTGGATGGTGGAAGAGTCGCGGAACGGGAAAGCATGACACAGGATCAATGGGGCCAGTTGAAGCAGAAGCTTCAGCAATCGGTTGGGCAGAGCAATTTCAAGAACTGGATCGAGCCGCTGGAGTTTTCCAAACTCGCGGATGGCGTGGCAACCTTTCATGTCCCGACCAGCTTTTTGGGCAATTACGTCTCACAGCACTTTGGGGATCTGATCCTCTATCAGATGAATGCGCTTGTGCCGGACGTGCGACGCATCCACTTTCAGGTGCCTGCCAACACCTCCGAGCGCCCAACACGGACCGCGACGCGCACGCCCCAGACCGGGGCCGGCAACATCGCGTCCTCCGGTGGCGACAGCATGCTGCCAACCGCGCCGCTCGACGAGCGTTTTACCTTTGACACCTTCGTTGTCGGCAAGCCGAACGAGCTTGCCAATGCCGCCGCGCGCCGCGTCGCCGAAGGCGGGCCGACCACGTTCAACCCGCTGTTCCTTTACGGTGGGGTCGGCCTTGGCAAAACCCACCTGATGCACGCCATCGCGTGGGAGCTTCAGACAAGCCGCCCGGACCTGAATGTTGTCTATCTCTCGGCGGAACAGTTCATGTATCGCTTCGTGCAGGCCCTGCGCGACCGCAAGATGATGGATTTCAAGGAAATGTTCCGCTCGGTTGATGTTCTCATGGTTGATGACGTGCAATTCATCGCCGGCAAAGACAGCACCCAGGAAGAGTTTTTCCACACCTTCAACGCACTGGTCGATCAGAACAAACAGATCGTGATTTCCGCCGACCGCGCCCCCGGCGAGATTGCCAATCTCGAAGAGCGGATCAAATCGCGCCTGCAATGCGGGCTGGTGGTTGATCTGCACCCGACCGATTACGAATTGCGCCTTGGCATCCTTCAATCCAAGGTCGAACGCCACCGCGAGCAATATCCTGACCTGATCATGGCCGATGGTGTGCTTGAGTTCCTTGCACACCGCATCAGCACCAATGTGCGCGTTCTCGAAGGCGCTCTGACCCGGTTGTTTGCCTTTGCCTCGCTTGTCGGTCAGCCGATCACGCTTGAACTGACCCAGGATTGTCTGGCCGATGTTCTGCGCGCGTCCGAGCGCAAGGTCTCGGTCGAGGAAATTCAGCGCAAGGTCTCGGATCACTACAACATTCGCCTGAGCGACATGATCGGCCCCAAACGCCTGCGCAGCTTTGCGCGCCCGCGACAGGTGGCGATGTTTCTGTGCAAACAGATGACAAGCCGCTCTTTGCCCGAAATCGGTCGCCGGTTTGGCGGGCGGGATCACACCACCGTCATGCATGGCGTCAAGCGGATCGAAGAACTGCGCATTCAGGATGCCCAGATCGCCGAGGATCTGGAGCTTTTGCGCCGCACACTTGAGGGCTAGGCGCCGCGCTCGTCCGCCCGTGTCGGGCAGCCTCGCCCTTTGGGGCGGGGTCTGCTCTTGACGCTGTGACAAATACAGCCGAAAACGCAATAAAGCACTTGAGCCGCAGGGGGAAATTGATACCGTGCCCCTCCCGGCGCTAAACCGGCACCTCATAGGGAGCGAGGGTATGAAACTCAGCATCGAACGCGGCGCACTGCTTAAGGCCGTGTCACAAGCACAATCCGTGGTCGAGCGGCGCAATACCATTCCGATCCTCGCCAATGTGTTGATCGAGGCCGAGGGAAACTCGGTTCAGTTCCGTGCGACCGACCTTGATATCGAAGTCGTCGACAAGGCTCCTGCCATGGTCGAGCGCGCCGGTTCGACAACCGTATCCGCGGTGATGCTGCACGAAATCGTGCGCAAACTGCCTGATGGCGCGCTTGTCACGCTGGCCGATGACGGAACCGCCGGGCGCCTGACCGTTCAGGCAGGACGGTCTAACTTTAATCTCGCCACCCTGCCGAAAGAAGATTTTCCGGTCATGGCAAGCTCTGAATATGCCAGCAATTTCAGCGCCCCTGCGCCGGTTTTGCGGCGGTTGTTCGACAAGTCCAAATTCGCTATTTCGACCGAGGAAACCCGGTATTACCTGAACGGCGTTTATATGCATGTCTCTGATAGTGATGGTGGCAAGGTGCTGCGCTGTGTCGCCACCGATGGCCATCGTCTTGCCCGCATTGACGCGGATCTGCCCGAAGGGGCCGCAGACATGCCCGGCGTGATTGTACCGCGCAAAACCGTGGGCGAACTGCGTAAACTGCTGGAAGATGACGACATGAAGATTGCCGTGTCGGTGTCCGAAACCAAGATTCGCTTTGCAACCCCCGATATCACCCTTACTTCGAAGGTGATTGACGGCACCTTTCCAGATTACACCCGCGTCATTCCAACCGGCAATACCCGCCGGATGGAAGTAGATGCCGCCGAATTTGCCCAGGCCGTCGATCGCGTCGCGACCGTGAGTTCGGAGCGCTCGCGCGCCGTCAAGCTGTCGCTGGACGAAGACCGCCTTGTGCTATCGGTCAATGCGCCCGATAGCGGCGCCGCCGAGGAAGAGCTTGCCGTGGCCTACGGCGATGAGCGGCTTGAAATCGGCTTTAACGCCAAGTACCTGCTGGAAATCGCAAGCCAGGTTGACCGGGAAAACGCCGTGTTTCTGTTCAACTCGTCCGGCGATCCGACCCTGATGCGCGAAGGCAATGACACGACGGCGGTTTATGTCGTGATGCCGATGCGCGTTTAACACCTGTCGGAGCCTCCGGCGGGAGTATTTTTGCCAAGAAGAAGGGCAATAGATGCCCGGCCTCTACCTGTCAGAGCTCAGTCTCTCGCATTTCCGCTCGCATAAGTCGGCGCGGTTGACGCTTGATGCGCGCCCTGTCGTTCTTCATGGGCCCAACGGGGCGGGCAAGACCAATATCCTCGAAGCGGTCTCGCTTTTCTCGCCAGGGCGCGGGCTTCGCCGGGCGGCGGCGCAGGATATGGTGCGTAGGCCGGAGGCCCTAGGTTGGAAGCTGAGCGGGCTGTTACACTCGCTGCACCAGGTGCACGAGATCGAGATCACCGCTCAGGACGGCGCGCCGCGACAGGTGCGTATTGACGAAAAAGCCGCCACGCAAATGGCGCTGGGTCGGGTAGGGCGGGTGCTGTGGCTGGTGCCGTCGATGGATCGGCTCTGGATCGAGGGGGCCGAGGGGCGGCGGCGGTTTCTGGATCGTATGACGATGAGTTTCCTGCCCGGACACGGCGATTCAGCGCTGGCCTATGACAAGGCGATGCGCGAACGCAATCGCCTTTTGAAGGATCAGGTGCGCGATGCGCATTGGTATCTTGCGCTGGAGCGGCAAATGGCCGAGGCCGGGGCGCAGATTCATGCCAATCGGCAAGCCGCCCTTGCCCAGATCGCCGAAGCGCAGATCGAGGCGCAGACGGCCTTTCCAACGGCCGAGCTTGACCTGACTCAAACCGAAGGCGAGATGCCCGAAAGCGCCGAGGATCTGCGCGAGGCGCTTGCCGAAAGCAGGTTTCGCGATCTGATGGCCGGGCGCACTCTGGTGGGGCCGCATCGCGCCGACCTTTACGGAGTTTATGCGGCCAAGGGGGTGCCTGCGGCTGACTGTTCGACCGGCGAGCAAAAGGCGCTTTTGGTCTCGCTGATCCTGGCCAATGCCCGCGCCCTTGCGCGCGATTTCGGTGCACCGCCGCTTTTGCTGCTTGATGAGGTTGCCGCCCATCTTGACGCCACCCGCCGCGCCGCGCTTTATGACGAAATCTGTGCATTGGGCGCGCAGGCCTGGATGACAGGCACAGGTGCAGAGCTTTTTGCCGAGCTTGGCGAGAGGGCCCAGCATATCGAGATCACCGAGACCGATGGTACCAGCCAAATCGCCCCGAAGGACACCGAATGACACCGCAGCGCATT
>JAVVFB010000275.1:0-3896 GCA_032251095.1 Roseovarius sp. | reverse complement strand
AGCAGGGTCACCACCACATCAAGCGCCGCCTGCCCGCGATCACGTTCGGCGGCAATATCGCGAACCGCGCTGCGCCGGTCCAAAAGCTCGATCCAGCCCGCGCCCCATTGCAATTGCCGCATGATCCGACGCATCTCGGCGCTGTCGCGGTTGGGCATGCGCAGGGTGATCGCCCCGATCACGCGCCCCTCAAGCAGGAACGGATAGGCCAGCGACACCATCCCGCCACCGCCGGGCATTTCGCGCAGAACACCGCGCTGTTCGGCCATGGCATGTTCGGTGGTCACCGCAAGATGATCGTCAAGATCGCCCGCGTCGGGCCAGATCGCCACCGGCACGAACCGCGCGCCGGCATCGGGGTCGGGCATCACCAGAGCGGCGGCCGTGACCCCGTCGATGATCTGGCATTGCAGCGCCCGCCAGGCCTTGCCGAAATCGGCAATATCGCTGCCGGGGCGCAAATACGACCAAAGCGCCTGATCGACCACGACACCCTTTGCGGCAGCGGCGCCATCGCACGGCGCCGGTCGGCCTTGTGTCGGGCCTCCATCCATCGCGCGTCTCCCTGTGGCGGTCCCTCGCCGGGTTGCGTTGTTCTGATTGGGGTCGCGCCACGCCCGTCACGGGCCAAAATATCACCAGGAATGCACATACTGAAATAGGGGCCGCCCCATCAGACAGCCCCCATACAAAATCACAAGCCGGTTCAATTCGCCCGTTATTATAACCATGGAATTTGCCCGGCATTTCCACTTTTACGCGGTTGTCCTTGGGATTATCGACGCGGGCGCTCTTCGTGTCAAAGTCGACTGCCACCGCGATATCCGCCCGTTTGCTTGCTGTCTTTCATCTCTTTCTCTCTTCTTTCAGTGGGGTCAAAGGGTCACGGCGCGCAAGTGCAACATCGCCCCGGAGGAGCGGCAAAAGCCCGAGCCAAGTATCAATTTTTCACGTGCCCTCTTGACCTTCCAGTGACTGGAACCCCTATCTATGCCCCAGAGCCAGAAAAGCAGGATACCCCCATGACCACCGGCACAGAAATCAGAATCGACGTTCAGGGCCTGAGTTGCGCCGCCTGCGCCGGGCGCGCCGAGCGTGCGCTTGAGGGGGTCAACGGTGTAAGCGATGTGGCCGTCAATTTCGCCACCGGCCGCGCGCAGATGCATCTTGAGGGCGCAGATGCCACCGCCATCGCCAAGGCACTGAGCGCCGCCAATTACCCCGCCCGCGAAGAAACCGTGACCTTGAACGTCACCGGCATGACCTGCGCCTCTTGCGTCGGGCGCGTCGAGCGTGCGCTTTTGGCGGTGCCCGCGGTTCTGTCGGCCTCGGTCAATCTGGCGAATGAGACCGCGCAGGTGCGTTATTTGTCCGGAAGCACCGATGCCAACCAACTGGCGCGGGGGCTGACCGAGGCCGGATATCCCACCCGCCCCAAGGACGGCACGCCCGATGATCAGGCCGCGCGCCGCGCCGCCGAGGCCGCGCATGCCCGCCGCCAAACCCTGATTGCCGCCGCGCTGACCCTGCCGGTGTTTCTGCTTGAAATGGGCAGTCACGTGATCCCCGGCATGGCCGCTCTGATTGCGGGCAGCATCGGCACCACCGTATCCTGGGGCGTGCAGTTCATCCTGACCACGCTTGTGCTGATCTGGCCGGGGCGGCAGTTCTTTCGCCTTGGTGTTCCCGCCCTGATCAAGGGCGCGCCCGATATGAACAGCCTTGTCGCGCTTGGCACCTCGGCGGCCTGGGCCTATTCGACGCTGGCTCTGCTTGCACCCGGCGTTCTACCCGAAAACACCCGCGCCGTCTATTTCGAAGCCGCCGCCGTGATCGTCACCCTGATCCTGCTGGGCCGCTGGCTTGAGGCGCGCGCCAAGGGGCGCACCGGCGCCGCGATCCAGAAGCTGATCGCGCTTCAGCCCGAAACCGCGCGGGTCGAGCGCAAAGGCAAGATCATCGACCTGTCGATTGATCAGGTGGCGGTCGGCGATCTTATCCACCTGCGCCCCGGCGAGCGTGTGGCGCTTGACGGCGAGGTGGTCGAGGGCAGTTCCTACATAGATGAGGCAATGATCACCGGCGAACCTGACCCGGTGGCCAAATCCACCGGCGACATGCTTGTCGGCGGCACGATCAACGGTGCCGGCGCGCTGAGCTATCGTGCCACGGCGGTCGGGGGCGACACCGTGCTTGCCCGGATCATCGAGATGGTGGAACAGGCCCAGGGCGCAAAACTCCCGGTGCAGGCCCTGGCCGACAAGGTCGTGCGTATTTTCGTGCCGGTGGTGATGGCCGTGGCCTTTGTCGCCGTGGCGCTCTGGCTGGCCTTCGGGCCCGCGCCCGCGCTGACCCATGCGCTTGTGGCCGGGGTGTCGGTGCTGATCATCGCCTGCCCCTGCGCTATGGGTCTGGCGACGCCGACCTCGATCATGGTGGGCACCGGGCGCGCCGCCGAAATCGGCGTTCTGTTTCGCAAGGGCGAGGCGTTGCAGCGGCTTGACGAGGTGCGCGTGGTGGCCTTTGACAAGACCGGCACGCTGACCATCGGCAGGCCCGGCATCACCGTGATTGAAACCCTGCCCGATGTGACAGCCGACGATATCCTGCGCCTTGCCGCCGCCGCGCAAGGCAAATCCGAGCATCCCATCGCCCGCGCGATCGAGGATGAGGCCGCGCGCCGCAAGCTGACCCTGCCAAGGGTGAGCACCTTCAAGGCCATTCCCGGTCATGGCATTTCCGCGCAGGTCGAGGGCCATGACCTGTTGATCGGCGCGCATCGCCTGATGCTGCGCGAGGCGATTGACACAGGCGCGCTTGATCACGCCGCCACGGCCCTTTCCGACAAAGGGCAAAGCGCGATCTACATCGCGGTTGATGGCCGCCTTGCCGCCGTTCTTGGCATCGCCGACGCCCTCAAACCCACAAGCCGGGCGGTGATCGACGCGCTTCATGCCAAGGGCGTCAAGGTGGCGATGATCACCGGCGACAGCCAGAGCACCGCCGAGGCCATCGCGCGCGATCTTGGCATTGATCATGTCGAGGCCGAGGTTCTGCCCGAAGGCAAGGTGCATGCGCTCACCGCCCTTGGCGAGCGGTTCGGCACGCTGGCCTTTGTCGGCGACGGGATCAACGACGCCCCTGCCCTTGCCCACGCCGATATCGGCATTGCCGTGGGCACCGGCACCGATGTGGCGATCGAGGCGGCCGATGTGGTGTTGATGTCGGGCGACCTTTCGGGCGTGGTCAATGCGCTTGATCTGTCGCGCCGCACCCTGCGCAATATCCGCCAGAACCTGTTCTGGGCCTTTGCCTATAACGCCGCACTTATCCCGGTGGCGGCGGGGGCGCTTTATCCGTTCACCGGCTTGCTGCTCTCGCCGATGCTGGCAGCGGGGGCGATGGCGCTTAGCTCGGTCTTTGTGCTGTCGAACGCCTTGCGCCTGCGCCGGGTTGCACCGGCCATGCGTGGGGCTGCGGCATGAATATCTCTGACGTGGCCAAACGCACCGGATTGCCGCCCAAGACCATCCGCTATTACGAGGATATCGGCCTTATCCGCCCGGCGCGCGACACCAACGGCTATCGCGTGTTTCAAGACGCCGACATCCACAAGCTTGCCTTTCTCGGGCGCGCCCGCACGCTTGGCTTTTCGATTGAGGATTGCCGCACCTTGATGGCGCTTTACGAGGATCAGGACCGCAACAGCGGCGATGTCAAACGCCTTGCGCAAGAGCATCTTGCCCATATCGACGAGAAAATAGCCCAGCTTCAATCCATGCAGGCCACCCTGCGCCACCTTGTGCGTGAATGCGCCGGCGACAATCGCCCCGATTGCCCGATCCTGCGCGACCTTGCGCAGGATTAGAGAGTGTGGACCCTCGGCGCTACTCGCC
>JAVVFB010000274.1:0-4020 GCA_032251095.1 Roseovarius sp. | reverse complement strand
ACCATGGCCAACCCCCTTTATGACAGGCTTTTTGGTCGCCACGCAGGCCGGGGCGCGCCGTTTCTGCACCTCGCGGATGGCAGCATGTCAAGTTATGACGCCTTTCTGCGCCTGACCGCGCAATACGCACATTGCTTTCGCGATGCGGGCCTTGCCCCCGGTGACCGGCTTGCCGCGCAGGTGGAAAAATCACCTCAGGCGCTCGCGGTCTATGCGGCCTGCGTTCAGGCGGGGATCGTGTTCTTGCCGCTCAACACCGGCTATACGGCGGATGAGCTTGAATATTTCGTGACCGACAGCGGCGCGCGGCTTTTGCTCTGTGATGGCGGCAAGGCCGATGCGCTTGCCCGCGTGGCCAAGGCGGCAGGCGCCACCTTGATGACCCTGAATGCCGATGGCAGCGGAAGCCTGCCCGACGCCGCCAAGGATAAGCCCGAGACATTCGCGACCACGCCGCGCAGCGGCGATGATCTGGCCGCGTTTCTTTATACCTCGGGCACGACCGGGCGATCAAAAGGCGCGATGCTGACGCAAACCAACCTGTTGTCGAATGCCGAAACACTGGTCGAGTATTGGGCCTTCACCGAAAAAGACGTGCTGTTGCATGCCTTGCCGATCTTTCACACGCATGGGCTTTTCGTGGCGACCAACGTGATCCTGCTGGCCGGGGCCTCGATGATCTTTTTGCCGAAATTCGATCAGGACAAGGTGATCGAAACCCTGCCGCGCGCCACGACCATGATGGGCGTGCCGACCTTTTACACCCGGCTTCTGGATGATCCGCGCTTTGATCGCGACCTTATCGGGCATATGCGGCTGTTCATCTCGGGGAGTGCGCCGCTTCTGGCCGAAACCCATGTGGCGTTTGAAGAGCGCACCGGCCACCGCATTCTTGAACGCTATGGCATGACCGAAACCAACATGAACACCTCGAACCCCTATGCGGGCGAACGTCGCGCCGGCACGGTCGGCTTTCCTCTGCCGGGGGTCGAGCTCAAGATCACCGATCCCGATACCGGCAAGACCCTGCCGCAGGGCGAAATCGGCCTGATCGAGGTGCGCGGCCCGAACGTGTTCAAGGGCTATTGGAACATGCCCGAGAAAACCGCCGAAGAGCTGCGCAGCGACGGGTTTTTCATCACCGGCGATCTGGGGCAGATCGACGATCAGGGCTATGTTCAGATCGTCGGGCGCAACAAGGATCTGATCATCTCGGGCGGCTATAATATCTATCCCAAGGAAATCGAATTGCTTCTGGACGACCAGCCCGGCGTGCTTGAAAGCGCCGTCGTGGGCGTGCCGCATCCAGATTTCGGCGAAACCGTGGTTGGCTTTCTTGTCGCGCAAAAAGGCGAAACGCCCGATCTTGCCGCGATTGCACAGGCGGCGGGCACCTCGCTGGCGCGCTTCAAGCATCCGCGCAAGCTTATCGTGCTGGATGAATTGCCGCGCAACACCATGGGCAAGGTGCAGAAAAACATCCTGCGCGCCGACTACGGCGATCTGTTCAAGCCCGCCTGACGCAAAGAATGGCGATGTATTTGACGGCCCGGCGTACCCCCTGCGGCGGGCCGTTTTCCTATGCCCGCGCCCCTGCCTGCGACCAAAGTATGATCTTTCGCAAACATTTGATTTAACACGTATAATTCACTCCATCCCGTCACTTTCCCTCTTCCCCCCGGAAAAGTGCAGACAGACCGGAACCATTCGTTAAGATACCCGTCAAAGGCGATCACACCTAAAAGGGAGCGCGCAAATGACATCTGCAAACACCCACCCCCGCGCAAGGATGCCGCGCACATGATGCGGTGGTGTGCTGCTCTCCTTTTCGCCTTTGGTGTCCTGATCCGCCCTGCTTTGGCGGTGGATGTGACGGTGGCCATGCTGCGGGTGGATTATCCCACGCTTTTGCCGGTATCGCGGCTTGATCTGCGCCCCGACGACCTTGGGTTTGCGGGCGGCGTTCTGGCGACCGAGGACAATCAGACGACCGGGCGCTTCATGGGCCAGACCTATGCGCTTGAGACCGCCGCAAGCCCGCCCGACACCGCGCTTGCCACCTTCGAGGCGCTGCAAGCCAAGGGCATCCGCTTTTTCGCGGTTCAGGCCCGCATGTCAGAGCTTTTGGCAATCGCCGATGCCGCCGCGCCGGATACGCTGATCTTCAACACGCTCGCCCCCGACACCGCCCTGCGCAGCGAAGACTGTCGCGGCAATATCCTGCATGTGGCGCCCTCGCGAAAGATGAAGACCGACGCGGTGGCGCAATTCCTGATCTGGAAGAAATGGCCGAAATGGGCGCTTATCCACGGCTCGCACCCCGAGGATCGCGCCCTTGCCGACAGCTATCGCGCCTCGGCGGCGAAATTCGGCGCGCGCATCACTGATGAGCTTGAGTTTACCGATACCGGCGGCGCGCGGCGCACCGATTCGGGGCATGTCATGGTGCAACGGCAATTGCCGCTTTTCACGCAACCGCTTGACGGGGCAGAGGTCATCGTGACGGCGGATGAAACCGACGTTTTCGCCACCTACCTGCCCTATCACACATGGTCGCCCGCGCTTGTCGTCGGCTCTGCCGGCTTGCGCCCGCTCAGCTGGCACGCGGCGCTTGAGGCCTGGGGCGCGACCCAGTTTCAGCACCGCTTTGAGAAGCTGACCAACCGGTACATGCGCCCCGAGGATTACAACGCCTGGCTTGCCCTTCGGGTGCTGGGCGAGGCGGTGACACGCACCGGCGTCTCCGATCCCGCCGCGATCCGCGCCTATGCCCTGAGCGACAAATTCGAGCTGGCGGCGTTCAAGGGGCAAAAGCTTACCTTTCGGCCCTGGAACGGCCAAATGCGCCAACCGATCCTTCTGGCCGATGGGCGCATCACCCTGAGTGTCTCGCCGCAAGAGGGTTTTTTGCATCAACGCTCGCTGCTGGATACGATGGGGCTGGATCAGCCCGAAAGCGCCTGCGCCGCCTTTACCCAATAGGAGATTTGCCATGCGCCGCCTTGCCCTTGCCACGGCCCTTGCCTCACTGCTGACCACGCCGGCGTTTGCCGGAAAGGTGTTTGTCAGCAACGAGCGCGGCAATACCGTCACCGTTCTGGACAGCAAGACATGGGAGGTTCTCAAGGAGTTTCCCGCCGGCAACCGCCCGCGCGGCATCATCGCAAGCCCGGATGGCAAAAAGCTTTATGTCTGCGCCTCTGACGATGATGTGGTGCGGGTGTTTGACACCACCACCTATGCCGAGCTTTACACCCTTCCGTCTGGCCCCGACCCCGAGCTGTTCGTGCTGCACCCCTCGGGAAATCCGCTTTATACCGCCAATGAGGATGACAACCTTGTCACCGTCACCGATACCGAAACCCATACCATTCTGGCCGAAATTCCGGTCGGGGTAGAACCCGAAGGCATGGGCATTTCGCCGGATGGCAAATACGTGGTCAATACGTCCGAGACCACCAATATGGCGCATTTCATCGACACGGAAACCTTCGAGATCGTGCAAAACACCCTTGTCGATCAGCGCCCGCGCTTTGCCCAGTATACCGCCGATGGCAAGCACCTGTTTGTCAGCGCCGAAATCGGCGGCACGGTCAGTGTGATCAACCCCGATGGGGGCGAAATCGTGCATAAGATAAGCTTTGCCGTGCCCGGCATCGCGCCCGAATTGCTGCAACCCGTCGGGGTGCGCGTCACCTCGGATGGCAAGAAGATCTTTGTCGCGCTCGGGCCCTCGAACCGGGTTGCCCTGATCAATGGCGAGACTTTCGAGGTTGAGAAATACCTGCTTGTCGGTCAGCGCGTCTGGCAGCTTGCCTTTGACGCGGAGGAGGCGTTTTTATACACCACCAACGGCAATTCCAACGATATTTCGATCATCGACGTGGCCGCCGAAAAGGCCGTTCGCTCGGTGCAGGTGGGGCAGGCGCCCTGGGGCGTCGTGACCATCGACTGACCGACAACCGGAAAGGGAGACGAGAGATGAAAAGACTGCTGACCGCCTGCGCGCTGGCCCTGCTG
>JAVVFB010000273.1:0-4085 GCA_032251095.1 Roseovarius sp. | reverse complement strand
CTTTCCTCAGCAGACCGTATCGAGCTTGAGGCTTGCGTGCGTCGCCAGCGCGAGGACCACGGTATTGCCCGCCGGGCAAATGCGATCCTGCTGCTCGACGACGGGGAAAGCTGTGCCCGGATCGCAAAGTTTCCTCACTTGGACGACGATACCATCCGCGGCTGGCATAAATCCTTTCTGCACGATGGTTGGGATGCGCTTGCTTTCGACGGCTGGAAAGGCGGTCAGTCCCGTATGACGCAGGCACAGCTAGCCCAGCCAGACATCGAGAAACAACATCAGCACAAGTCCGATGGAAAATCCGAGCGTGGCCTTGTTCTGATGGCCGCTGCGGTGGGTTTCGGGGATGATTTCGTGGCTGATGACATAGAGCATCGCGCCGGCCGCAAAGGCCAGCCCCCAGGGCAGGAACGGTTCGGAAACCGAAATGATCGCCGCACCAAGGAGGCCGCCAATCGGCTCGACAAGGCCGGTCAGGGCGGCGATGCCAAAGGCGCGGCGGCGGCTATAGCCTTCGCCAAGCAGGGCGACGGCAACCGCCAATCCCTCGGGCGCATTCTGAAGCCCGATGCCGACCGCCAGCGGCATGCCACCCGAAAGACCATGCGCGCCAAAGCCGACACCGACGGCAAGCCCCTCGGGAAAGTTATGGATCGTGATCGCGATGATGAACAGCCAGACCCGCCGTAAAGAACCCGCATCCGGGCCTTCGCGTCCGGTGTTGAAATGCTCGTGCGGCAGGGATTCATTCAACAGGGCAACCGCGGCCATCCCCAGAAGGATACCCGCCACGGCAAGCGCCGCAGGCAGGGCCCCGTCGCCATATTGCACGGTTGCCGCGTCAAGCGATGGAATGATCAGCGAAAAGAACGAGGCCGAAAGCATCACCCCGGCCGCAAAGCCAAGCGACATGTCACGAACGGCGCGGCTTGGGGTCTTGCCCATGAGCACGGGGATGGCGCCGACGGCGGTCATCAGACCGGCAATGAGGCTTCCTAGAAATCCGAGTGTGATGGGCGATAAATGTTCCACGGTTGTCCTATGGTTTGTTTGGTTAGGCCGGTTTTATAGAGGCATGGCAGAGCGATTGAAAAGCGCAAGCAAGCAGCGTGGGTTTCACCCACCCTACGCTGGCCGGATGGGTCAGAATTTGCCGCGCAGATGCGCCATGACTGCGTCGCGCACCGATTGGGTGCCGCTGTCGCGTTCAGAGTGGATGACATCGCGTAATTCGCCCAGATCAAGGCGGCGCAGCAGGCTTTTGACTGGCCCGATAGAGGCCGGGCGCATCGACAGCGTGCGAAAGCCGATGGCCGCCAGACAAGCGGCCTCGACCGGACGGCCGGCATCCTCGCCACAAAAACTGAGCGGGGTGCCGGTGGTGGCACAGCGATAGACGATGCCTTCGAGAAAGTTCAGAAAGCTGACATTGAGGGTGTCATAGCGTTTGCGCACCCGCTCGTTTTCGCGATCAGCGGCAAAGAAGAACTGTTTGAGGTCATTGCCGCCGACCGAGATGAAATCGACCTCGCGATAGAAATCATCCGGAGCAAAGGCCAGAGACGGGGTTTCAAGCATTGCCCCCACTTCGATCGAGGCGGGTTGTGGGTGGCCCAGAATGCGCTCGCGTTCAAGCGCCTTGTCCATTTCGGCGCGCGCGGCGGTGAATTCACTGCGTTGCGCCACAAAGGGAAACATGATCGAAAGGTGCCGCCCCTTGGCGCCCCGGATCAGCGCCTGAAGCTGCATCCGCATCACGCCCGGTTTGTCCAACCCGACGCGGATCGCGCGCCAGCCCATGGCCGGGTTCGGCTCGTCCGTGGCCTTCATGTAGGGCAGCACCTTGTCCGAGCCGATATCAAGCGTGCGGAACACCACGCGCTGATCCTTGGCGGCATCCATCACCCGCGAGTAAAGCTCTGAAAGCTCGGCCCGCTTGGGCATATGGCTTCGGATCAGAAACTGAAGCTCGGTGCGAAACAGCCCGACGCCTTCGGCGCCAGAACTTTCAAGGCTGGGCAGATCGGCCATCAGGCCTGCGTTCATCTTGAGCTTGACGTGTTGGCCGCACAGGGTTTCCGCCGGTTTATCGCGGATCGAGGCATAGCGTTCCTGCGCGTGCGCCTGCATCGCCATCTTGTCGCGAAAGGCCGCCACGACGGCGTCGTCCGGGCGCAGATGCGCCAGCCCCTGATCGCCATCCACCAGAATGTGGTCGCCGTTCAGGGCCTCTGTCGTGATGCGTGCCGCGTGGATGACCAAAGGGATCGCAAGGGCCCGGGCCACAATCGCCGCATGGCTGCCGACAGAGCCCTCTTCAAGCACGATGCCCTTGAGAGAACGGCCATAATCCAAAAGCTCGGCCGGGCCGATGTTGCGCGCGATCAGGATCGGGTCGGGTGGCATCTCGGCCCCGGTTTCGGCGCCTTGCCCGGTCAGAATACGCAACAGCCGGTTCGAGAGGTCATCAAGATCATGCAGACGTTCACGCAGATAGGCATCGCTGACCTGAGTCATCCGCGCGCGGGCTGCGGATTGTTCTTTCTCGACGGCGGCCTCGGCCGAGAGGCCGCTGTTGATGTCCGCTTCCATGCGGCGCATCCAGCCTTTGGAATTGGCGAACATTCGGTAGGCTTCGAGCACCTCAAGCTGATCCTTGTCGCCCCCGGCGGTGGACAGCATCCTGTCAACCCCGACGCGCAGGGTCTCGACCGCCTCATGCAGGCGCTCAACCTCGCGCACCGGGTCTTCGGCGATCGGGTTGGTGACAACGACGCGCGGTTCGTGCAACCAGACATGGCCCTGTGCGCTGCCTTCCTGCACGGTGGTGCCGCGAAATAGCTTGGCCCGTTGATGGCGCGCCGACATCGCCGCGCCTTCGCCGACAAAGGCGCCAAGCTCGGCCATCTCGGCCAGCACCATGGCGACCACTTCGACGGCATAGACCTCTTCATCCGAATAAAGCCGCGATTGTTTGGATTGCACCACCAGAACGCCAAGCTTTTCGCCAAGCCGCTGGATGGGTACGCCCATGAAGGACGAATAGGCCTCTTCGCCGGTTTCCGGCATGAAGCGAAAGCCCTTGGTCGCGGGCGCATCATCGGTATTTACGACATGACCATGGCGCGCCACGCGGCCCACAAGGCCCTCGCCCATCTTGAGGCGGGTCTGGTGGACAGCTTCGGGGTTAAGCCCCTCGGTCGCGCAAAGTTCCAGCGTGTCTTCGTCGCGAAACAGGTAGATCGAACACACCTCGGTGCGCATTTCTTCGGCAATCAGCCGGGTGATCTGATCTAGCCGCGCCTGACCTGCGGCATCTTCGGCCATGACGTCACGCAGGCGCCCCAGCATTTGCCGACTGTCGGTCTTGAATGTCTTGGTCATGGCAGCATTGCACCCCGGGCGCGGTTTATGGTCCTTGGCCCGATCCTTGCCGACACATAGCGGGCAGGAAACAGGATCAGGCCGCTTTATCCAGTTCAAATGCATCATGCAGGGCTTGGACCGCAAGTTCCATGTATTTCCGGTCGACCAGCACAGAAATCTTGATCTCTGAGGTGGCAATGACCTTGATGTTCACACCTTCATCGGAAAGTGTCTTGAACATCTTGGCGGCGACGCCTGATTGGCTCCGCATGCCGATGCCGACGGCGGAAATCTTGGCCACGTCTGTATCGGCGACAAGATCGTGATAGTTGATCTCACCCTTTTCCTTGGCCTCTTGCAGCGCCTTTTCGGCGCGCTTGACCTGATCGACAGGGCAGGAAAACGTCATGTCAGTGCGGCCTTCCTCGGCGATGTTCTGAATGATCATGTCGACGTTCACACCGGCATCCGACAGCGGGCCAAAGATGGCGGCGGCGATGCCGGGGCGGTCGGCCACCGAAATAAGGGTCATCTTTGCCTCGTCGCGCGAATAGGCGATGCCACTTACGACATTTGATTCCATGATTTCCTCCTCGGCGCAGACCAGGGTTCCTGCGTCGTCTGATTGTTCCTCAAAGCTGCTGAGAACCCGCAGCCGGACATTGAAACGCATCGCCAACTCGACCGAGCGGGTCTGCAACACCTTGGCCCCGAGCGAG
>JAVVFB010000272.1:0-4083 GCA_032251095.1 Roseovarius sp. | reverse complement strand
GCTTGGCTTCCGGCTTCGTTCAGATGGACGTCATCATAAAACATTTGCGGATCAGTCATGCTGGTCTCTAGGTCGATAATCTCGGTTCGCGTCGCGCGCGCCACATCGCGCATCATCTGGTTCATCTTGCGCCGGTCCACCAACAGGGCTTCATAGGATCCGGGCGCTTTATGGCGCGCCTTGAACCAGGGAAGCTGTTCATAATCAGATTGCACAAAGGCCGTCGTAGCAAAGAAAAGGTCCAGTGAAAAAGCCGAGCACGTATGGGCGAACACCTTTAGAACAGCGGCCAGTTGATGGATGTTTTCCGCCAGAGGCACCGGAGTCGGCGCATCATCTGTGACAGGCAAAATCGGGGAATAACGCTGACTTCCATAATCCCAAAAACCGCGCGCACTTCGCAGCGACAAGGTATCATTTGATGGCAGGATCAGGATTACTGCGGCATTCTCCTGGCATCCGATCTTGTTGATCAGGGTATCCAAAAGATTGAGAGACGTGGCGCCCGAATATCCGCCATTCAAAAACTGTCGGGGTGCGGTCTTGGCCATCTTTCGGGACAGTTGATCACAGAACCGTCTGCCCTCTGGCACAAATACGGATTCAACGAAACTGTCACCCAGAACATATACTGGTGCATCCGCACCTTTCTCAAACCGGGGGTTATAGACGAACCCGTTCTGATCCGTGTTTATCTGAAAGATACCATCTTCCAAAGACCCGTTGGACAGTTCGATATACTCTTTTTGCGGGGACATTTCCTTGGACATATTCGCGCCGAACTCTTTTATCCGCACATGTCTCTTGTGGGGGATCCGTTTTGTCATAAGGTACTACAGGTCCATTTTGTATCTGAAGAACGAGAAGTCATTTTCATACTTTGTATCGACGAGGTCTTTTAACTCGGCGGTCCAGTATTCTTCCAAACGCTCGGCCGCAGAGGTTTTACTTGGAGAGGCGTTGGTTGCCAGAGCGCCGTCTTGCGGGGCCACACCGGCGACCTTCTTGTAGACATGCAGAAAGTCTTTTGAAAAAGATTCCTGCTTGCCGATAAAATGGTAATCTATCTCATTACACATGCAGTCGTAATACTGGACCCGCCAGTTATTGTTTTGCGCGTGAACACTCTGATCACAGATCGTCTTGATGAATTCTTCAAAACTGGGTTCATAGGTGTCTTCCTTGCCCATTGTGCGTAATAATTCACGGGCAGGGCGGGTGTTTCCCCCAACGATCCGATCAAGGTAACACGACAACAGGCGCGAGTATGGATTACGCACAAACGTAAAGCGGAAAAACTCATCGCCGGCGAATACGGTTTCAAGATCTGTTTCCGATAACTGGTATGGCGACAACAAGGGCGACTTCGCACGCTCGTGCACCGACGGCATGCGCAAATGCGTGCCTTCTAACTCGAGTTGGTAAAGTAGAAATTTCACCGTGGAATTCGCGGCTTTGCCAACCGTATGCATCGCGTATCGATGCTTGAACGAAATATAGGCATGATCAAAAAAATCGCGCTTGGGTTTCGTTTTGGCAATGCGGTTAATGAATTCGGACATGAAATATCTTTGCTATGGGTTGAGTGATTGCACGAGTTCTACTATGCCCGGTTGGATGTTGCAAAGGTCTTGCCCTTTCTGGCGTGAACTTTGATGGTCACTGCGTGGCGGGCATGATCAACCGCTTTACCCGAGTCAGGATTGATCGTTTGGCTCGGTGGTTTACAGGTTCTGTCCGGCTCTGTTAGGGGTATCTGACTGCGCGGTGGCAAGTGGGATGACCAGATGTTGCAAACAGTCCTGCGAAAGGCGTCTACGGTTCTGAGGTATCTGTTCCCCGGGGCGTCTGATCGGGCTTATCTGGCAAAAATACGCGCCAGCGGGCTGTTTGATCGCCGATTTTACCTCACAAGCAATCCCCGCCTTCACCCTTTGTTCCGGATCTGGCCCGAACGGCATTACATTCAGCTTGGGGAACGCAACGGCACCTGCCCGAATCCGGGGTTCTCCCCCCGTGCCTATGTGTTCCACAATCCCGATCTGGTGGGCCTTGCCCATCCCTTTTTGCATTATCTGGACTACGGGCGCGACGAAGGCCGCATGGTTCTGGCCCCCTTGGGTGCGGGCGCGCCCGGCCAAACCTTCCCTGATATCTCTGCGACCGATCACCCGCAAAACCCGGCCGAGGTGGCCGTTGTGATGCATATCTATTATCCGGATTTCTGGCCCGAGATCGCCGCCCGGCTCAGCGAGCAAACCTTCCCCTTTGATCTTTACGTCACAATCACCGATCTCCCGGCGACCGAAGACCTGACGCCCCGGATACGCAACGCATTCCCAGAGGCGCGGGTGTGGCGCATGCCAAACCTGGGGCGGGACATTCTGCCGTTTGTGCATCTTGTCAATTCCGGTGTTTTGAGGCCCTACAGGGCGGTGTGCAAACTACACAGCAAGAAATCCCCGCATCGGACCGATGGAGAGGACTGGCGCCAACACCTCATAGCAGGAGTTTTGGGCGCCCCGGCCCCTACCCGGGCGCGACTGGCGGCTTTTCTGGATGATGAAATGTCCGGGGTCTGGGTTGCGGATGGCCAAGCCTATCACGGCGATCCCTGGTGGGGTAGCAACCGCCCCCGCGCCGAGGCCCTGATGGCGCGCGCGGGCCTGTCTGTGCCGCAAGGCCCTCTTGGATTTGCGGGGGGGTCAATCTATTGGGTGCGTGGCGAAATACTGTCATCCTTGGCCCGCCTGCGCCTTGCCCCGGATGATTTCGAGCCCGAACAGGCCCTTGTAGACGGCACCACCGCCCATGCGGTCGAGCGCATGATGGGATGGCTGACGAAAACATCGGGGTTGGAACTGCGCGAAACATCCACATTGGGAATGGCAAGACCCGACCCCCCTTCCTAGGGTCTGGACAGCGACGAAAACATCCTCCACAACCCATCCTCATGGCAAAGATCGTATTGCATATCGGGGCTCACAAGACGGCGACAAGCTATCTTCAGGCGGTGTTCCATCGCAACAGATCTCTGTTGCAGGCCTCTGGCCTCTACTATCCCTATATCGGCCCGAATAACGCACATCACGCACTGGCCGGGCAATGGTTTCAAATCAATGATCTGCCGGAAGGTTTCTATGGCCCTGCCGGTCCGGTCGGCCTTTGGGATGAGTTTATCAAAACTCACGTCAACCTGGAGGGAACGCTATTCCTGTCCGCGGAAAATTTCACGCGTGTCTATCCGCACCGCGTGAACATGGCAGAGTTGGCAGAGCGGCTTGCGGTTTTTGAAGAGGTGCGCATTGTCTACACCCTGCGCCGGCAGGTAGAGTTGATCCCATCCGTATGGGCGCAAATTTCCAAGATGAATTTCGTGCCCAGTGTCTGGACCTTCATGCGAACCGTCTTTGACGAGCGCCGCGCCAAGGGAGTGCCAATTGATCACAATGCCGTCTACCACGAATTGCTGACGGGTTTTGCCCCTGAACAGATCCACCTTCTGGACTATAGCCGCTTTCGCGCCCATCCCGCCGGCGTCGTGGGCGTGTTTCTGGATCTTCTGGGTGTCGCGGTTGATCCTGCTACCTTGGTGCAGCCACCGGAAGACGAGGCAAATATTTCCCCGGACCCCCTGGCTCTGTTCATCGCCAGCCAGATCGTAGGGCCCGAGATCAAGGCGCCGCCGCCGCACGAGTTGGTGGCTAATCTGCAAGGCCTGCTTGATACCCTGTGCACCGGCCCCAGAACCCTTCTGGCCAAGCATGAATACGCCAAGGTCAAAGAGCGGTTTCGCCATGGCAACCAAACGCTGGTGGACAGCGTTCAACCTTATCAACCCGGCTTCAGTTTCGACGAGGGCACAACCCCGGAAGGGCTTTTTTACCGCGATGACCTGAATGATCAGGCCTGGATCAAGATTGCAGCAGCGCTTTATGCTTGGGGCCAAAATGGCCATTCCCGTGGCGCCGGGCGGCTGCGGTCCAAATTCATGCGGCACTAGAGCATGTCGCGTTCACTCAAATTCGCGCGACACGCTCTAACCTATTGATTTCGCATGTTCGGATCGCTCAAAACCGGTTC
>JAVVFB010000271.1:0-4083 GCA_032251095.1 Roseovarius sp. | reverse complement strand
TCTTTTCAACAGATCCGCCAGCCGGGGGGTTACCTGATCACTTGGGCCATCATCATAGCTGAGCACGATGGCCCGTTGGGTTTGGGCCCGTTGGCTGAGGCTTCTGGCAACCCACCACCGGAAAAGGCTGGGGATGCCGAACCAGAGCCCTGGAACCGCAAGACCGGTGATGATCACTATCAATCCGGCGTTCATCAAATACCGTCACCTTGTGAAATGCGTGTTCATGCTATCCGTCATGATGACATGCAGATAGCGGAAAATCTGACCGCCTGTCATTGTTTGCCCGCCAGTCGCGCCATCAGATCGCCAAGCGCGGCCTCGTATCGGGCGAGTTTCTCGAGCCCCGTTGCCAGCGCCATTTTCTGGTTTTGGGCCAGTTCCGCGCGCCGATCATAGGCGTCGACTATCCGCGTCAGGATATCATCGGCGCTTTGGCTGGTGCAATCGACTGTCTCATTATAGCCCAGTGACCCGAAGAGCCCTGCAAACTTGCGGCTGTAGGCCATGGGCACCACCGGCACACCCGCCGAGAACGCCGCGATGCAGGCATGCATGCGCGCGCCCATGAAGAAATCCATCCCCGCTATATAGCTCTTGGCCTCTGACGGCGAGGTGAAGGCCGGGGCGACGGTGACGGAGGGAAACTCCTCCTGTAGTTTCAGGCTCGCGGCATGGTCATCCTCGACGCCACCGCCGACCCAGGAAATCACATGCGGCACAAGGTGGATTTCGCATCTGTCGGGATGATCGGTGAAGCGGCGCAGGATATCGCGGATGAGCTGCGGGTAATCCATTTGCAGCCCGAACATGTTGTTGCCGGTATATCCACCGCTCATCAGAAGGCCCGAGACGTTGATGCCCACTCGAACCGGGCCACCCTCGGGGCGCGACGGAGGTGGGTCATAGGGCAGACGCAGCGCCACGTCAGAGGCCTCGATGATCTCGCACCTGATCCCCATTTCGCGCAGGCAGTCGGTCGAGAGGCTGTCGCGGGTGGTGGTGATGGCACTGAGCCGGATGGTCTGGCGTGCGAGCAGGGTGGATAGGCGGCGCTTGAACGGCCCGAAGGTCTGCGGGGCCAGCACGAGGGGCCTGCGTGCCAGATGCGTCAGGTATTTCATCAGGAACATCTGTGTGAGGCGGCGCGGGCCGTAGATATCGGCAAAGCTGTCGCCGCCGCCGATATCGATCACCAGGTCGGCGGCCCGGACGGCGCGGAAGAAATCGAGCGGCTTGCGCAGGGGGCGGGTGGGCCGGATCGTGATGTCCTCGCCGGTCACGTAAGGCGGGCGCGTGGCGATGCTATCGATCACCGTGATGGCGATAGGGAGGCCGCGCGCCTCGGCGATCCGACGCAGGATTTCTACCTCCGATACGCTCAGCGCGCCGACCCCCAGGTTGTCATTGCTGGCGGAGTGGAAGATCAGGGCAATCTTGAGCATAGGGCATCCTGATAGGATCGTGAAAATGACTTTGCCAGAGCCGGATCGCACACGGCTGTGACGCTGATAAGGCGTCTATGGGTATTCTTGGTGGCCTATCCTTGCCGGATCAGTTTGCGCCGGACAACCCGGCGCAGGGTCCCGAGGAAATTCTTCAGATTGCGCAAGGCAGGATTCTGCCGCGCCGCCGCCCACAGATGCAGCCCCTCGTAACGCGGTACCGGCTGACCGGCGAGGCGCAGCGCGAGAAGTCGCGCCAGGAGTGCCCGTCGCCGCTCGCGCTGACCCGGTTGGATGGCGGCCAGCCCGTCGACATCGAAAGGCGCGACTGTGATCCGGCCTGCCGCGACGGCGTCATGGAGAATCCGTTCCCCGAGTTTCGTGCGGCTGACGATCAGGCTGACGCCCTCGGCCTCGTCAAAGACCGGATAGCCCTTGGCATCACTTTCCCAAGCATCGGCGCAGACCAGATCCGCGGCCTTGCCGGTGCCATCCGCGCAGATCTTGCAGCGGTGCTGGACATGGTTCGAGAGGATCCCGCCCCAGCTGTCGTGATAGCTCATCGAGCGCTCGCTGCCGTTGGTGAGGGATGCGGTTGCACGTCCCGGCCAGCCCTGTCCGCGATAGCGAAAGCGCGCAACCTTGTCCGGCTCGGCTCCGAGCGCTTCCAGCACCGCCCGCCCACCAGTCTCGGAAGGCACGCCTGCGCAGAAGAAGGAGAGCAGCACCGGGAAGGCTGCGGCAAACTCGGGGCGCTCTTCGGTCAGCGCCCTGAGTGCGACCACATCGCAGGGCTTGCCAACGAAGGCATGGCGTTTTCCCGTCGCTACAAGCTCTGCGAGGCGTGCAAGCGGTGCCGAAGGCGCATAGCGCGACCCGGCAGCAGCAAGAATGCCCACGCGATCGGTGCTGATCACCGTGCGGTTGGCGATCGGGTTCTCCGGATCGGCAGCGATCTGCACCACGGCCTCGACCTCGCCGCTTTCGAGCAGATGCACGAGCAGTCCCGACAGCGCCCCGCCCGACGCCCCGGCAAAGCGCAACTCGGGATCGGTGGCCCAGCCCGTGCGCATCTCCAGATATGGCCCCCAGAGCACGTGATCGGTCCGCCTACCCGCCTCAACCTTCTGCCCAAGCGCGGGACAGAACCGGGCCAGCGCCGCCTCCTCGGCCGTGCTCAGAGGCGCATTTTGCCTAGGCCGCAGGAACCCGGGCGGGGCCATCTCCATCCCGACCTTGTCGGGGAACAAGCCCCCACAGGCCCCGCAACCGGCACAAAGATCGCCCTTGGCGATGCGGCGCAGGGCCGGGCTTGAGGAACTGTCACGCATATGCCCTGCTCTTTCGCCCCGAAATTCTTTGATTCAATAACCGCTTGACCCCGCATCGGCAAACCGGAAATACCGATGGCAACCGCCGGAACAGCCAGAGAGGTCTTGGCGTCCATCGTGTTTCGAACCGCAATCCTGATCCTTTCCGGCAATGCCACGGCCTCGCTGCTGTTGCTCGTGCGCAATCTGGTCGTGGCGCGGCTCATCCCAGTCGGGGATTATGGCATCGCCGCCACGTTCGCGGTGGTGATGGCCATGGTCGAGATGACCTCGGCCTTTGGGCTGCAACAGCAGATTGTCCAGTCGAAGGATGGCGACGACCCCCGCTTCCAGGCGGGTCTGCAGGGGTTTCAGGTGCTGCGCGGACTCGGAGCCGGGGCCGTTCTGTTTCTGATCGCAGACCCGATGGCCCGCTTTCTTGGCATCCCCGAGGTAATCTGGGCCTACCAGCTTCTGGCGCTGGTGCCGGTGATCAAGGCGTTCGAGCATTTCGATATCCATCGCCTCAACCGGCAGATGCGGTTCTGGCCACTGATGCTGACTGGCGGCGTACCGGCGCTTCTGTCGCTTCTGCTGATCTGGCCACTGGCGGCCTGGCTGGGCGACTGGCGCGTGATGCTTTACGCGATCCTGGCGCAGATCAGCATCATGGCGCTTACCTCTCACTTCGTGGCAGAGCGGCCCTACAGGATTGTATTTGACCGCATGATCATGGGAAATTCCCTTCGGTTTGGCTGGCCGATCCTTGTGAATTCGGTTATCCTGTTTCTGGTGTTTCAGGGCGACAAGCTGATCGTCGGGCGGGTCCTGGGGATGGAGGTATTGGCGGTTTTCGCCATGGGGATGACGCTGACGTTGACACCAACGCTCGTGATCGCAAAATCGGCGCAGAATTTCTTTCTGCCACAACTGAGTGCGGCCACTGGCACCGCCCGATTTCCTGAAATTGCAAATCGTATTCTGTCGATGGTGACGGCTGCAGCGCTGAGCTTTCTCATTGTCATCTTACTCTTGGGGGGGCCAGTCATTCACATGCTTTTTGGCGCTAAATACGCAGCGCTCATTCCGCTCCTGATCTGGTTCGCCATCGGACAGACCCTGCGTTTGATCAAACAAGGGCCCTCCACTGTGGCGCTTGCACTCGGACACACATCCAATGCGATGATTGCTAATCTAGTGCGCCTTCTCGTCCTGCCGTTAAGTTGGCTCGTGGTCGTTCAGACAGGCTCTCTGCTCCATGTTTTATTTCTTATGATCATTGGCGAAACCATGAGTATACTAGTTGCCTTCTATCTCCTTGCTCGAAC
>JAVVFB010000270.1:0-4092 GCA_032251095.1 Roseovarius sp. | reverse complement strand
ATGTTGCTCAAAAGTGGGACCCTGTTTTGAGCGCTCCGAACATGCGACATGCTCTAAGACATCGGGTTGATATCAAACATGCAAACGCCGCGCCCTGAAAAGCGCGGCGTTTCGCGTTCTCTCAGATCAGGATTTGCGGATGATATAGGTCTGAACGCCGTTGTCCTCGCTGGCCTCAACAAGGTCATGCCCGGCCTCGGCACAAAAATGCGGCACGTCGATGATTGCCGCCGGATCATCGGCCTGCATCGCGATGAGATCGCCAACGCCAAGCGATTTCAAACGCTTGCGCAGTTTCAGAACGGGCAGGGGGCATAAAAGCCCGGTGGCATCAAGGGTATCTTTCGGTGTCATACCCGCCAGATAGCGGCCTTGTTACAGCCTGTCCACAAGGTTGTGACGCAATGCCGGGTGACGCGCGGGCGCGAACGGGCTATGTCCAACGGTATGTTTGGAATCGAAATCATAGACGCCGGTCTTTTGCCCGCGATGATCGTGGCCCTGATGGCCGGGGTCATCTCGTTCCTCAGCCCCTGCGTGCTGCCGATCGTGCCGCCCTATCTCGCCTATATGAGCGGGGTCAGCCTGAGCGAGTTGTCTGACGGCTCGGCCAAACGCGCCCGCGCGGTGGTGCCGGCCCTGTTCTTTGTTCTCGGCCTCTCGACGGTGTTCTTGTTCCTTGGCTTCACCGCCTCGGCGATTGGCACGGTTTTTTTGCAATATCAGAGCTATTTCAACACTATAGCGGGCGTTCTTGTGATGGCGTTCGGCGCGCATTTCATCGGCATCTACCGGATTTCCTTTCTCGATCGCGAGGCGCGGATTGATGCCGGGGATCAGGGCGGGTCGTCCTTTGGCGCCTATGTTCTGGGCTTGGCCTTTGCCTTTGGCTGGACCCCCTGCATCGGCCCGCAACTTGGCGCGATCCTGTCGCTGGCGGCGTCTGAGGGCAACGTGGCGCGCGGCACGACACTTTTGGCGGTCTATGCCTTTGGCCTTGGCGTGCCGTTCCTGCTTGTGGCGGCCTTCCTGCCGCGCCTGACCGGGCTTATGGGCTGGATGAAACGCCATATGGAACAGATCGAGCGGGTGATGGGCCTCTTGCTCTGGACGATTGGCTTGCTCATGCTGACCGGCGGCTTTTCGGCGTTTTCCTTCTGGCTGCTTGAAACCTTTCCGGCGCTTGCGGTGCTTGGATAAGCCCTTACTCTCGCCAAAATCCTGCGCTAGGCTTGCGTGCGCAAGAGGTAAGGTATGAGCAGCCCCCACCCCCCCGAAGTCCGCCGCAGGCGGGTGTTTTACATTCCGGGATATGATCCCATTCCGCCGCGCCGCTACCGCGAGCTTTACCGCAAGGAAAGCGCCGCGCAGGCGGAGGCGTCGGGCTATGACGTCGCGCTTGGCGCAGGGGCGGCGGGCGCGCGCTTTGGCTGGGGCGTGGCCGCACGGATCGACGGCACAGAGGTGCAAAGCGATTTCGCGGTGTTGGTCTGGTCCGATATCGTGAAATCCAGCATGGATACCGGGATCATCGCCACCTATCTACAACTGATCCGCACGGTGGCAACCTATATCGGCAGCGGCGCCTTGTTCCGGCTGATGCGGCTGCGCAAGGGGCCGGTGATCGCCGCACTTTACCCGGTCGGCTTTTTGATCGCGCAACTTGGGCTGGCTTTGCTGCTGGCCTGGGCGATTGGGCGTGTCTTTGCCCTCTGGCAGCCATGGGCGGCCTGGGGCGGGCTTTTGGTGGTGCCTGTGGTGCTGGCATGGTTCCGGCGCATGGATGGCCGGTTCTTCGCCTATTACCTGATGCATGATTACGCCTATTCGGCGCGCTATCTCGGTGCCAACCCGCCCGAGCTTGAGGCGCGCATGGCCGAGTTCACAGCCGAGATTGCCGAGGCGCTGACGCAAGACAGCGATGAGGTGCTGGTGGTCGGGCACTCGTCCGGCGCGCATCTCGCGGTGTCGATCCTGGCCGATCTGATCCGCGCGGGGCGGGTGCCCAAGGGTGGCCCGGCGCTGTCGTTTCTGTCTCTGGGGCAGGTGGTGCCGATGGTGTCGTTCCTGCCGCGCGCGCATCGCCTGCGCGCCGATCTGGCTTATCTCTCGGCGCGCGACGAGCTGACTTGGGTCGATGTCACTGCCCCCGGTGATGGCTGTGCCTTCGCGCTTTGCGATCCGGTCGCGGTCACCGGCGTCGCGCCCGACACCAAACGCTGGCCGCTGGTGATCTCTGCGGCCTTTTCCAAAACGCTTAGCCCGGAACGTTGGAAGGCGCTGCGATGGCGGTTTTTCCGGCTGCATTTCCAATATCTCTGCGCCTTTGATCGCCCCGGCGATTACGACTATTTCCAGATCACCGCCGGGCCTATGACCCTTGGCACCCGTTATGCCGGGCGTGCGCCGTCCAAAAGCCGGATCGAGCGGCCGACCTCGGGCTATCGGAGCACCGCGCCATGAGCCTGCCGCCGAAACCAACGCCGCGCGCGGGGCGCGTTTCGTTCTGGCGCTATCTGCGGCTGTTTCGCGAGGATATCCTCTCGGCCCAGCCGGCGTGGCTCTATCGTGCCTGGATGGCCGAATTTCGCACGCCGTTCTTTCGCTCGTACCTGTGCAATCAGCCCGAGTTGATTGATCTGGTGCTCAAGCAGCGCCCCGATGATTTCCCGAAATCCGACCGCGTCGGCGAGGGCTTGCGTCCACTCTTGGGGCAATCGGTTTTTGTCACCAATGGCGATCTCTGGAAGCATCAGCGCCGCATCATTGATCCGGCGTTCGAGGGCGGGCGCCTGCGCGACACCTTTGGTGCCATGGTCAAGGCGGGCGAGGGCGCGGTTGCGCGGCTTGCGCCGCTCGCCACCGGCAACCCCGTTGAAATCGAGGCAGAGGCAAGCCACGCCGCAGCCGATGTGATCTTTCGCACGCTGTTTTCCATCCCGATTGAAAACGCCACCGCCGCCCGCGTGTTTGACGAATTTCGCGCCCATCAACGCACGCAACCGGTATTGAACCTGGCCGCCTTTGTGCCCTTGCCGCGTTGGTTTCCACGCTTTCATCGCAAGCGCACCCGCGAGACCGCGCGCGCCATTCGCGCGTTGATCACCGAGCTGACAACGACCCGGATGCAGCAGATAACCGCCGGCACTGCGCCCGATGATCTTGCCACCAAGATCATGACCACCGCCGATCCGCAAACCGGCGAGCGCTTTGCGACCGAAGAGATGGTCGATCAGGTGGCTATCTTCTTTCTGGCGGGCCATGAAACAAGCGCCTCGGCGCTTGCCTGGTCGCTTTACCTCTTGGCGATGCACCCCGAGTGGCAGGACAAGGCCGCCGCCGAGGCACAGGCCGTGATCGCCGAGGCAGGCCCGGAATTTGGCGATATGGCGCGGCTTCGCACGCTGCGCGATGTGTTCCGCGAGGCGCTGCGGCTTTATCCGCCGGTGCCGATGATGGTGCGCGAAACCACCTGTCCCGAGCGGTTTCGCGACCGTGATATTCCGACCGGCGCGCAGATCGTGCTCAGCCCCTGGCATCTGCACCGTCACGAGCGGCTCTGGGACAATCCTGACGGCTTTGATCCGGGCCGCTTTCAGACCGAAAACGGCAAGACCTGTTTGCGCAACGCCTATATGCCGTTTTCGGCGGGGCAGAGGGTCTGTCCGGGGGCCGGATTCGCGATGATCGAGGGGCCGCTTTTGTTGGCCATGCTGGTGCGGGCCTATCGGTTTGATCTTGTGGCCGAGCGCCCGGCGATGCCGGTGGCGCATCTGACGGTGCGCGGGCGCGACGGGATATGGCTGTCGATTTCGCCGCGCTGACCCCTAGCCAAGCGGGCGGGATGCACCTATATTCACAGTGTTCTCGGCAACGGGGACTATGGACATAAACGCGCTCGTAATACGCGGATCGGACCCGGGGGCGGTACCCGGCGACTCCACCAATAATCCCTTCATTTGGGGGATCCTGGGGTCGAAACAGGATCGACGAACGTCTAAAGGGGTATTGCTTTGTCTCGGTGAGGTACCACCGTTATCGGTCCGAAAAGTACAATTGCAAATGACAATCGTGCTCCGGTAGCTCTCGCAG
>JAVVFB010000026.1:0-20175 GCA_032251095.1 Roseovarius sp. | reverse complement strand
CCCAATTGCCGGTGCTGCGGGTGCCCGATGAATGCGCCTATTACAAGGAAGATGCCGGCAAGATGATGCTCGGCGCGTTCGAGCCGAACGCCAAGCCCTGGGGCATGGCGGGCATTCCCGACAGCTTTGAGTTTGATCAACTGCCTGAAGACTTCGACCACTTCGAGCCGATCCTGGAATGGGCCGTCAACCGCATGCCGATGCTGGGCGAGGCGGGGATTCACACCTTCTTCAACGGTCCCGAAAGCTTTACTCCCGATGATGCCTATCACCTTGGTCTTGCGCCCGAGATGGACAACGTCTGGGTCGCGGCGGGGTTCAATTCGATCGGCATTCAATCGGCCGGCGGGGCCGGCATGGCGCTTGCGCAATGGATGGAGGATGGCGCGAAACCGTTTGATCTGGGCGATGTCGATATCTCCCGGATGCAGCCCTTTCAGGGCAACAAGCGCTATCTGTTTGAGCGCTCAAAAGAAACGCTCGGGCTGCTTTATGCCGATCACTTCCCCTATCGCCAAAAGGCCACCGCGCGCGGCGTGCGGCGCACGCCGTTTCATGCCCAGCTTCTCGATCAAGGCGCGGTGATGGGCGAGCTTGCGGGATGGGAGCGCGCCAATTGGTTCGCCAATCCCGGTCAGAACCGCGCCTATGACTACTCCTGGAAGCGCCAGAACTGGTTTGACAACGCCGCCGCCGAGCATCGCGCGATCCGCAACAGGGTGGGGATGTATGACATGTCGTCGTTCGGCAAGCTCCGGGTTGAGGGGCGCGACGCCGAGGGGTTTCTAAACCACGTCTGTGGCGCCGAGATGTCGGTGCCGGTGGGGCGGATCGTCTATACCCAATTCCTGAATGCGCGCGGCGGGATCGAGGCAGATGTGACCGTGACCCGCCTCACAGAGACCGCCTATCTTGTGGTCACCCCGGCGGCGACGCGGTTGGCGGATGAAACATGGCTGCGCCGCCATCTTGGCGCGCGCGCCGTGGTGATCACCGATGTGACGGCAGGCGAAGGCGTGTTGGCGGTGATGGGCCCCAATGCGCGCGATCTGCTCAACGCGGTGTCGCCGAATGATTTCAGCAATGCCACCAACCCCTTTGGCACCGCGCAGGACATCGAGCTTGGCCTTGGCCTCGCGCGGGTGCATCGGGTGTCTTATGTGGGCGAATTGGGATGGGAAATCTATGTCGGTGCCGATATGGCCGCGCATGCCTTTGAAACGCTTTACGAGGCCGGTCAGGATCACGGGCTCAAGCTCTGTGGCCTGCATATGATGGACAGTTGCCGGATCGAAAAGGGCTTTCGCCATTTTGGCCATGACATCACCTGCGAGGATCATGTGCTTGAGGCGGGGCTTGGCTTTGCGGTCAAGACCGACAAGCCCGATTTCATCGGCCGCGACGCGGTGCTGCGCAAGCGCGAGGCGGGTCTTGAGCGGCGCCTTGTGCAGTTCCGTCTAAGTGATCCCGACCCGATGCTCTATCACAACGAGCCGGTTTTGCGCGACGGCAAGATTGTCGGTTATCTCAGCTCGGGCGCCTATGGCCATCACCTTGGTGGGGCGATGGGTCTTGGCTACGTGCCCTGCGCGGGCGAAAGCGCGGCGGAGGTGTTGGCGTCACGCTATGAGATCGACGTGGCGGGCAGGCGGGTGCGCGCCGAGGCGAGCCTAGGCCGATGTATGATCCGCGTTCGGAGCGGTTAAAGGTCTGAGCCACGGGCCGGGGGGATGGCGGCGCGCGTGTCATGCCTCCGGCGGGAGTATTTCGGGAACGGTGAATGCGCAGGTATACAATGCGCATTTGTGAGCAGTTGCATTGATCCTGTCCCGGCTTGCGCCTATAGCCGGGAGCAACCTGTTTGTGAAACCTGAGGATAAGATCATGTCGAACGCACAACTTGAAACTGCCATCGAAGCCGCCTGGGAGGCACGCGACACCATCACCCCGAGCACCGGCGGCGAAACCCGCGAGGCGATCGAAGCCACGCTGAACGCGCTTGACAGTGGCACGTTGCGCGTTGCCGAGCGCCAGGCAAATGGCGACTGGCAGGTCAACCAGTGGGCCAAGAAGGCGGTTCTGCTTGGCTTTCGCATCAAGGATATGGAGCAGCATGACAACGGTCCGCAGGGCGGCGGTTGGTGGGACAAGGTTGACAGCAAGTTCAAGGGCTGGGGCGACAATCAGTGGAAAGCGGCCGGGTTTCGTGCGGTGCCGAATTGTGTTGTGCGCAAATCGGCCTTTATTGCGCCGGGCGTGGTGTTGATGCCGTCCTTTGTGAACCTCGGCGCCTATGTCGATGAGGGCACCATGGTGGATACATGGGCCACTGTCGGCTCTTGCGCGCAGATCGGCAAGAACGTGCACCTGTCGGGCGGTGTTGGCATTGGCGGCGTGCTTGAGCCGATGCAGGCGGGGCCGACGATCATCGAGGATAACTGCTTTATCGGCGCGCGCTCTGAGGTGGTCGAGGGCTGTATCGTGCGCGAAGGGTCGGTTCTTGGCATGGGGGTTTTCATTGGCAAGTCGACCAAGATCGTCGATCGCGAGACCGGCGAAGTCACCTATGGTGAAGTGCCGGCCGGGTCGGTCGTGGTGGCCGGCTCGATGCCGAGCAAGAACGGTATCAACCTTTATTGCGCGGTGATCGTCAAGAAGGTCGATGCGCAGACCCGCTCGAAAACCTCGATCAACGAGCTGCTGCGCGACTGAAGCCTTCAGGATGTTCGCGAACCAAAGCGCCCCTTTCACGAGGGGCGTTTTTTTGTGGCGGCGCATTTGCCCAAATCCGGCGGGGCTGATAAATCTCAAGGCCGGGTGGCAAACCGTGTGATTTGTTGGCTCTGACAGGGGGGTACATCAATGCATGCACTAAAAGCGGCGACCGCGGTTCTGATGCTGCTGTCCTGGTCTGCACAGGCCGAGCCTGTTTCCTGCGACAGTTTTGACGTCAGGGTGAACGCCGAGCGCGCGCAAGACGCGCAGCTGACCTGTGCGGCAGTGGCACGGGCAAATCAGACGTTTGACAGCTGTAATATTCCGCCAATCACGCGGCCCCTACGCATCGACCTTGTAGAGACGCTCAAGGCCAATTGCTTTGGGCAATATCATTGCGGCGAAAACTGGATCGAGCTGTTATCGCCCTCTGCGATGCAGGCAAAGCATTTGCCCCAAAGTATTTACGCAGATTTGCCCAATGAGGCCTTTTTTCAGAGCATCCTCGTGCACGAGATGACCCATGCAGTGACTACGGATGTACCATGCCCGTTCGACAATTGCCTGGTTACGCATGAATACCTGGCCTATGTCATGCAGATCATGTCACTTTCCCCCAAGGCGCGACTTCAGTTTCTCAAAGGGGTCGATCTTGACCGTAAAATCTCGCGGGACGAGTTGAATTCGATCATTTACTTCATGGCCCCTGACCTTTTTGCCCGCAAAGCCTGGCTGCATTTTACACAGCGCGATGATCCCTGCGGTTTTGTCGGACAAATCGTTGAAGGGACTGTCCTGCTGGATTACGAACGGTTTGACTGATCGCGCAGCGCCGAGCTTAGAGTATGGCGCGTTCACTCACATTCACACAACACGTTTTAACCTATTGATGTCGCATGTTCGGATCGCTCAAAACCGGGTCCCACTTTTGAGCAACATGCTCTAACCGGCGGGTTTTTGCGGCTTTTCACCCACCGGGCCACCGGCCTTTTTCCAGCCTGAAAACCCGTCCTCGACGTGGGTAACGTTTTGCAATCCCATATCTTGCGCGGTGCGCGCCGAAAGCGCCGAGCGCCAGCCCGAGGCGCAGTAGAACACAAAGCGGTTGCCGGTCTGAAACTGTGGCTTGGCGTAGGGGCTCTCGGGGTCGATCCAGAATTCAAGCATGCCGCGCGGACAGTGAAACGCGCCGGGGATCATGCCCTCGCGCTCCAACTCGCGCGGGTCGCGCAGATCGACAAAGGTCACGCCGCTTTGACCGTGCAGGTCAAGCAGGTCGGTTGCGGGGGCGTGATCCACCAGCGTGTTGGCCTCGGCCACCATATCCTTGATGTGTTTCATCGGCGCATTCCTTTGTTCGGTTTGATGGGGGCAGCCTAGAAGCCAAAGCGCGCCTTGAAAAGGCCGCAGCGTGGTGATGATACGCGGCCTGCCTGCTTTGACTTGTCAAGACGCGCGCGGCGGGGTACGGCGGGCGGATGAGCAAAGAGCAAAAACCATCGCGCCAGCAAGTCTATACCCTGTTGGTGGAAATTGGCCGAAAAGAGGGTGACGGCCTGCCCGAAAAGGCGACCGGCGCGGCGCTTATGGTCTATGCCAGTGGCGTGGACGAGGCCGAGGCGGTGCGTGAAACCGTGGCGATCCTCAAGCAGGCCGATACCGCGCCGCTTGATGTGTCGGGCTATGGCACATTGGCCGAGCGCGAAGAAGAAGGCCATGACATCACCGACGAAGAACGCCACCTGATGCAGCGCGCCCGCGACGAAAACGCCGTGATTGTCGCGCAGGTGACGCCGTTCTTCGACTAGGCTTGGCGTTTGCGGCGCCGGGCACACTTCCTGTGCTATGGACAGGGTTCTTCATGCGCCGTCTGGTCGCCACATGGTCGCGCTGTGCCTGATTGCGAGGGTTTGCCGACGCGGTTGCGGCAGGAATGGTCGAAAAATGTTCACTGGATCGGGATTTGTGCCCTAAGAATGCTTTCAGAACGCAAGCCGCGGCGTGCGGCTGGCCGTCGTCCTGATGGGGCGTAATGAAAGTTTCGAATGTATGAAAAGGTTTGGTCTTGATGCGACGGATATTCGTATCCTGAGTGCGGTTCAAAAGCATGGGCAGTTGAGCAAAATCAAGTTGGCAGAAATCGTCAACCTTTCGCCAACCCCCTGTTGGGCGCGGTTGGACAGGCTCAAGGCTGCGGGTTTCATCCGCGGGTACAATGCTGACATAGCTCTTGATCGAATTTGTGATTTTACCCAGGTCATCGTGACGCTGTCTCTGACGCATCACCGCAAGGCGGATTTTGATCGCTTCGAGGCGTTCATCCGAAATCTCGACGAGATTACCGAATGCGTCGCCACCGGGGGCGGAATGGATTACGTCATGCAAACCGTAAGCCCAAGCCTTGCGTCGTTTCAAGCGCTGATGGAGACCTTGCTTGCCGCCGAGCTTGGGATTGATCGCTACATGACCTACATCACGACAAGGCGAGTCAAATCGGGTCAGCCAAACCTTGTAAAACTGGCGGCCAAGGGCGCGCAATAACCGCGCGCGCCCGAACGGTCCGGTTTCGGGCGGAAAAATGGACTGTTCAGCCTGAAAATGTCGGGTTTTCAGACCACATTTGTCCCGGGTTCGGGACTAAATCATCGCCAGGTTCAGACACTCCAAGGCCAGTGAGGCCGCGGTCTAACAAGGGCGAAAAACATGACGCAAGCAGACGATTTTGGCTTTGGCACACAGATCCGCAAATCCCCCTATTTCGACGCCACCGTGCGGTGGGGTGCAAAGGGATTTTCCGTTTACAATCATATGTATATCCCGCGTGACTTTGGCGATCCGGAACAGAACTTCTGGAACCTCGTGAACGAGGCGATCCTGTGCGATGTGGGGGTTGAGCGTCAGGTCGAGATCACCGGGCCGGACGCCGCGAAATTCACCCAGATGCTGACCCCGCGTGACCTTTCCAAGATGGCGGTCGGCCAGTGCAAGTACATCCTGATCACAAATGCCGATGGCGGCCTTCTCAATGACCCGATCCTGCTGCGTCTGGCCGAAAACCACTTCTGGATTTCGCTGGCCGACAGCGACATCCTTTTGTGGGCGCAAGGTCTGGCCGTGCATTCGGGTCTTGATGTCACCATCGGCGAGCCTGACGTGTCGCCGTTGCAATTGCAGGGCCCGAACTCGGGCGAAATCATGCGCGCGCTGTTTGGTGATGAGATCATGGACCTCAAGTATTACTGGCTGCGCGAGGTCGAGCTTGACGGCATCCCTCTGGTCGTGTCGCGCACCGGCTGGTCAAGCGAGCTTGGCTACGAGCTTTATCTGCGGGACGGCGCAAAGGGCGATGCCTTGTGGGAGCGGATCATGGCGGCGGGCATGCCCTTTGGCCTCAAGCCCGGGCATACCTCTTCCATCCGTCGCATCGAGGGCGGCATGCTGTCCTATCACGCCGATGCGGACAACGCCACCAATCCCTTCGAACTTGGCTTTGAGCGTCTGGTCAACCTTGACATGGAGGCCGATTTCATCGGCAAGGCCGCGCTGCGCCGTATCCGCGACGCGGGTGTGAGCCGCAAGCAGATCGGCCTTGTCATCGACTGTGATCCGCTCAAGGGGCCGAACACCACCTTCTGGGCGATCAACAAGGATGGCGAAGCGATCGGCAAGGTCACCTCGGCGGTCTATTCGCCACGCCTTGAAAAGAACATCGCATTGGCCATGGTCGCGGCGGAGCACGCCAATATCGGCGCCGAGGTCGAGGTCGTGACCAATTCCGGTCCGGCCTGCGCCACCGTGGTCGCGCGCCCGTTCTATGACCCGAAAAAGCAAATCGCCGCCGCCTGAGCGCCCTGGCCAAAATCAAGAGACCCAAGATATGTCCGATCTTTCCATCCAACTGCACTGGCATCGTGCAGAACCCGTGTTGCAGACTGGCAAATACTCGAACGCGCATCGGGTGCAGTTCAACAACAGCTATGAATTTGAAGTGGATTCCGCCCCGGATTGGGGCGGAGATCCGGCCAATACCAACCCCGAACAGGCCCTAGCCTCTGCATTGTCGAGCTGTCACATGATGACGTTTCTGGCGCTCTGCGCCAAGGCCGACTGGCCGGTTGCCAGTTACCACGACTATGCCGAGGCACATTTGGGCAAGAACCCCAAGGGCCAGATGTCAGTAACGCGGATTGACCTGCACCCGGTGGTGCGTTTTGACACCGGCTTTGCGGTCGAGGCAAGCGAGCTTGAGCAGATGCAGCAGCGCGCGCATCGCTATTGCTTTATCGCCAATACGCTTGCAGACAGTGTTGAAATCAACATTTTCTAGACGACAAAAAGGAGCTGATCCGTGCAAAAGAGCGATATTCTGCTGCGTGATCTGGACGCCGACGGCATCCTGCGCCTGACCCTCAACGACGTGGGGCGACGCAATGCCTTGTCCGAGGCGATGCTGGCCGAACTGGGCGCGGCCTTTGTCGAGGCCGGGACCAACCCTTTGGTGCGCGTTGTCATTCTGGCGGCGAACGGACCGGCGTTTTGCGCGGGGCATGACCTTAAGGAAATGACCGCCGGCCGGGCAGGGGCGGATGGGGGCCGCGCCTATTTCGGCATGGTTATGGCCAAATGTTCCGGCGTGATGCAGGGGATCGTCAATTGCCCCAAACCCGTCATCGCCGAGGTCAACGGCATTGCCACCGCCGCCGGCTGTCAGCTTGTGGCAAGTTGCGATCTTGCGATTGCGGCGGACACGGCAAAGTTCAGCACGCCGGGCGTGCATATCGGTCTGTTCTGTTCCACGCCGATGGTGGCGCTGTCGCGCAACGTGTCGGGCAAGCACGCGATGGAAATGCTGTTGACCGGCGATATGACCCCGGCCAAGCGCGCCGCCGAGATCGGCTTGATCAACCGATGCGTCGCCCCCGAAGCCTTGCTGGCCACCACCATGCAGATGGCCCGCAAGATCGCGTCGAAATCAAGCATGACCCTTGCCACCGGCAAGCGCGCCTTTTATGCGCAACGCGAGATGAGCCTGGCGCAGGCCTATGATTATGCCTCTGACGTCATGGTGCAGAACATGCTGGCGGTTGACGCCGAAGAGGGTATCGGGGCCTTTATCGAAAAACGCGCCCCCCAATGGCAGGACGTCTGAGGCAATGGAAAGCAATCCCTATAACACCGGCCTTGATCGCAATCCGGCGAATTATCAGCCCCTGACGCCGCTGACCTTTCTGGACCGCGCCGCCAGTGTGTTTCCCGATCATACGGCGATTGTTCACGGCGCGTTGCGGCGCAGTTACGCCGATTTTTACGCGCGCTCGCGACAGTTGGCCTCGGCGCTGGCACAGGTCGGCATTGGCCGGGGTGATACGGTTTCGGCGCTGCTGGCGAATACGCCGGCGATGCTTGAATGTCACTACGGCGTGCCGATGTGCGGCGGGGTTCTGCATTCGATCAACACCCGGCTGGATGCCTCGATCATCGCGTTTCAGCTTGATCACGCCCGCGCGCGGGTCGTGATCGTGGACCGCGAATTCATGCCCTTGATGCAAGAGGCGCTTGCGCTTGCCACGGTGAACCCGATGCTGATTCAATATGACGACGCCGAGTTCAACGGGCCAGTGATCCATGTCGAGGCGCATGACTACGAGGCGTTCCTTTCGGGGGGCGACCCGGATTTCGCATGGCTCATGCCCGAGGATGAATGGGACGCGATTTCGATCAACTATACATCCGGCACCACCGGCGACCCCAAGGGCGTGGTGTCGCATCACCGGGGTGCCTATCTTTTGGCGCAGGGCAATGCCTTGACCACCTCGATGGCGAAACATGCGGTTTACCTCTGGACGCTGCCGCTGTTTCACTGCAACGGCTGGTGTTTTCCCTGGACGATGTCGGCAATCGTCGGCACCCATGTTTGCCTGCGACAGGTCCGGGCCGAGCCGATCTGGAATGCTCTGGCGGACGAGGGCGTGACCCATCTTTGTGGCGCGCCCATTGTCATGTCGCTGATGATCTCGGCGCCGAATGCGGTCAAGCGTGACCTTGATCGCACCGTACAGTTCTTCACCGCCGCCGCGCCGCCGCCGGAGAAACTCCTCGCGGACATGAAGACCGCAGGCTTTGACGTGACCCATCTTTATGGCCTGACGGAAACCTATGGCCCGGCGGTGGTGAACGACTGGCACGCAGAGTGGTCGGACCTGGCCCCGGCCGAGCAGGCAACGCTGAAATCGCGGCAAGGGGTGCGCTATCTTGCGCTTGAATGTCTTGATGTGCTCGACCCCGAAACCATGATCCCGGTGCCGCGTGACGGCACAACCATGGGCGAGGTGATGTTTCGCGGCAATGTGGTGATGAAGGGATATTTCCGCAATCCCAAATCCACCCAAGAGGCGTTTGAGGGCGGCTGGTTTCATTCCGGCGATCTCGGCGTCATCCATCCCGATGGCTATATTCAGCTCAAGGACAGATCCAAGGACGTGATCATCTCGGGCGGTGAAAACATCTCGTCTATCGAAGTCGAAGAGGCGCTTTATCGCCACCCCGCCGTCAGTGTGGCCGCAGTTGTTGCGATGCCCCACGAGAAATGGGGCGAAACGCCCTGTGCGTTCATCGAGCTTGCGGCGGGCCATGCGGCGGATGCGGACATTCTTCGCGCGTGGTGCCGCGAGCAGCTTGCGCCCTTTAAGGTGCCGGGCCGGTTCATCTTTACCGAAATCCCGCGCACCTCGACCGGCAAGATCCAGAAATTCGCTCTGCGCGCGCAGGCAAAAGACAACGCTTGACGATCTCTGACCTGTACCCCGGAAATGCGGACCATCTGCGCCCCGGAAAACAACCTATGCGGCGCGGTTGAGGGCGAGGGTGATGGCCTCGAACGGTTTGAGGACGGGCCAGACCGGCTTGGGGTGTTCGGGCAGGCGCGCGCGATCATGGCCCGCCAGAACGCTGGCCCCCAAAAGACCGGGATTGCGGCGCAAGCGGCCGACATAGAGGCTCTCTGTCGAGGTGCCGGCGGCGATGATCGCCTCATGTCCCGGTAGCAACAGATGATGATAGGTCACCACGTCCGGGGCATCGGCGTAAAGCGCCGAAAACCCGTTCACAAGGTGGCGCGCGGGCACAAGAACCGCCTCGCTGCCGAACAGGTATTCCACCTCTGATCCGCGGATCACCAACCTCTGTTGCGGGGCGACGGTAATATCGCGGCGCAGCCCGAAATAGGGCGCGCGCAGGCGCACCGGGCGGAAACTGCCAAGGGCCGGCACGCTGCGGCTTACGTTTTGCAGCACCGGTACGATCTGCCCGTCATCGGTATTGACGTAATCGCCGCGCTGGAGCTCGCCCACTGGAACAAACCCCATTGGCGTAGAGACCGGCACGCTGGCGCTGAGGCCGGGCATCGGGCCGATCGGCTCGATCTGATCCGAGAGGGCGATGAACACCACATCCGGGTCAAGCTGTCGCTGGCGCGGGTCGGTTATGATGGTGTGCATATCCGCAAGCGGCATCGGATGCGGCGGCGGCAGGGAAATCGCATGCACGCGGTCATTCTCGGGCCGCTCAAGCGACAGCCGCCCCCATTTTGCCGGCGCATCCCAACAATAGGTCAGCCGCAGCGTATCAGTGCGGTCATCGGGCTGATAGGGCAGGGTGGCGTGGCGCACATCCCCGGCCTGTGTCTCAATAAGAACGATGCCGCCATCGGGCAGCGCCTGAAGCGAGAAACTTCCGCTCCAGGGGTGGCTGCGGCTAAAGGAAAGAAGGGTTTGCGGGCGCCCCTCGGAGGACAGGCGCGTTTCGATCATCAGCGTGCCACGCGGCATCAGCGCGCAATCGTCAAGCAGGCGGGCGTCAGCCGTGGTTGGTGCCGCAACGCCAAGGCCGCATAGGGCAAAGCGCCCTTCGGTCTGATCAGAGACGCCGATCCATCCCATCCTAAGCGGCGCGCCCCTGTGCCATCAAAAGCCGCGCTTCATAGGGTTTCAGGGTGCGCCGCGCCGCCTCGCTATAGCCGCGACCTGTGTCGGGATCGATTTCGGGAAACAGCGTACAGATCTCCTGAACGATATCGGCTTCAAAACTGTGGTTGATCTGCGGCCCCGGCAAAAAGCTTTCCGTCGCGAGGCCCTCGGAGAACACCACCTGATGGCGGTCAAACAGGATATGGACATAGTCGACCGTGCCGCCCTCGACCCGGCGCACCGAGCGGTCATTGACCAGATCGCGCGCCGCCACAAGAACCTCGCCTTCGCCGAACAACAGCTCTGCAAGGCTGTCACGGATCAGCACGCGATGCAGCGGCGAGAGCAGCAATTCGCGATGGGTGCCAAAGGTGTTGGCCGCAATCCGTATCGGCGCAAACTCGCCCTGTGCGGCCACCCGGCGCTGACCGATCCAGCGCAGCGGTTGCGCCCCGTCATCCTGCGTTATCACAAAATCACCCGGCGCAAGGGTCTCGACCGCGACTTCGCCCGCCGGTGTGCGGATCAGGGTGCCGGCAACAAAACAAGGCACGGAATCGACGGTGACAATGCCCACATCGGTCTGGCCGGTGCTGCTTTGCACGTCATAGGTAAAGTTGAACACCTCGGTGTCGCCATCGCCGATCACCTCGATCGTGCCATCGGCGTTCAGCATAAGTTGCTGACCCGAGTTGAGCGTGACGATATCGCCCGCCACCACCGCCTGACCGTTGAGATGGGTGATCGTCAGGGTGCCGACCGTGTTGTTGATGTCATTGGCCAACACATCAAGCGTGCGGGTGCCGTCGGGGAAGAGCGTTGTGCTGTCATCCATCGCCACAAGGGTCGTCTGCACGCTGTTACCGGCAATCAGAAGGGTGGAATCATAATTGCTGTCGTTGACATCGGCGATGCCGATCCGGATCGAGTTCAGCTGGCCGGCATTCACCGGAATGGTCAGGGTCAGAGTGGCGGTAAAGCCGTCCATCTCGGTGTTGAACTGATCCCCGGTATTGTCGATGAACAGGTTGCTCGCCGATCCGGCATTCAGGTTGTTGGGGTCGATATCGCCATCGCCCACCCCAAGCGGCACAAGGTTGCCGTTTATCCATACACCGACAAAATCCTGAAACGCGCCAGTGGCGAATTCGGGGTATTCCTCGGACGAAAAGACGAATTGCATCGTCATGAAATCGCCGGTCGGGATAAAATCAACGTCCAAAAAGGACGCGTCAAATGTCTGTGCGCCGGCGGCGGCGTTGAAGTCTGCAAGGCCATTTGGCCCGCTTGAGGTTGTCGTGGTCGATGCGCTCTGGTTGGACTGGAAGAAATTGTTGTTGGTAAAGCCGCGCAAATCGCCGGTCGAGAACATCACGCCGGTATCCGATGGCGTGATGCCGGGGGCGATGGAATCGCCATTGGTATAGATGCCGGATGAATCCCGATCGCCCGTATAGGAGGCGCTGATGACCTGAACGCCATCGCCAAAGATGGTCTGTGCCATCTCAATCGCGGTTGCCCCGCGATCAATCGGAATTTCTACGCCTGAAACCATGTTTGCCCCGACCATTGTCAGAGGCAGCACAAAAGCAAACCTATGGCGAGATGCCCCGCCACCTATGAAGTGCAAAAACGCCTGATTTTATGCCTGGTGGCGTTCCGCTGCTCGTGTTGTCGGGCCACCATGTCCTTTGCGGATCGCGTGGCCCTGGTTCGTATTGCCCTGCCTCGGGTGTCTTTTTATTGTTCTCTGGTTAGCAAAATATTCCACTCCTGTTAAGGTTTAATCTGCTTTACCCAATGTAATCTTCGGCGGATGTTGCATGCGCGGGGTTTGCGCTTGGGCGCAATCCGCGCTAGGGCGCGTGAAAATATCGTTCATCATAGGTGAGGATCTCATGCCCCATAGCCCTGTTGACCCCGTCGATCTGACCGCCGATCTGGTGCGCTGTGCCTCGGTCACGCCCGAGGAAGGCGGCGCGCTGACGTTGCTGGAAGGTGTGCTGAGCGCGGCGGGCTTTGCCTGCACAAGGATTGACCGAGGCGGGGTGTGCAACCTTTTTGCCCGTTGGGGCGACAAGGGGGCGACGCGCGCCTTTGGCTTTAACGGGCATACCGATGTGGTGCCCGTGGGGGATGCCGAGGCCTGGAGCGTGCCGCCCTTTGGTGCGGTGCAAAAGGACGGCTGGCTTTGGGGGCGCGGCGCCACCGATATGAAATCGGGGGTCGCGGCCTTTGTTGCGGCGGCGGTCGATTTCGTGCGCATGACGCCGCCCGAGGGCGCCGTGATCATCACCATCACCGGCGATGAAGAGGGCGACGCGGTCGATGGCACCGTAGCAATCCTTGACTGGATGGAGCGCGAGGGCGAGGCGATGCGCGTCTGCCTTGTGGGCGAGCCGACCTGCCCCGAGCGGCTTGGTGATATGATCAAGATCGGGCGGCGCGGATCGCTTGTCGCCTGGTTCACGATCACCGGGGTGCAGGGGCACGCGGCCTATCCGCATCGCGCGAAAAATCCGCTGCCTGCGATGGCGCGGCTGATGGATCGGCTTGCCAGTCACGAGCTTGATCAGGGCACGACGCATTTCGATGCCTCGACCCTTGCGGTGGTGACCATCGACACCGGCAATCCGGCCACCAATGTGATCCCGGCGACCTGTCGCGCGACGGTGAATGTCCGCTTTAACGATGCCCATGACAGCGCCTCGCTGATCGCCTGGCTTCAGGGCGCGCTTGACCGCGTCGCGCAAGAATTCGGCGTGGCGGGCGAGATGACGGTCAAGGTCTCGGGCGAGAGCTTTATCACCCCGCCGGGGGCGCTGTCCGATCTGGTTGCCAAGGCGGTCGAGGCCGAAACCGGCCGTGTGCCGGAGCTTTCCACCACCGGCGGCACCTCGGATGCGCGCTTTGTCAAAAGCCATTGCCCGGTGGTGGAATTCGGCCTTGTCGGGCAGAACATGCATCAGGTCGATGAACGCGCAGAGGTGGCGCAAATACATGCGCTCAAGGCGATTTATGGCCGTATCCTGCGCGATTATTTCGCCTGAGCATGCGCCGTCAGCTGATCGTCATGGTGAAAGAACCGCATCCCGGCCGGGTCAAAACCCGGCTTGGGCGCGATATGGGCATGGTCGGCGCGGCCTGGTGGTTTCGCCATCAGGTGGCGCGGTTTTTGCGCGAGATCGACGATCCCCGCTGGCAGGTGACCCTGGCGGTCAGCCCCGATGCCGAAGGGGTGCAAAGCCGGGTCTGGCCTTTGCGTTTTGCCCGCGTGGCGCAGGGGCAGGGCGATCTTGGCGACCGGATGGGGCGGTTGATGCGCATCATGCCGCCGGGGCCGGTCTGTATCATCGGGGCAGATATTCCGGGGGTCAGGGCGGCGCATGTCGCGCGCGCGTTCAAAGCGCTTGGGCGCAATGACGCGGTGTTTGGCCCGGCGCATGACGGCGGCTATTGGCTTGTCGGGCTCAAGCGGGTGCAGGTGCCTGCGACGCTGTTTCAGGGGGTGCGTTGGTCAAGCGAGCACGCCCTTGCCGACACCGTCCAGAGCCTTGGCGGCGCCAGGGTGGCGCTTGTGGATCGCTTGCGCGATGTCGATACCATCGCGGATCTGGGGGCGGCTCGTCGCGCCCTTGCGTGCGCGCCTCGCGAAGCCGACTGACAGGTCGGAAGAGCGGTTTTCCCGGATGACGGCGGGTTTGCTTCGTGCTAGGGCACCTTCATGAGCCATTTGCCAGATAAGAAAGAAATCCTGCAATGGATTTCGGATAACCCGACCCTTACCTCGAAGCGCGACATTGCCAAGGCTTTTGGCATAAAGGGCGCGGCGCGGATTGACCTAAAGCGCATCCTCAAGGAGCTTGCCGAAGAGGGCCATCTTGAAAAGCGACGCAAGACCTATAGCGACCCTGACCGCCTGCCACCGGTCAGTGTGCTTCAGGTCCAGGGTCAGACCTGCGATGGCGAGCTTTTAGCCAAGCCGCTGGAATGGCAGGGCAAGGGCGTCGAGCCGGTTGTCTTGCTGATCCCGCGCGCCAGTGATCCCGCTTTGGGCGAGGGCGACCGTATTCTGGCCCGCCTGCAAGAGGTCAAGGGCGAGGCGCATCATTACGAGGCCCGCTTGATCCGCCGTATCGGCAGCAACCCGCACAAGGTTTTGGGGATTTTCCGCCAAGGCTCGGATGCCAGCCGGATCGTGCCGATCGACAAGGGCGATGGCAAGGAATGGCTGGTGGCCAACGACGCCACGGGCGGCGCCAGGGATGGCGAGCTTGTCGAGGCCGAACAGGCCGGGCCCGCCGGGCGCATGGGCCTGCCGCGGGCGCGCGTGGTGGCGCGGCTTGGCGATCCGTCGGCGCCCAAGGCGGTGTCGCTGATTGCCATTCACCAGCACGGCATTCCCGACGACTTCTCTGACGAGGTGATCGCAGAGGCCGACGCGATGACGCCTGCGGATCTTGGCGCGCGCGAAGATATGCGCGACATGCCCCTGATCACCATTGATCCGGCCGATGCGCGCGATCACGACGATGCCTGTTGGGCGCATGGCGATGACGACCCCAAGAACGAGGGCGGGCATGTGATCTGGGTCGCGATTGCCGATGTGGCGCATTACGTGCGCCCCGGCACCGCGCTTGACGCCGAGGCGCGCAAGCGCGGCAACTCAAGCTATTTCCCCGATCGCGTGGTGCCGATGCTGCCCGACCGGTTGTCTGGCGACCTCTGTAGCCTGCATGAGAGCGTGCCGCGCGCCTGCATTGCCGTGCGCATGCAGATCAACGCCCATGGTGACAAGATCGGCCACCGCTTCGTGCGTGGTCTGATGCGCTCGGTCGCCTCGCTGACCTATCAACAGGTGCAGGCCGCCATGGATGGCGCGCCGGATGAGACATGCGCGCCCCTGATGGAAGAGGTGATCAAGCCGCTTTACGCCGCCCATGACGCCCTGAAATCGGCGCGCAACCGGCGCCAGCCGCTTGACCTTGACCTGCCCGAACGCAAGGTGGTGCTGAGCGACGAAGGCAAGGTTCTGTCGGTCAATTTCACCGAGCGCCTGGAGGCGCATAAGCTGATCGAGGAATTCATGGTGCTGGCCAATGTGGCCGCCGCCGAGGCGCTGATCGCGCGCAAATCAGGGCTGCTCTTCCGGGTCCACGAAGAACCGGCCCCCGAAAAGCTTGAAACCCTGCGCGACGTGGCCGAGGCCGCGGGGCTTGTGCTTGCCAAGGGGCAGGTGCTCAAGACCGCGCATCTCAACGCGCTTTTGCGGGCCGCGCGCGACACCGATCATGCCGAGATGATCAACATGTCGACCTTGCGTTCGATGACGCAGGCCTATTATGCGCCGCAGAATTTCGGCCATTTCGGCCTTGCGCTTCAGGCCTATGCGCATTTCACCTCGCCGATCCGGCGCTATGCGGATCTTGTTGTGCATCGCGCGCTGATCTCGGTGCATGGCTGGGGCGATGATGGGCTAAGTCCCGAGGAAGAGGCCCAGCTTGCGGCCACGGGCCAGCATATCTCCGAGACCGAACGCCGCTCGATGGTGGCCGAGCGCGACACCAATGACCGCTATCTTGCGGCCTTCCTGTCGGAACGGCTTGGCGAGGAATTCACCGGCCGGATCAGCGGCGTTGCCAAGTTTGGTGTGTTCGTCAAGCTTGACGAAACCGGTGCCGATGGTCTTGTTCCGGTGCGCAGCCTTGGGCGTGAGTTTTTCCATTTTGACCGCGAGGCGGGCACGCTCATGGGCTCTGATACGGGGCTTACGCTCGGGCTTGGGCAGCGGGTGACGGTCAAGCTCTCAGAGGTGGCACCGGTGACTGGCGGGATCGGGCTTGAACTGATCAGTATCGAGGGCAAGACCATGCCCCGTGGACCACGGGGCGCAAGGGGCGGCGCGCGCGGTAAGCCTGCGCATCGCAAACTTGGCAGCGCGAAACGAAAAGCCGCCAAGGTGAAACGCAAAACGGCACGCGGCCAGCGGTAGATTGCCCAAATCATGGCAACGGTTCGCGCGTTTCCAGCAAGATTGCTTTTGATTCGGCAACAATCACGCTATGATTGACCAAAGCCGTACTCAAAAAGGGCTAAGTCATGCAGGCACCAGTTTTCGCGATATCCAGCGTTTTCCTCATGTTCAGCACCGCCTTGGCGGGCGCTGTCGAAGTGTCTCTGAGGCCACAGATGCGCCCCGGTTCCGGGGTGATAACCGCGGCGGCGGTGGTGTCGGTCGATGTGCCGATCCGAAGCCTGCGCCCACAAATGCGCCCCAAGGACCTGAACGACAACGCAGCAGAGATCATTCCCGCGAGCGCCAACAAGGCGTTTGACCGCTGGATTTCAGGCTTTCGGGGCCGTGCGGCGCAACAAGGCATTCGCACAGCCGTGTTCGACCGCGCCTTTCGCGGTGTGCAATATAACACCTCGGTCATTCAGAAAGACCGCAACCAGTCGGAATTCAAAAGCCAGATCTGGGATTACCTTGATAGCGCCGCTTCGCCGGTGCGCGTCAAGAACGGGCAAGCCGCCCTGCGCAAACACCATCGCACCCTGACGCGGATTGAACAGAAATATGGCGTTGAAAAAGAGGTCGTTGCGGCCGTCTGGGGCCTTGAAAGCACCTATGGCGAGCGGCGCGGGGATATACCGCTTATCGAGGCCCTTGCAACGTTGTCCTTTGACGGGCGGCGCGGGAAATTCTTTGAAAGCCAGTTGATTGCGGCCCTGAAGATCGTGCAGGCCGGGGATGTGAGCCCGACCGACATGAAGGGGTCTTGGGCGGGCGCGATGGGGCATACCCAGTTTATCCCGACCTCTTATCTGGCCTATGCGGTTGATTTCACCGGCGACGGCAAGCGCGATATCTGGTCGGACGACCCCAGTGATGCGCTTGCCTCGACGGCGGCTTATCTCAAGCGGTTTGGCTGGACCAAAGGCCAGCCCTGGGGGGGTGAGGTGCGCCTGCCGCGTGGGTTCAATCATTCCGCAGCGAGCCGCAAGAATATGAAGTCACCGGCACAATGGGCGGCGCAGGGGGTTGTCGGCCTTGATGGCAAGCCGGTGCCGAATTATGGCAGCGCCTCGATCCTCTTGCCGGCGGGTGCGCAGGGTGCGGCCTTCATGATTTTCAACAATTTCGCGGTAATCGAGCGCTATAACAAGGCCGATGCCTATGTGATCGGGGTCGGGCATCTGTCGGATCGTCTGAAAGGCGGGCCGGAAATTCAGGCCAGCTGGCCACGCGGGTATAAACCGTTGTCTTTTGATGAGAGAATGGAAATGCAGCGGCGCTTGCAGCGCAAGGGCTTTGGCATCGAAAAGATCGACGGGATCATCGGCCCCAATACGGTCGAGGCGATCCGGGGCTTTCAGAAAATGGTTGGGGTGACGCCGGACGGCTTTCCCTCGCAAGAGCTTTTGGCGCTGTTGAAGCGGTCCTGAGGCGGGCAGGAGCGAACCACCGCCGGGGCCAGAGGTTTTGGGCAGGGCGGGGTTTGAGTATTTTTGGAACGATGAAAGCGGTTAGTCGGTAAAGCCCAAGACACCTGCGAGGGCCGCAAGGGCGTCGGGCAGGAGGGGTTCTGGATCATGCTGCGCGACCGGCACGCCCTGTGTCTTGAGGGCCTCGCCATATCCCGAGGCGCCCTCGTCAGGGGCGATGAGGGCCACGCTCTGACCCAGCCAATAGGGCCGCGCGGCGGCAAGTTCGGCGCCAAGCAGGTGCCCGCTCAGAGCACCGGGCGTGCCGGTGATCTGCGCGCTGCGCAGATGGGCGGCGAGACGTTCAGGGCGGCTCAGGCTATCGGAGATTGCGGCGCTGTCGGGCGGCATGGTGGCGCCAAGCGCCGAGATCAGCGTTGGGGTCAGAAAGCTTTGACAACTCACAGCCTCATTCGCGCTAAGGTGTATCCAATGGCTCAGGGTACTTGAGAGAACACAGGCGACCCCATCCCAGTTCGGGTGACGCGCGGCAAAGCCCAGGAGGATAAGTCGCGCCCAGCCGTCGATGACATCCGCAGGGTGATCCTGCGTCAAACCGGCGACCTCACGGCCGGGGCCGGGCAAAAGCGGGCAGGGCAGGGCATCGGGCCGCCCCTCGCCAATTCGGTAGAGTTGTGGTGTTTGGCCAAGCCCGGCAAGCGCCGCCGTCTCATCCGCGCCAGAGCTTTGATGCATCACCCTTGGGCCGGACAGGGCAAAGGCCCGGTGGCATTGCCCGTCATGGCCGATAACGGCCCAATCGGTCATCGCGTTTGTTGCATCTGGCGCATCAGGCCGGACATATCATAGCCCGCCGCCGAGGTTGCCTTGACGATTTCATCCGCGCCAAGATCGCCAAAATGCGTCATGCTCCAGAGCATGGTGCAGCGTGTGCCGCTTCGGCAATAGGCGAGGATCGGTTTGGGCATTTCGTCAAGAGCCGCGCGGAACGCCGCAAGATCGGCCTCGGACAGCATGCCCGACACGATCGGCACCGAGCGCACGGCAAGCCCGGCGGCCTGTGCCGCATCGGCCACCGCATCATAGCCGCATTGGCCGAATTCTTCGCCGTCGGGGCGGTTGCACAGGATCGAGCGAAACCCGGCCGCAGCAATATCGGGAATATCTTCGCATTCGATTTGCGGGGAGACAGAGAAGTCATCGGTGATTTTGCGCAGGTCCATCGGGCCCTCCTTGCCGCTGTTTTGCCCAGCATATGCGCGTAAATGCCGCCAAGTTCAATGGGCCGAGAGTGCGCTCTGAGCTGGGCTGTGGCGGGAGAGATACCGGGGGTGTGGTCTGTCAGATGCGAAGGTTTTTGCATTTATCACCGAATTGGGGGGAAATTTGAGGCGATTGGATCAAGAATCCCGAGATTCCGGGAAAAATAAAAAAGAAACCTCTGGTAGACTGCAATATCGGGTCCCGCCAAGAGGGCCCGTTTTTCAAGGAAGAGGGAGACCCCAACATGTCTGGAAAATTCGTCGTCGGCTACGACGGCAGCACGTCATCGCAGCGCGCGCTTGAGTTTGCGGTGGAGCGTTCGCAAGCGCAGGGAGGGACGATCGTTCTGGCTCACGTGCTGGAGTGGTCGCCGTATTCGTTTCTGACGCCAAACGAGCTTGAAGAGCGTCACAAGCGGCGCGAAGAAGAGCTTCAGCGTGCGGAAACCGCGATCATGACGACCGTCGTAAAGGACCTGCGTGACAAGGGTGTGACGGTTGAGACCGTGATCAAATACGGCAATATCGCCGAGCTTCTGGCGAAGATCGCAAAGGATTGCGATGCGCTCCAAATCGTGATCGGGCGAAGCGGGCATTCAAGCTTTGGCGCGCGGGTGTTCGGCTCGGTGGCCGGCGCACTTGTGCAAGCGGCGCCAGTGCCCTGCACCATCGTTCCGTAAACAAGAATTCTGACAGGGATGAATCATATGCAGCGAACAAATTTCAATGCGGCCATCGCCGCAGCCGGGCTATTGATGGCCAGCGCGCCGGCTTATGCGCAATCGGTT
>JAVVFB010000269.1:0-4094 GCA_032251095.1 Roseovarius sp. | reverse complement strand
GCAGCAATGCGCTCAGTTGACCGGTACTAATCGCCCGATAGGCTTGATTTGATCCAGTAACAACAAGACTGGAAACAAAAGCATACACAACATACGTGACTTGAACTTGGACAGCCCGAAAGGGCCGGTTGTATCCTCATGGAAGATTCCCCGGTTTGGTGGTCATAGCACGAGCAAAACACCCGGTCCCATCCCGAACCCGGCCGTTAAGTGCCGTCGCGCCAATGGTACTGCGTCTCAAGACGTGGGAGAGTAGGTCGCCGCCAGACCTGGAAATCCCCCATACCTCTCAAAACGATACCAAAAAAACAACACCGCGGGGTGGAGCAGCCCGGTAGCTCGTCAGGCTCATAACCTGAAGGTCGTAGGTTCAAATCCTACCCCCGCAACCAAATTTCACAACAATATCAAACGCATAGCCTGAGGTATATTTATACCACAGGCCCTTTTGCGTTTTACATCAACGCCACATCAACGTTTGAAGAGTCGCGGTGAAAATGTGCTGGATAATCAATCGCCTAGCCAAACTCGCCTTTTTGCGGCCACCGATCTTTTGAGTCTGGTCCGGCCAAAATCCTTGCAGCAGCATCGCGCTTGACCAAGGGCCGTCCCCTTCAAAATGTCCGTCTCGGCCTCGCGCAATCGCTACGGTTTGATCGAAACCTGCGCATGCTGTAGCACATGGTGGAAACCCCAAGTTCTGACCGCGCCATTCCACCAAACCCCCGCGAAACCTGAGGGACGTAACGCCGAAGGGACAGTGATAACGTGTTCGGCCCAGACCGGCCATTGGCTTCATCGTCGAGCGCTGCGGTGCAGCGTGCACGTCGACGGGGGGCCGCGCAACATTTTTCAACGCAAGGCGATCATCCGAGACTTGTGCATAACGACCTGACACTTCAGGCTTCGTAGATCAGCGAAACATCTTTTGGGAGGATAAAAGATGAACATGATGCTAAATGCAACTGTGGCGGCCATCGCCCTGACAACTTCTGCCATCACGACAGCATCTGCGGAAACCCGCGTCACCTACAAGTCTGCCAAGACTGGGTCATCATACTATCAGATGGGCGTAGAACTGGCCGAAGCCATGAAGGTCGGCACTGACGGCGACATCTCTGTCACCATCGAGGAAAGCCAAGGCTCGGTCCAGAACGTAATGGAAGTTAGGGCGCGGGGCGGCGATTATGTCTTTACCACGCCTCCGGCGCTTGTCGGTCTCGCACAGCAGGGTAAGGCCATGTTCGAGGACAAGAGCGACCCCGCCTTTGACGAAATCCGCGCCCTTTTTCCGATCCCGTCGCTGACCATGCATTTCGTGATGTCACAAGACAGTGGTGTGACCGACCTGATGGGCCTGGAAGGCAAGACGATCCTGCTTGGCAAGGGATCATTCGGCGCTACTGAGGGCGAAAAATATCTCAACCTTTTTAACTTGGCCGACAGCGTGAAGATCGCTGATGCCGAGCTCTCCAACGCAGTCGCAGCCCTCAAAAACGGGCAGATCGACGGTTTTGTCACCGCAGGCTCCTGGCCCGCGCCGAACGTGATCGAGGCCGCAGCCTCTACACCCGTCATTGTGCTGTCCCTGACCGACGAACAGGTGGCCGAGACAAAGCGCACCAAAATGACGATCCCCGTCGGCACTTACGCCGGTCAGGAGGGCGATATCACGACGACGTCACTGCCGGTCGTGGCCTACACGACCACAAAGATGGACGACGACACGGCTTACGAGTTGACCAAGACCTTTTGGGAAAGCAAAGCCAAGCTTAGCGAGACGTCCCGCTGGTGGAACGGTGTTAACCAAGCTCTGCTGAGCAATATCGCAGGCAAGATCCATCCCGGTGCCGTGCGCTATTACGATGAAGAGGGTATCGAACTGAGCGACGCGCAGAAGTAAAGCCGCGACCCCTCGGCGGGCCGGGCATCAAGCCCGGCCTTCTCCTCCGCTTTCTCAAGAGACTTCATCAATGTTTGATATCTTCAAGAGCCGCATAGCTGTGGCTTTATGGCTGGTGCTCGCCGCCGCATTGGTGGCTTACCACCTTGCACTGGTATTCTCGGGTCTCGTCCCCAATCTGGTCAGCCGCCCGCTGCACATGGCATTCGTCCTGCCGTTCGTGCTGGTACTCGGCAATTCAAGCCGCTGGGGCACGATCAGCGGCGCTATACTGGCGGTCCTCGGTATCGCCGCAACACTCTGGGTGGCGATCAATCATGATCGGCTGGCGGATCAGTACGGGTTCCTCGAAGGCAACCTGCAGATCGTCATCGCGATTACACTGCTTGTGGTGACGCTCGAAGCCGCACGCCGCGCCATCGGCTGGCCTCTGCCAATGGTCGCCACCATTGCCCTGCTTTATGGTCTTTACGGTCAGTACATTCCGGGCCAGTTCGGCCACTCCGGCACCCCGATTGCCAGTTTTCTCGGCACGCTTACCATTGCCGAAGGCGGCATCTGGGGCTCGCTCACGGGAGTGTCTGTCGGGGTGGTTTCGATCTTCGTTATCTTCGGCGCAGTGCTGAACGCGGGAGAGGCTGGTCAGGGATTTATGAACGTTGCTGCCGCCGCGGCCGGACGCCTTAAGGGCGGAGGCGCGAAGGTCTCCGTGATCTCCTCCGCGCTATTCGGTTCGATTTCCGGCTCCGCCTCCGCCAATGTCGCCTCGACCGGGGCCATCACCCTGCCCGCGATGACCAAACTTGGCTACCCCAAGCGCCTGGCCGCAGCGGTCGAGGCGGTTGCTTCCTCTGGCGGGCAGATCATGCCACCGCTAATGGGGGCGGGTGCCTTCGTCATGGTCGAGCTGACCGGCATCCCTTACACGTCGATCATGGCGGCGGCGATCTTGCCCGCGGTTCTTTATTTCCTCGCCGTCTGGGTTGGCATCAATGCCTATGCCACCCGCTTCGACCTTAAGGAAGTGGACGCGGCAGACCGGCCCAAGCGGCGCGATGTTATCATTACCTCGCTATTTTTCCTCGTGCCGTTCTCGATCTTGCTCTGGGCGATGTTCTGGGCAAAGTTTACGCCGGAATATGCTGCCGCGTTGGCGATCCTTGCCGGCGCCGTGCTGCTCTTCTTCAACGCGGACTTCGAATTTCGCCCCACCCAAATCGCCCAGCGGTTCACCGATGCAGTGATGAATGCCGCCCGGCAAGTGTCGATGATTGCCGCCATCATTCTGTGCGCATCAATCATCATAGGTGTGCTTGCGATCACCGGTTTGGGTGTCAAGATCACGTCACTCATCCTTGAAGGATCGGGAGGGTTGCTTTGGCCATCGCTGCTCCTGACCGCGCTCGCCTGTCTCATTCTTGGGATGGAGGTGCCGACGACGGCGGCCTATGTCATCTGCGTGTCCGTTGCCGGTCCGGCGCTCACTCAACTGGGCCTGGAGCCGTTGCAGGCGCATCTCTTCGTCTTCTGGTTTGCCTTGCTGTCCACGATTACGCCGCCCGTCTGCGGCGCGGTTTTCATCGCAGCGGGGATGATTGGAGAAAATTGGCTTAAGGTCGCGCTGACCGCAATGGCGCTGGGGGTCGGACTCTATCTCATTCCGCTTGGCATGATCGCTAACCCCGACATGCTCCGGCTGGCCGAGAACCCTGTTGGAGCGCTCGTTGCGACCCTGCGGATCGCCCTTGGCCTGACGCTCGTATCTTACGGCCTGATCAGTGCCCGCAAGGTTTTCAAGACCGTCCTGCTGGTCAGTGCCGGGCTCGTAGTTATATTTTCGGGCATCTATATCTGATGCCTTCCCGCTGGCGGGCGAAAACGGCCTGTCGGCCGGATGGCATCGCGCTTGCAGCGAAGGTCCGGCCTCCGCCGTCCACGTCGGTCATGTGACCGTTCAGACGCGTCCGGGGGGCAGCATCGTATAGCTCGCTGGTGTTTTACTGACACGCTCGCGCCTGGTCGCGCAAAACTGCGTAATCGCTCAGCATTGCGACCACCACTGCGCCCTCCGGCAAAGTTTCGACCTCCTCGGCGGCGCGCGCCTGATCTGCGGTCGAGTATTCCACCACCGGCGGACAGACCTGCCCCATGAATCGATCAGAACCTCCCATCGCACAGGCGCTGAGCCAGA
>JAVVFB010000268.1:0-4120 GCA_032251095.1 Roseovarius sp. | reverse complement strand
TCGACCGCGAAAGCCCTGAGGCCCAGGCCCGCTTTGCGCACAACCACGCGCTCGCACAGCAGCTTCGCGCCCGTGTGGCAGAGGCTGCGCTGGGTGGCACGGAGAAATCGCGCGAGCGGCATGTCTCGCGCGGCAAGTTGCTACCCCGTGAGCGGGTGGAGCGGCTGCTCGATCCGGGCTCACCGTTCCTCGAAATCGGGCAACTCGCGGCCAACGGCATGTATGAAGGTGACGTCAACGGTGCCTCGATCATCTGCGGGGTGGGGCGCGTGTCGGGCCGCCAGTGCATGATCGTGTGCAATGACGCGACCGTGAAGGGCGGCACCTATTATCCGATGACGGTCAAGAAGCACCTGCGCGCGCAGGAGATTGCGCAGGAGAACCGCCTGCCGTGCATCTACCTCGTCGATAGCGGGGGCGCGAACCTGCCGCATCAGGCCGAGGTCTTCCCTGATCGCGACCACTTCGGCCGCATCTTCTTCAATCAAGCGAATATGAGCGCGCTCGGCATCCCGCAGATCGCCTGCGTCATGGGTAGCTGCACCGCCGGGGGCGCTTATGTGCCTGCCATGTCGGACGAGAGTGTGATCGTCCGCAATCAGGGCACGATCTTCCTCGCTGGCCCGCCCTTGGTAAAGGCCGCGACGGGCGAGGAAATCAGCGCCGAGGATCTGGGCGGCGGCGACTTGCACGCCAGAAAATCGGGTGTGGTTGATCACCTTGCCGAGAATGACGAGCACGCGCTGACCATCGTGCGCGATATCGTCAGCCACCTTGGCGCGAACACCGGCGCGGCGGCAGATGTGGCCTTGAAAGACCCGCGTCCGCCGAAATACGACGCCGATGATCTCTACGCGCTCATCCCCGATGATGTGCGCGCGCCCTATGACGTCAAGGAAGTGATCGCGCGGCTGGTCGACGGCAGCGAGTTCCACGAGTTCAAGGCGCATTACGGATCGACGCTGGTGTGCGGCTTTGCGCATATCTGGGGGATGCCGGTCGCGATCCTCGCCAATAACGGCGTGTTGTTCAGTGAAAGCGCACAGAAGGGCGCGCATTTCATCGAACTCGCCTGCCAGCGGCGCATTCCGCTGCTGTTCCTCCAGAACATCTCTGGTTTCATGGTCGGCGGGAAGTACGAGGCAGAGGGCATCGCCAAGCATGGCGCGAAGCTCGTCACCGCGGTTGCCACCGCCACAGTGCCCAAAGTCACCGTGGTGATCGGCGGCAGCTTTGGCGCGGGCAATTACGGGATGTGCGGGCGGGCCTACTCCCCGCGCTTCATGTTCACCTGGCCCAATGCGCGCATTTCGGTGATGGGCGGGGAACAGGCGGCATCCGTGCTCGCCACAGTCCACCGCGACGCCGACAAATGGACACCCGAAGAGGCCGAGGCGTTCAAGGCCCCGATCCGCCAGAAATACGAGGACGAAGGCAACCCCTACTACGCTACCGCGCGCCTATGGGACGACGGCGTGGTCGATCCGGTGCAGACCCGCGATGTGCTGGGGCTTGCGCTGGCGGCGTGTCTTGAGGCACCAATTGCAGAAGCGCCCCGCTTTGGCGTGTTCCGGATGTGAGGTTTCCGCGTCCGCTCGTCACCAGCGCAAGGGAACCCGTTCCCCTTTCAAGCGCTGGTTCCATAAACAGCAACGGGAGGACAGCATATGGCACTCAACCCCAAGCAGACCGAATTGTGCGAAACAAACACGCATGATTTCACCGATCTCAGGGCGGTCTTCATCAACTGCACCCTAAAACGCGATGAGAATGCCTCGCATACCGGGCTTCTGATGCGTGTGGCGCAGCACATCATGGAGAAGAACGGGATCGCGGTCAGCACCGTCCATCCCGCTTCGTTGCGCATTGCCACCGGCGTGCAACCCGACATGACCGAGCATGGCTGGGAGCATGATGACTGGCCGCAGGTATGGGAAACAGTGGCGGCGGCCGACATCGTTGTTCTGGGCACGCCCATCTGGCTGGGCGAAGAGAGTTCACTGTGCCGTCTGGTTATTGAGCGTTTTTATGCCATGTCGGGAATGCTCAATGAAAAGGGGCAGAGCATTTATTACGGAAAGACAGGCGGCGCGGTGATTACGGGCAACGAGGACGGCATCAAGCATAGCGCGATGACAATCCTGTATGCGCTTCAACATCTCGGCTTTGTAATTCCGCCGCAGGCCGATTGTGGCTGGATCGGCGAGGCAGGGCCTGGCCCCTCTTATGGCGATAAAGTCGGAGACGGAACGATCGGCTTCGATAACGATTTCACCCAACGCAACACGACAATCATGACTTGGAATCTGATGCATCTGGCCCGGATGATGAAAGATGCAGGCGGCATTCCCAACCACGGCAACAATCGCAAGGCATGGGAGGCGGGCTGCCGCGCGGATTTCGAAAATCCCGAACACCGCGCATAAGCGGCGAAAGGCAAGCAGTCAGTCGCTTGAATACCTCTCGCATTCCGCAACGTAACTGCTAGTCAGAAGCGCTAGCGAAGAGGGGGCAGGCACTTGCAACACGACGAAATCCGCAAGGTCGGCTGGCTATCGCGCATCGTGCGCCGGATCATTCTGGCGATCTATCGCCTCAGGGGCTGGAAGATCGATGGCGGCCTGCCCCGCCATCTCAAGAAATACGTGATCGCGGGCGCGCCGCACACGTCCAACTGGGATTTCGTGTTCTTCACCGGCGCCACGCATGAGGAAGGCGTGAAGCCCAACTTCATGGGCAAGCACACGCTGTTCACCGGCATCATGCGCAACTTCAGGCTCGACATGGGCGGCATCCCGATTGATCGCCGCAAAAGCACCAACGCCACCCAGCAGATTGCCGCTGAATTCGCAGCTCGTGATGAACTGGCACTGGTGATCGCGGTCGAAGGTACCCGCAAATCGGACGGCAAGTGGAAATCCGGCTTCTACCACATCGCGCGCGCGGCCAATGTGCCGATCGTTCCGGCCTTTGCCGATAATGCCAACATGATCGTCAGCTTTGGCCCGCCCATGATGCCGACCGGCAATTACGGCGAGGACTTGCTGAAAATCGCTGAATGGTTCCGCGCAAAGCTACCCGATTACGAGCGGTTCAAAGTGCTTGAACAGCAGGCGCGCGATATTATCGCGGGCAAGAACGATGTTTGAACTGCCGGAAACCGCTCAAATCGACCAACCGCCCTGTTTCGCCGCACAAATGGCAAGGCGCGCCCTTTAAGCCTGCGCCCGCTTCGCCTATGTTGCATCCCAGCAAGGAGGCGCGCTGACCCATGGCTCTCAACCCCACACTACGCGAGGAAGAGCGTGAGCGGATTGCGCGCCATGTGCTCGATCTGGTGAAAGCGCGCGGATCAGAGATTCCGTGGACTATCGCCATGGCCGAAAGCGGGCTGACCCGCGCACGGTTCGAAGCCCTGTTTGCTGATTATGACGATCTGTTCGATGCGATCGCGCAGACTTGGCTCGCCCCGCATATGGCGGTGATGGAAGAGGTGCTGGCGAGCAATCTTCCGCCGCCGCGCAAAATGTTCGAATTTTTCCGTCGCCGCTTCACCATCTCGCAGGCGCGGTTCCGCGAAGACCCGGAACATTTCACCATCCTGTGCGAAATGGGCGCGGCCAATTTTGAAAAGGTGCGTTCCTATGTCGATCTGGCCGATCACTACCTGTGCGAGCTGATTGCAGAAGCCCAGGCCGAAGGGTTCTTTGCGGGGCTGGAAATTGATGAGGCGCTGTCGCTGATCAACCAGATGATGTCCAACTACACCCTGCCTGATGCGCTGATCTATCTCGGTGAGAAGCTGACCGAGCAGAAACTCGCACGGATCGTCGACACGATGTTCATCGGATTATCGGGCGAGACTGGCCCTGATGCTTCGGGTGTCAACACGCTGAAAGTGGCGTCGTTCTGAAAGCGGTTTATATCAGCGCGCTGAGATGCTTGCGCATCACGCGCTGGAAATGCTCAAGCGCCGCACGGGCTTGACCAAAGCGCGATGAGTCAGGCTTATCGCGCTTTGGTATTAATCCCGGCGGAACTGCAGCACATTGGCGGGCAGTTTGCGCGGCGGCGGGCGCAGGCGCTGTTCGGCGAGCGCATATTTGAGCGCCGCGCCCAC
>JAVVFB010000267.1:0-4161 GCA_032251095.1 Roseovarius sp. | reverse complement strand
CTAGAGCATGTTGCTCAAAAGTGGGACCCGGTTTTGAGCGATCCGAACATGCCAAATCAATAGGTTAGAGCGTGTTGCGTGAATTTGAGTGAACGCGACACGCTCTAGATCGGGTGCCTTTCCCCACCTCAGAGTTCAATCACCTCGATTGACTGGCCTTTGACCGCCAGGGCTATATCGCCGTCACACAGGCGCAGCGCATCGCGCCCGAACACGTCAAGCCGCCACCCCTGAAGCGCCGCCACACCGCGCCCACCGGCCGCCATCACATCCAGATCAGAGGCCGAGGCAATCAACTTGGACGCAACGCCGTAATCCTCGGTCTTGGCCTTGAGCAGGACGCGCAACAGATCGGCCAGCGCCGGGTTGACCTGCATCTTGTCATTGCTGTCATCCACTTTCGGCGCCTTCTCTGGCGGACATTCCAACCCGGCCTTGACCGCCGCGATGATGCCATCGGCGATCTCGCCTTTACGGGCCTCGCGCATCAAAAGCCGCGAGCGCCCCAGATCCTGAAGCGTCGCCGGCTTGGTCGAGGCTAGTTCGACCAAAGCATCGTCCTTATAGACCCGGCTGCGCGGCACATCGCGCGATTGGGCAAAGCCCTCGCGAAACCGCGCCAACTCGCGCAGGATCGCCAGAAATCTGCCAGAGGTGTTGCGGGTCTTTATCCGCTGCCAGGCGTCTTCGGGATCAACCCGATAGGTCGCCGGATTGGTCAGCACCCGAAGCTCTTCTGCAACCCATTTGTCGCGCCCCGTGGTCTGAAGCTTTTTGGCCAGATACTCGTAGACATCGCGCAGATGGGTCACATCGGCCAGAGCATAGTTTTTTTGCGCATCGCTCAGCGGGCGGCGCGACCAATCGGTAAAGCGCGAGGTCTTGTCGACCGCTTGCTTGCAAATCTTGCGCACCAGCGTCTCGTATCCGGCCTGTTCGCCAAAGCCACAGACCATCGCCGCCACTTGAGTGTCAAACAACGGATCGGGGATCACCCCGGCATCGACAAAGAAGATCTCAAGATCCTGCCGCGCGGCGTGAAACACCTTTACGACCGAGGTGTCGCGAAACAGGTCATAAAGCGGCTCAAGCGACATGCCCTCGACCAACGGATCAACCAGAACCGCGCTGTCCTCGTCCTTGCCCGGCACCGCAAGCTGCACAAGGCAGAGCTTGGAATAATAGGTGCGCTCGCGCAAAAACTCTGTGTCAACAGTGACATACTCGTGCTTTGCGGCCATGGCGCAATAGCTGGCCAGCTCTTCGGTCGTGGTGATGGTTTTCATACCCGGTGCTCTTGCTCTTTTATCTGTGCCCTGCGGTGGTTTGGGCGCGGTATAGGTCAGATTGCGGCGAAATGGAATGCCCCCGCCGCAACGTTACAATCAGGGCAAGAAAATCGGGCTGCGGTCACCCGCCGCAAACCGCCGCAACACGGCTGGGTAAAGAATATGTTCCTGCGCCAGAACCCGCGCGGCAAGGGTTTCGGGCGTGTCATCGTGCATGATCGGCACCCGTGCCTGTCCAAGGATCGGGCCGTCATCAAGCTCTGCGGTGACCTCATGCACGGTACAACCGGCCTCGGTCTCGCCTGCCTCAAGCGCGCGGGCGTGGGTATGAAGGCCACGGTATTTCGGCAAAAGCGAGGGGTGGATATTAAGCATCCTGCCCTGCCACGGCCCGACAAACCCGGCCGTCAGAACCCGCATGAACCCGGCAAGGCAAATCAGGTCGATCGCATAGGGCACAAGCCGCGCGGCGATCTCGGCCTCAAAGGCGGCGCGATCGCCTTTAAACGGGCGGTGATCGACCACTTCGGTCGCGATCCCCTGCCCTTTGGCCCAGTCAATCCCGCCGGCATCGGCACGGTTCGAGAGCACAAGCGCCGGGCGCGCCGGGTGATCGCCCAGCATGTCGGCGACAAGGCTGCGCATGTTCGAGCCGCCACCGGACAGAAAAATCGCGACGCGTTTGCTCACAGCAGGGCGCCTGTGTAGCTCACCGTTCCGTCGCCGCGCGTGACATGGCCGATCTCGGACACGGTTTCGCCCGCGGCCTCCAGCGCCGCTTTGACATCGCGCGCGCGCGCCGGGTCGGCGACCACGATCATGCCAAGGCCCGAGTTGAAGGTCTTGAGCAATTCACCCTCGGCCATGCCGCCGGTTTTGGCCAGCCAGCGGAACACGGGCGGCAAATCCCAGGCGCCAAGATCAACCGCCGCCGCCAGCCCCTCGGGCAGAACGCGCGGCAGGTTCTCGGTGACGCCACCGCCGGTGATATGGGCCATGCCCTTGACCCCGCCCTGCTTCATCGCGCCCAGAACCGAGCGCACATAAAGCCGGGTCGGCGTCAGCAAGGCCGCGCCAAGGCTACCCGTCGCCCAGGGGCAATCATCGCCCCAGCCAAGGCCGGACATCTCGACGATGCGGCGCACAAGGCTATAGCCATTGGAATGCACGCCGTCGCTGGCAAGCCCCAACAAAACATCGCCCTCGGCAATATCGCGCGGCAGGTCCTGACCACGCTCCATCGCGCCGACGGCAAAACCCGCCAGATCGAAATCACCCTTGGGATACATGCCCGGCATTTCCGCAGTCTCGCCACCGATCAGCGCACAGCCAGAGCCTTCGCACCCCCGCGCGATCCCTTCGATGATGCGCGCCGCCTGATCCAGCTCAAGCTTGCCAGTGGCGAAATAGTCGAGAAAGAACAGCGGCTCGGCGCCCTGACAAATCAGGTCATTCACGCACATCGCCACAAGATCGACGCCAACGCCGTCAACATGCCCGGTATCAATCGCAATCCGAAGCTTGGTGCCGACCCCATCGGTGGCCGCCACGAGGATCGGATCGTCATAGCCCGCCGCCCTAAGGTCAAACAGCCCGCCGAACCCGCCAAGGCCCGACATCACGCCGGGGCGCACCGTGCGTTTGGCGGCGGGTTTGATCCGCTCGACAAGCGCGTTGCCCGCATCAATATCAACACCGGCATCGGCGTAGGTTATACCCGTCTTTTTATCGGTCATGACTGTGCTCCGTCTTTCGCTGCGCCCCGGTTAGACCATCGGCCACGCCTTCGCAATGTGAAAGCCTTGACGCCCCGCTTGCCAGCTTTTACGAGGGCAGACAGGTCGGGCCTGTAGCTCAATTGGTTAGAGCAGAGCGCTCATAACGCTTTGGTTGGGGGTTCGAGTCCCTCCGGGCCTACCAAATTTTTGCGCGGCCTTTTGTTGTTCGACATTCAAAGACCGACTTTTCGACAAAAGTTGGTTTTTGAGGATCATGGGCTTGCAGTAAACGCTTCTTGCCGATTCTAGTGTTCGCCGCCTCATGCAAGATGTCCGACGTCGGCGTCGAGCCCATTAGCGATGTTCAGGCACCCTAAAGCATGGAAGGCCCTTTCGCAGGTGCGGCAACGTGATCGGACCGGAACTGCCGTGCCTCCGCCTCGGCAATGCTGCGTTGCGGTCCGTCAGTCCGGACTTTTACCCCACCAAGGAACCGCTGCTGTGGCAAGCGTTCCATAGTCAAATGCTGATTTATTCCCCTTGGGTTGTTTTTTGACGCTCAAAACACCGCCAAACTCCGAGCCATATAATTTCTCGGAGCACCAATCGCAGGCAGATTCGAATATATCGCAGTATTCGTGCTGTCTGAGCAAGTTCTCGAAATCAAAATAGCCGACCATGGCCACCGGGATGCGATCACTGGCTGAAATTCCTATTGCATTAGCTTTTTCATGGGCAGTGTGAAACAATTTATTGACGAAAGCGTTTCCCAGTATTGTCCAAGGGTCATATTGCAGCACAATGCCTGCCATGTTCATATGTGATGTGCTGTAAAGCTCTTGATATGTTCGCCATATCTGAACGATGCCTTTGACAGTATCGTCGAACGCATCGGCACAGTCCTCGAACGGGTCCGGTGACGTCAATACCTTTTGCGGAATTCGTCGAATTTTGCATTCGATAATTAGGCCTGTCGAAGTTGGCTCGTCTTCAACAAGAATATCCGCACTCATACCGTATGTAGTTTTTCTTTCAGGCTCAACTGATCTGGCCGCGCCAGCATAATGTCGGATTAATTTCAAGCAGAGATCTTCAAACGCTTCCCCAGACCGTCGTCTCGCGTCGGGATCCGATACGATATCATAGTAAAGCCC
>JAVVFB010000266.1:0-4179 GCA_032251095.1 Roseovarius sp. | reverse complement strand
CTCGACAATGCCATCACCTACAGCGACAGCCACACCACTGTCAGCATTACTGCCCAGCGAAAAGAGGACACCATTGTGTTCAGTGTGGCGGACCAGGGGCACGGCATTGCCGCCGAACACCTCGACCGCCTCGAAACGCACGCTCGGCTCGGCGGGGTCGAAACCATGCTCGATCGCCACGTCCTGAATCGCCCGAAGCAAGACCGTCGTGGTCACTGGCAATTCCGCAAGCGCCGTCGGCAAACCGCCCATTCCGCCGGCCGCACCCATCGCCGTGGTCACCGCGCGCGCCATCCATCCGGGCTGATCCCCGACAACCTCGCGCGAACGGTGCGCCATCTCCATCGCCTGGTGAAGCGCGCTTTGCGTCACCTCGCCAAGGCGCATCCGCACCGCCACCGGCAAACGATCCAAAAGCCCCTCGGCCTGTCCGCCGACAAGGTTCAACAGATCAATCGCCGCATTGCCCGCGCGCGCATGACGGCGCGCCAGATCCAACAATCGCGCGTCGATTTCTGCCGCATCAATCGGCCTGCCCAAAAGCTCCATCTTGCCGTCCTGACTGTGATCCACTGGGTAACAGATTGCCCTTGGCTGGCCTGAATTCAAGCGTGACGTGTGACTTTACCGGTTACATGATCCCATGCGCCGGGCCGCAATTCCAGCCCCAGAACCCGCTCGGGATTGGTCGGCGGCGGCATCTCGACGCCGGTCAATCGCTCAAACCCAAAGCGCCCGTAATAGGGCGCATCCCCCACCAGCATCACCCGCGTCCAGCCTTTCGCCCGCGCCCGCTCAAGGCTGTCCTGGATCAACAAGCGGCCAAGCCCCTCGCCCTGATGGGTCGGATGCACCGCCACCGGCCCCAGCAAAAGCGCCTCGGCCCGCCCGACACGCACCGGCCAAAACCGGATCGCCCCGGCCAGAATGCCGCCCGGATCGCGCGCCACAAGGCTAAGCCCCGCCACCGGCGCCACGCCGTCGCGAAGACGATACGACGACAAGGCCTCACGCCCCGGTGCAAAGCACAGGTCGTAAAGCGCCTCGACTTCCCACCAGTCCTCGGCTGCTTCGGGCCGCAGATCGAACATGCAGGCCACCCCTTTCGTGAATTCGACTGGCAAAGCGCCTAGCACGGCGCTAGGTCTGGCACAAACCGGATCATGCAGGAGAGGCAGATGTTCTACAAACCCGCGGATGGCCACAGCCTGCCGCACAACCCGTTCAACGCCATCGTCACCCCGCGCCCGATTGGCTGGATCTCGACCCGTGGCGCGGATGGGCGCGACAACCTTGCCCCCTATTCCTTCTTCAACGCTGTCGCGTACATGCCGCCGCAGGTGATGTTTTCCTCGACCTCGACCAAGGAAGATCGCGGCGACACCAAGGACAGCGTTGCCAATATCCGCGAAACCGGCGTCTTCTGCGTCAATATCGTCGAATACGAGATGCGCGATGCGATGAACAAAACCTCCGGCGCCTGGGATCGCGAAACCGACGAATTCGCGCTGGCCGACATCGAAAAAGCCGAATGCGAAACCATTGCCTGTTCGCGCGTCGCCGCCGCGCCCGCCAACCTTGAATGCAAACTGACCCAGATCGTGCAACTGCCCGGCGAGGCCAATTTCGCCGTCTTCGGCGAAGTGACCGGCGTGCACATGCGCGATGATTGCATGGTGGACGGCATGTTCGACGTGCTGCGCTTCAACCCGCTCACCCGGCTTGGTTATCAGGATTATTCGGTCATCCGCAAAAAGTTCAGCCTCAAACGCCCCGGCGAATAGGATCGCGGCTTCTTCTGGCTGAAAATATCCCGGGGTGAATTGGCCAACGGCCAAGAGGGGCAGCGCCCCTGCCCCGTTATCCGGCTGAAATCGCGGTGCCAAGTTTGGCGGCGCTGCGGCCTCGGCTGTCACGGCCGATGGTGCGGCACAGGATCAGCACCGGGATAAGGCCAAACCCGACCAGCACCAGCGAAGGCACCGCCGCCTCGGCCAGCCGCTCATCGGCGGCAAGGCGATGCGCCTGCACGGCGAGAGTCTGAAAGTTGAACGGATGCAGGATAAGCGTCGCGGGCAGCTCTTTCATCACATCGACGAAAACGATCAAAAGCGCGGTCAACACGCTGCTGCGCGCCACCGGAAGATGCACCCGCCACAAAAGCTTTGGCCCCGGATGGCCAAGCGACCGGCCAATCGCATCGAAATGCCCCGGCACCGTCGCCATGCCACTGTCATAGGCATTCAGCGCTGCGGCCATGAACCGCGCCACATAGGCCAGCACCATCAACCAGATCGACCCGGTGATCAAAAGCCCGGTTCGGATGCCGAATGTCTCGCGCATGAAGGCGTCAACGCTATTGTCGAGCGCCGCCATCGGCACCATGAGCCCGACCGCGATCACGCCACCGGGCACCGCATAGCCAAGCCCGGCCCCGATCACCAGCCAGCGCGAGGCCCGCCCCGGTCTGGTGCGGGCGCGAAAACCGATAAGCACCGCCCCGATCACCGTCAGAACCGCCGCCACGCTGGCCAGGGTTACCGAGTTCGCCATGAAGCCAAGATAGCGGTCCGACCACAGGCTTTGCCCCGATCCCATGGCCATGCTGCCCAGCATCACCACCGGGATCACAAAGCCAAGCAGAACCGGCAAAAGGCAGATCGCAAACGCGATCCAGCCCGCCGCGCCGCGCAGGGTGGGGCGCTCCATCGTCTCGAACCGCGCGCCGCGCCCAGCGGTGCGCGCGCGCCCGCGGCTGGCGCGCTCAAGCCCCGCCAGAAGCAGCGCAAAACTCAGCAGGCACAGCGCAAGCTGCGCCGCCGCCGCCCGGTCGCCAAGCGAAAACCAGGCTTGATAAATGCCGGTGGCAAAGGTCTGCACGTTGAAAAAGGCCACCGTGCCGAAATCGGCAATCGTTTCCATCACCGCCAAAAGGGCGCCGCCCGCAATCGCCGGGCGCGCCATCGGCAGGGCCACCCGCCAGAACGCCGCGAGCGGCGAGCGGCCAAGCGTGCGCGCCACCAGAAAGGCATTGGCGCTTTGTTGACGAAACGAGGCCCGCGCCAGAAGGTAGACATAGGGATAAAGCACGATGGTCAGCATAAGCGCCGCACCGCCAAGGCTTCGGACTTCGGGAAACCAGTAATCGCGCGGCCCCCATCCGGTCGCGGCGCGCAGGGCGGTCTGCACCGGGCCGGGGTGGTCAAGCATATGGGTATAGGCATAGGCCATCACATAAGCCGGAAAGGCCAGCGGCAGCGCAAGCGCCACCTCAAGCAATCGCACGCCCGGAAAGCGATAGACCGTCACCAGCCAGGCCGTCACCGATCCGATCACCGCCGTACTGATCCCGACCACCACCACCAAGGTCAGCGTGGTCGCGGTATAGCGTGGCAGAACGGTCGAGAGCACCTCGCGCCAGGTTTGCAAATCGCCGGTCAGCGCCGCCAGAGCCGCCGCAAGAATCGGGGCGACGCAAAACGCCACCACGACCCACGCCAGACGATGCAACAGGCGCTCGCTCATGCCTTCGCCTCCTTGGGGCGTGATTTCCGACTGTTTTGATCAGTATTGCCTGCGACGCAGAGGGTCAAGAGAGGCAAGCGCGCTGTTTTGGCGCGTTCAGCCGGTCGAGACCCCTGCCTCGGCAAAGGTCGCCATGCCCGAATGACAGGCAAGTGCGCCGTGAAGGATGCCAATCGCAAGCGCCCCGCCAGAGCCTTCGCCAAGGCGCATGCCAAGCGACAGGATCGGGTCTTTTTCAAGATGAGCGAGAAGCCTGGCATGCCCCGGCTCGGTGCTGACATGACCCGCCACCGCATGATCAAGCGCGCCGGCTTGGGCAACCTCTAGACAGGCAGCCGCTGCCGTGCAGATAAACCCGTCCAAAATCAGAGGGATAGACAGAACCCTTGCGCGCAGCATCGCGCCCGCCATCGCCGCCAGTTCGCGCCCGCCAAGACAACGCAGCGCCTCTAACCCGTTGCGCTGCGCCCCCGGATTGGCCGCGACCGCGCGCGCGACAACCTCGGCCTTGTGGCCCATCGACTCGGGCGCAAGCCCGGTGCCCCGCCCAGTCCAGCCCGCGGCGTCGCCGCCAAACAGCGCGAGCGCGATGGCCGCCGCGCTGGTGGTATTGCCGATTCCCATCTCGCCGACCACAAGCAGGTCGGTTTTGAC
>JAVVFB010000265.1:0-4182 GCA_032251095.1 Roseovarius sp. | reverse complement strand
AAAGTGGGACCCGGTTTTGAGCGATCCGAACATGCAACATCAACATGCTTTAGCGACAAACATACCGTTTTGCCGCGCATGGCTGCGCCCGATTACGGGTGAATTTTGACATTTACGCGGATTTTAACCGCCCGAACCGGTCTCAAAGGCGACAATCGAAGCCCCGAGAGCGCCACAATGAGCGGAATTTCGCCAATTCGCTCACAAATAACGACAGGCGCGCCGCATCCCAAAACGCCCCCTGCCGAGCGCAAAGGGCGGCTCCTCCGGCGCGGCAGCGACCACATCCCCCGCCGGGACATCAGGGACACACCCGAAAACAATCCCACAATGCGATGATTTATAAAGTTAATTAATGCTTACCGGCGTCATTTCATCGCCCCTTGGACGCGCGCACGCCCCGGACCCTGCAATGCTTGGCCGCAGGTCGGTGATCTTTCGCGTTCTTCTTGAAAACGCAGCATTTTACGGCAAGACTGTAACACCAACGTGATTGCACAAAACACCTGCTTCATGGCATTGCAGGCTATCAAGATCGTCGACGGCACACTGTCGGGCTGATGGCATCCTATTGAGCAATGAGCAGAGGTTACCCATGTTGACTCCTAGCACAACCGATAGCGGCATTCCGCATCGCAATGGAAATTTTTCGTCGCTTACCGATGCTCTGGATTACGCAGCAACGGGCAATACCGGGCTGAATTTCTATGCCGCCGATGGCACGCTTATCGCGACCCTTCCTTACAGCACGCTGCGCGAGCGCGCGATCGCCCTTGCCGGTCGCCTTGCCGCTGTTTATCCGCGCCTGTCGCGGATCGGGATTGTTGCGGAAACCTCGCAGGATTTCATGATCGCGTTCATGGCCTGTCAATATTGCGGCCTTGTGCCCGCGCCGCTGACCCTTCCGGCCGCTTTCGGCGGGCGTGATGTCTATGAATGGCAAGTTGCGCGCACTGCGGAAACGGCCGATCTGGCCGCCATCATGGCGCCGGATGACCTGAAACCCGTGTTGACCAAGGCAGTCGCGGATCAGGACATCGCGGTGATTGCCCTCTCCGGTGCGGATTTGCCGGATGTATCGGTTCCGACCGTGCCGCACGGTGCCGGTGACCCCGCCTATATCCAGTTTTCCTCGGGCAGCACCAGTGCGCCCAAAGGCATCTATGCCACCCAGGCCAGCGTTTCGGCCAATTGCCACGCGATCATCAACGAAGCGCTGCATATGGATGAAACCGACCGCTGCGTGTCCTGGCTGCCGCTCTATCACGACATGGGGCTTGTCGGCTTTTTCATGGTGCCGCTCTATTGCCAGACCTCGGTTGACTATATCTCGCCGACCTCTTTTGCCCGTCGCCCGACGACCTGGCTCAAGCTGATCAGTGAAAACCGTGGAACGATCGTCTATAGCCCGAGCTTTGGCTATGACCTTTGCGCGCGTCGCTACCGTGGCGAAGAGCTTGACCTCAGCTCGCTGCGCACCGCCGGTATCGGCGGCGACATGGTGCGCGATGATGCGATGATGGCCTTCTGCGACACCTTTGGCGCCAGCGGGTTCAAATCCACCGCCCTCGTGCCAAGCTACGGCCTTGCGGAAACCACGCTTGGCGTGGCCTTTGCGCCGCTTGGCGTTGGCTTGCGTCGTGACAAGGTTGATACCGGACGGATGCAGACCTCTGGCCGGGCCGTGCCCGCGTCGCATGCCTCCAAGCCCAACCAGATCCGTACCTTCGTATCCTGCGGCAAACCGATGGCGTCACTTGAGCTTCGCATCGTCGATGAATCCGGTGAAAACCTCGAAGATCGCCGGATTGGCCGCATCATCCTGCGCGGCCCCAGCGTTGCTGCCGGGTATTTCCGTGCCGAAGAAGAGAGCCTGACACCGCTGATCGGCGAAGACGGCTGGCTTGAAACCGGCGATCTTGGCTATTGGCTTGACGGCGAAGTGGTGATCACCGGGCGCTCCAAGGATCTGATCCTTTGGAATGGCCGCAACATCTGGCCGCAAGATATCGAATGGGTGGCCCAGAATACCGGCGGCAAGAACATCTCTGGCGCCGGCGCCTTCGAGATCAGCGAAACCGATGGCGGCACTCGCATCGTTCTTCTGGCGGAATGCTGGTCGCGCGACGAGGCCGTCCGCGAGCAGCTCGTGCATGACATCTCGGCGGCAACCCGCGCCACCACCGGCGCGCCGGTCTCGGTCGAACTGGTTGGCGTGCGCTCGCTGCCGATGACCAGCTCGGGCAAACTGAGCCGCGCAGGCGCGCGTGCCCGCTACCTTGCCGGCGGCTATAACGTTGCCCCGGTCGAAGAGCAGGTCTCGGCGACCGCTCCGGTGCGCGGTGCCTGATAAAGGCACCCGCCACGGCCCGTCATCACAGATCAAGATTGCGCTGACGGGCGCCACCGGCTTTGTCGGGCGCACCATGCTTGCCCGGCTTGATGCCGCAGGCGCGCCCGTCACCGCCCTTGCCCGCCCACAGCCCGGCCGCGACCTGAGCGATAGCGCCAACCTGCACTGGATCAGCGGCGGGCTTGATCAGCCCGACGCCCTTGACGCGCTTGTCGCGGGGGCCGATGTGGTCATCCACTGTGCCGGGGCGACCAAGGCACTGAATACAAAAGACTTTCACCGCGTCAACGCCACCGCCACCAAGGCCCTTGTTCGCGCCGCGCGCAAGGCCGGTGTCGGGCATTTCATCCTGATGTCATCGCTGGCCGCCACCCGCCCCAGCGTGTCCGATTACGCCGCCTCCAAGGCCGCTGGCGAAGACATGGCCCGCGCCGAGACCGGTGACATGGCCCTCACCATTGTGCGTGCACCCGCCGTGATCGGCCCCGGAGATCAGGCCACCGAACCGCTTTTTTCGATGATTGCGCGCGGCTGGATGCCGGTCGTCGGCGGAAAAGCGCGCAACGCCAGATTTTCCGTGATCGACGTCGAAGACCTTTCAACCCTTTTGATCGAGCTGGCACAGACCGTTGGCACGCCGCCCAGAGGGCAAATCCTCGCCCCCTATGGCCATCACAGCCTTGGCTGGCCCGATCTGGCCGCCAGCGGCGCGCGCGTAACTGGCCGCAGCATACGCCAAATTACCCTGCCGATGCCGCTTGCCATCCTTGCCGGGCATGGCGCCGACCTTGTTGCCCGCCTCACCGGGCAGGCACAGGTGTTTTCCTCTGGCAAGATTCGCGAAATGCGCGCAGGCGACTGGACCGGAGATACGCCGCTTGTAACATTCACCCCGCTGGATGTGACAATGCAGCGTTGCCTTCATCCGTTTCTGAGGCTATCGAATGCGACAAACCAAGTCGTGCGGAAAAACGACCGGAGTCCAGAATGAATCAAGAAACCGAGACCATGTTCAACCAGATCTGCGCGATTTTGCAGGGCCACACCAAGGCTACCATCAAGATCGAGCCTGACACCCTGATCGGGGCGGATCTTGCCATCGACTCTGTCGAGATGTTCGATCTGGTGATGGAAATAGAAGAGAAATATGATATCAGCTTTCCGCTGGAACAGGCGTCTGATATCGATACCGTCCAATCCTTGGTAACAGCGATCGAGCGCATTACAAATGTTTGATACCGAAGGCAATAAAAACACCGTGTTTGCAAAATTCCAGAAACTGTCGGAGCGGGTTGATACGCTACGCGTGTCCGGGCGCATGCCATTCGGCATGCGGTTTGACGACATGCTGTCGCAGACGCGCGCCCGCGTTGGCGACACCGAAATCCTTCTGGCCGGGACCAACAATTATCTTGGCCTGACCTACAACCCCGATGTGATCGACGCCGCCAAAGCCGCGATTGATACTCATGGCACCGCCACCACCGGCAGCCGCCTGGCCAATGGCACCTATAGCGAGCACCTCGATCTTGAGGAAGATATCAAGGCCTATTTCGGCGCGGCCTCGGCGATCGTCTGCACCACCGGGTATCAGGCCAATCTGGCCGCCCTCAGCACCCTCGCCGGGCGTGGCGATCATCTGTTGATTGATGCCGACAGCCATGCCTGCATCTATGATGCCTGCCGCCTGAGCGATGCCGAAACCATCCGTTTCCGCCACAACAGCCCCGAGGATCTGGACAAGCGCCTGTCGCGCCTGCCCGCCGAGGGCGCGCGTCTTGTGGTGATCGAAGGGCTTTACTCGATGCTGGGCGATGTCGCCCCGGTGG
>JAVVFB010000264.1:0-4227 GCA_032251095.1 Roseovarius sp. | reverse complement strand
CCCGGCCAAGCCCGATGGCCGGGTCGATATCAATCAACAGCGTCAGGTCCGGCTCGCGCCCGATCATCAGGTCGTGCAACTGATCCACCGCCGCGCGCAGATCGCTGCGGCTTAGCCCCTGATACATCCGCGTGCTGTCGGCAAAGCGGTCACAGATCACCACCCGCCCGGCGGCAATCGCCGGTGCAATCGTGCGTTCAAGATGGTCGCGCCGCGCCGCCGTGAACAACAACAGTTCGGTTTCCGCCGACCAGCGGTCACGCTCGCCCGTCAGCACGAGTGTGCGGATTTCCTCGGCGCCCGGGCTTCCGCCGGGTTCGCGGGTCAGCACCACATCACGCCCCTCCGCGCGCAGGGCCTCGGCCAAAAGCTCAAGATACCCTGTGCCCGGCAAAAGCGCCTGACCGGCCTTGGTGCGATGCTCGTCAAACACCCAAGTTTGCGCCGTGCCATAGCTTGCGTGGAACAGCCGGTTGCCTTCGGCGTCATGGCTTGCCGTGTCGATCAGCGGCGCGTTTACGGGCACACGCGGGGCGGGGATGACATCGCCCTTTTGGCGGGCAACCGCCTCGGCGGCCATGCCGACCTTGGCCCAGATCCCCCAGTTGAGCGCAAGCACCCGCGTCTTGTCGCCGCGGCGCGATTTTGCATAGGCGTTGAGGTATTCGTTCGCCGCCACGTAATCGACCTGCCCCGCAGGGGCGGTCACCGTCGAGGTCGAGGAAAACAGCACGAGCCAGTCGAGCGTTCCATCGGGGAACACCTGTTCAAGCACCTGCGTGCCGTGAATTTTCGGGGTAAACACATCCTCGATGCTGTCCGGTCCCTTGCTCAGAAGCGGCGCATCGGCGATCACGCCGGCGGCGTGGATCACCCCATTGACGCGGCCAAACCCGGCCTCGATTTGCACGCGCGCGGCGCGCATGTCCTCGATGTTGCAGACATCCGCCGCGACCACCATCACGCGCCCGCCAAGCCCCTCCAGCCGCTCGATCGCGGCAATCCGGCGCGCCAGCGGATCGCCCGCGCCACGGGTCGCAAGGTAGCGCGGCCAATCCGCGCGCGCGGGCAGGGGGCGGCGCGACATCAGCACGATATTGGCGCCATTCCTGCGGATCAGGTCTTCGGCCAGGGTCAGGCCAATACCGCCAAACCCGCCGGTGATCAGAACCGTATCGCCATCCGATATCGGGGTCTCGCCCTCGGGGATCGGCTGGGCGCGATAGTCCTGTTCATAGCGCCGCGCACCGCGCAGCGCCGCCACGCGGTTGCCGGGCTCTTGCAGCAGATCCTCAAGCACCTGCGTCACAAGCGGCTCGGGTATCCCGCGCCTTGTGTCGGGCAGCGGAATATCAAGGCTGGCGCAGGTCACGCCGGGCATCTCGCGCGGGATCACCCGCAGCGGGCCCATCGCGGTGGCCTTGGCCGGGTGATCAAGCGCTTCGTCCTTGACCTGCGCCGCACCAGAGGTGATCGCGGTGATGTGGATCGGCGTCGCCAGGCCCTCGTCGGCCATGGCCTGAGCGAGAAACAGCAGGCTATAAAACCCCTGTTCCTGAAGCCGGTGGAAAAAGCTTGATCCGGGGCGGTGGCGTTCATCCGCCGTCACAAGCCAGAAATGCGCGATTCTGTTAGGGCCACGGCCCTCAGAGACCAATGCGCGGATCAACTGATCATAGCCCTCGCGCCCGCGTTCCGGCGACAGCGTATAACGCCCCGGCACAAGCGCGGCAAAGGCATCGCCGGGGGTAACATACGTAACCGTATGCTTCGCTCTCTCAAGGCGCGCCCCGATCTTTTTGGCAAGCCCGGCGTCATCCTCAAAGATAAGCCAGCTCTCGGGCGGGATCGCACCAAGGTCGGCGCCGTCGCCAAGATCGACCTCGGCCAGCAAAGGCCGCCAATGCGGTCGATAGCCCCAGTCCGCCATATCATCGCGCCGCAGCGGAAAATCGGCGGCGGGCAAATGACGCGCCGTGCCGGGGGCGATGAAATAGGGTTTGTGTTGAAAGGCATAACTCGGAAGCGGCACACGCAAGCGGCGTGCCTCGCCCCAGATCTGATGCCAGTCGATGGTGACGCCCACCGCCCACATCCGGCCAAGCATCGCCATGAAATATTCGTCATCGGGCACCACGTCATCGGGGTGGCGCAGGGTGCTGATCACCTGATTGGCGGTGATCGCGCCATGCGCCTGTGCCAGGGATGACAGCGCCTTGCCGGGGCCGACCTCAAGAAACACCCGCGCCTCGCCCTCGGCAAGGCGGCCAAGGCCTTTTGCATACTCTACCGTATGGCGCAGATGCCCGACCCAGTAATCCGGATCGGTGGCCTGCTCTGGCGTCATGTAATCGCCGCTGCGGTTCGAGATCAGCGGGATTTGCGGCGGATTGAGCGTTATCGACGCCAGATAGGCGCGGAACCGGTCAAGGATCGGTTCAAGCATCCGGCTATGGGCGGCGATGTCGATCGGGATGCGCTGTGCCTCGATACCCTCGGCGGCAAGGCGCGCGGCCAGATCATCAAGTGCGGCCTGCGGGCCAGAGGCGACCGACAGTTCGGGCGCATTCACCGCCGCAAGATCAAGGCCGTCGCCAAGCCAGGAGCGCAGCGCATCGGCGGCCAATGGCACGCTAAGCATGCCGCCCGGCGCGACCTCGTCAAAGAGTTGCCCGCGCAGATGCACAAGGCCGATGCAATCTTCGAAACTCATCACCCCGGCCAGACAGGCGGCGGTGTTTTCGCCCATCGAATGACCGATAAGGGCCGCCGGGGTCACCCCCCAACTCTGCCAGAGTTGGGCCAGCGCATATTCGCTGATCATGATCAGCGGCAATTGCACCGACGGGCGTTTGAGCCGCTCTTGCGCGTCCGCCAACCCGGCGGCATCGGGCAACCAGATCGCGCGGATATCGTAATCAAGCTTGGGCTGAAGCAGATCAAGCCCGCGATCCATCCATTCGGCAAAGACCGGCTCTGTCTCGTAAAGGTCGCGCGCCATGCCCGCATATTGCGCGCCGCCGCCGGGGAACATGAACGTGACCTGTGGGTCATGGCCCAGAACGGTGTGGGTGAACACCCGGCGCGGATCGCCCTTTTCCAAAAGCGCGGCGGCGGTCTCGTGGCTGTCGGCGACCACGACGCGACGGCGATCAAAGGCGCGTCGGCCCTCTTTCAGTGTCCAGGCGATATCGGCCAGCGGTTGTTCGGGGTGGCTGCGCAAATGGCTTGCAAGCCGCGCCGCGCCCGCGTCAAGCGCCGCCTTGTTGCGCGCCGAAAGGGTGAAGATCTGAAACGGCCAATCGCCGGGTTCAGAGGGTGCCGATTCGGGCGGTTCTTGCAGGACCGCATGGGCATTGGTGCCGCCAACCCCAAGTGAATTGACCCCGGCGCGGCGCGGATGATCATGCTTTGGCCAAGGGGTCAGGCGGTCATTGACGGCAAAGGGGCTGCCGTCAAAATCAATCGCCGGATTGGGCGCCTCATAGCCCAGAGAGGGCGGCATTTCCTTGTGATAAAGCGCCAGCGTGGCCTTGATCAGGCTGGCCACACCGGCGGCGGTATCAAGATGGCCGATGTTGGTTTTCACGCTGCCGATGCGGCAGAAATCAACCGCTTGCGTGGTCTCGCGAAACGCCTGGGTGAGAGCGGCAACCTCGATCGGGTCGCCAAGATAGGTGCCGGTGCCATGGCATTCGACATAATCCACGGTTTCGGCGCTGATGCCGGCCATCGCCTGCGCCTCGGCGACGGCAATCGCCTGACCGTCAACAGAGGGCGCGAGATAACCGGCCTTGGCGGCGCCGTCGTTATTCACCGCCGTGCCCTTGATCACGCCCCAGATATGATCGCCATCGGCCAGTGCATCGGCCAACCGACGCAGCACAACAACGCCGGAGCCCGAACCAAACACCGTGCCTTGGGCGCGATGATCAAAGGCGTGGCATTGCCCGTCAGGCGATAAAATCTCGCCGTCCTTGTAAAGATAGCCGCGCTTTTGCGGCAACTCGATGGTCACGCCCCCCGCAAGCGCCATGTCGCATTCGCCATTCAAAAGCGATTGCGCCGCGTAATGCACTGCCACCAAAGAGGTTGAACAGGCGGTCTGGATCGACAGGCTCGGCCCCTTGAGATCAAGGATATGGCTAAGCCGCGTGGTCAGGAAATCCTTGTCATTGCCGGTATGGCGCAACAGGAACATGCCGACATTGTCGACCAGATCAGGAT
>JAVVFB010000263.1:0-4267 GCA_032251095.1 Roseovarius sp. | reverse complement strand
TGCCTTCCTGGTATCAACAAGAAACCGGAGAACCTATGGCGAAAAGACCCAAAATTGAGTCGCGTTGCCGCCGGATCAAGCATCAACCGGGCTTGGGCGATATCATCGCCACAATACTCGCAATAGCCGAACTCGCCCCCATCCATGCGCCGCAGGGCCATCTCAAGCCGGGTCTTGAGGGTCTGGCGGCGCAGGTGGCTGGCCTTGGCCATGGCCTGATTTTGCAGCGCGTCCATCCGGCTCAACCGCCCCACGGCCTGTTGATCAAGTTCGACCGTGGCCTGACCGGACAGGCCAAGCGCATCTTCTTGCGCCAACTCGGTGAGCAGGGCGGTGATCCGGGCGCGAAATCGGCTCTGGTCGTTTTCATTCATTTTGCTTATGCCCCCAATCACGCCTTTGCATTTTATTGATCATACCTATCTGTTATACTCGGCGCATTCCAGAGGAGCACACACGTGGCGAAAATACACTCAAAACTGGCGGAGCTTGATCCGGTCTGGGCCCGGATTGCCGCCGAGGCGAAAGAGGCCATTGCCGATGAACCGCTTTTGGGCGGGTTGATTCATTCGAGCGTTCTGCACCATGACACCTTCGAATCGGCTCTGGCCTATCGGATTTCTCTCAAGCTGACCTCGAATGAGATGCCCGAGCAGATCCTGCGCGAGATTTGCGACAAGGCGCTGAGCAGTGACCCCGAGATCGGCCTGTCGGCGCGCGCCGATATCGTGGCGGTGAATGATCGCGACCCGGCCTGTGATCGCTTTATCCTGCCGCTTTTGTTTTTCAAGGGATTTCAGGCGGTGCAGGCCTACCGCATTGCCCATTGGCTCTGGAGCACGGGGCGGCGCGATCTGGCGCGGTTCTTTCAGATGCGGGCGTCGGAGGTGTTTGGCGTCGATATTCACCCCGCCGCACGGATCGGCAAGGGCATCATGATCGACCACGCCCATTCCATCGTGATTGGCGAAACGGCGGTGGTGGGCGATAATGTCTCGATGCTGCATTCGGTCACCCTTGGCGGCACCGGCAAGGAAGAAGAAGACCGTCACCCCAAGATCGGCAATGGTGTGCTGATTGGCGCCGGGGCCAAGGTGCTTGGCAATATCCGGGTTGGCAATTGCTCGCGCATCGCGGCTGGCTCTGTGGTGCTGGAAGAGGTGCCGCCCTGCAAGACCGTGGCGGGTGTGCCTGCACGCATTGTGGGCGAGGCGGGCTGTGCCCAGCCATCGGTCAGCATGGATCAGCTTTTGGGCGTGCGCGGCGAGAGCCAAGAGGCCGAGTAAGCAGGGCTTGCGCCCGATGCGCCAAGCATATTACGCCCCCGGCAGGATCAAACCCTGTCGGGGGCGTTGCTGTTTCAGGCCAGCATGACCATCGGATTTTCCAGATTGTCGACGATCTGATTCAAAAGCTCGGCCCCCATGGCTCCATCAATCACCCGGTGATCGACGCTCAGGGTGACCGACATCACGGTCGCCACGGCCAACTCTCCATCGCTGCCGACAACGGGCTGTTTCTTGCCCGCGCCGACCGCAAGGATCGCGCCATGCGGCGGGTTGATCACCGCGTCGAAATTGTCGATCCCGAACATGCCGAGGTTGGAAATCGCGAATGTGCCGCCCTGATATTCCTGCGGCGCAAGCTTGCGGTCGCGGGCGCGGGCGGCAAGGTCTTTCATCTCGGTCGAAAGCGCCGAGAGCGATTTCATCTCGGCATCCTTCAGAACCGGCGTGAACAGCCCGCCCTCGATCGCCACGGCCACCGCCACATCCGACGGCTTGAGCTTGAGCACCTTGTCGCCCGCCCAGACCGCATTGGCATCCGGCACCGCCTGAAGCGCAAGCGCGCAGGCCTTGATGATAAAGTCATTGACCGAGAGTTTGACGCCGCGGCCTTCGAGCTGTTTGTTCAGCTCGCCACGGAATTTCATCAGCGCATCAAGCTTGATGTCGCGGCGCAGATAGAAATGCGGCACGGTCTGCTTGGCCTCGGTCAGGCGCGCGGCGATGGTCTTGCGCATGCCGTCAAGCTTGACCTCCTGGTACTCGCGACCCTGATACATTGCCATGACCGCATCCGAGGACGGACCGCTGGCCATGCTGGCGGGCGCAGCTTTCGCGGGTTCGGTCGGGGCGCTTTCTGTGGCGGGTTTGGCCGAACCGGCCTTGGTGCCTTCGACATCGGCCTTGACGATCCGGCCATGCGGGCCGGACCCGGTCAGACCGGCAAGATCAACGCCCTTGTCGGCGGCAATCCGGCGCGCCAGCGGCGAGGCAAAGATGCGCCCACCATCGGCAGTGGCCGGCGCCGCTGGCGCCTTGGCGCCGCTGGCCTCGGGCGCATCGCTTGCGTTCTTGGCGGGGGCCTCTTGCGAGGCGGCCCCGGCCGGGGCCGAAGAGCCGCCCGCCTTGATATCGCCGGCGCTTTCGCCCTCTTCCAGAAGCACGGCAATGGCGGTGTTCACCTTCACGCCCTCGCTGCCCTCTGCAATCAGGATCTTGCCGATCACTCCGTCGTCGACCGCCTCGAATTCCATCGTGGCCTTGTCGGTTTCGATCTCGGCCAGAAGGTCGCCGGAACTCACCGTGTCGCCCTCTTTGACAAGCCATTTGGCAAGGGTGCCCTCTTCCATGGTCGGGGACAGGGCGGGCATCAGAATTTCAATTGGCATCGCTCTATGTCTCCTTACCGATAGGTCACTTGGCGCACAGCATTGAGCACCTCATCCACGCTTGTCAGCGCCAGCTTTTCAAGGTTCGCCGCATAGGGCATGGGCACATCCTTGCCGGTGCAGTTGATGACTGGCGCGTCAAGATAGTCAAACGCGCGCTCCATCAGCGTGGCCGAAATGTGGTTGCCGATCGAGGCCACCGGCCAGCCTTCCTCAACCGTGACACAGCGGTTGGTTTTCATGACGCTGGCGATCACCGTGTCATAATCAAGCGGGCGCAGGGTGCGCAGGTCGATCACCTCGGCGGAAATGCCGTCCTCGGCAAGCTTGTCCGCCGCCTCAAGCGCATAGGTCATGCCTATGCCAAAGCTGACGATGGTCACGTCAGTGCCTTCGCGCCAGATCTTGGCCTTGCCAAACGGAATGGTGAAATCATCCAGTTTAGGCACCTCGAACGAGCGCCCGTAGAGAATTTCATTCTCAAGGAAAACAACCGGGTTGGGGTCGCGGATTGCTTGCTTCAACAGGCCTTTGGCACAGGCCGCCGAATAGGGCTGTACCACTTTCAGGCCGGGGATTTGCGCGTACCAGGCCGCGTAATCCTGGCTGTGCTGGGCACCGACGCGCGCGGCGGCGCCGTTGGGGCCACGGAACACGATCGGACAGCCCATCTGGCCGCCGGACATGTAAAGCGTCTTGGCGGCAGAGTTGATGATCTGGTCAATCGCCTGCATGCCAAAGTTCCAGGTCATGAATTCGATGATCGGGCGCAGGCCGCCAAAGGCCGCGCCAACCCCGATCCCGGCAAAACCATGTTCGGTGATCGGCGTGTCGATCACCCGCTTGCCGCCGAATTCCTCCAGCAGGTTCTGGGTGATCTTGTAGGCGCCCTGATATTCGGCCACCTCTTCGCCCATGATGAAGACCGACGGATCGCTGCGCATTTCCTCGGCCATGGCGGCGTTAAGGGCCTCGCGCACGGTCTTGGTTTCCATCTCGGTGCCCTCGGGCCAATCCGGGCTGGTGTCAGCCTTGGGGGCCTCGGGGGCCTTGGCTTGGGCCGGGGCGGATTTGGGGTCAGGGGCATCTTCTTTGGGCGCGCTTGCCGGGGCAGCGTCGCTCTGGATGTCGTCGGCGCTTTCGCCTTCTTCCAAAAGCACGGCGATGGCGGTGTTCACTTTCACGCCCTCGGTGCCTTCTGCGATCAGGATCTTGCCGATCACACCTTCATCGACGGCCTCGAATTCCATCGTGGCCTTGTCGGTCTCGATCTCGGCCAGGATATCGCCGCTCTTGACGCTATCACCTTCCTTCACGAGCCATTTTGCAAGTGTGCCTTCTTCCATTGTCGGAGAGAGGGCGGGCATCAAAATTTCGGTTGCCATGGGTGTCTCTCCTTCTCAGGCGTTCTGCGGCGCCAGATCGGCGTAAATATCGGTCCAAAGTTCCTCGGCGCCGGGCACCGGGCTTTCCTTGGCAAATTCGGCGCTGGCGTTGACGATCTCCTTGACCTCCTTGTCGATCGCCTTGAGATCGTCCTCGCTGGCGTGGCTGCCCGAGAGCAGCAGATCGCGCACATGCTCGATCGCGTCC
>JAVVFB010000262.1:0-4289 GCA_032251095.1 Roseovarius sp. | reverse complement strand
CATCCGTGAAGGCGGCCGTACCGTCGGCGCCGGCGTCGTTTCCAAGATCATCGAGTGATCACGCAAAGCGTGGGTTTCACCCACCCTACGGATTTGGAGAGGGCGCCAGCGATGGCGCCCTTTTTGTGTTTTTGAGAGCGCGCGCGCCGGGAGATACGCAGGATGGGGCAATCTGCCGCGCCTTTCCGTTTTGCGGAAACCCGTTTTCATTCGCAGCATGTCGCCAGGCCGAGGCCCGCCAAGGCAGGGGTTTTCCCGTGAGAAATCAAGGTCGGCACGGGGTTTCTGCATTTGCACAATCAGCATTGCATACAGTTGTATTCATATAAGCCATTGAAATATTGACTTTTTTCACGCCTTCGCCACCCTAGGCAGATCACAGGGAGGCGGAACATGGACAAGCTCAACGTTGCAGGCTGGGAAGGGCGTAGCGAAACCCAGCAGGGTTGCATTTCCCGTCAACAGGCGGCGCAGATTCATGCCACTTTGGGACAGGCCCACAAGACCGCGCCCGACACCGGCGATATCTTGCCGCCGCTCTGGCACTGGTGCGCCTTCGCGCCCACGGTGCCGCTGGCCGAACTGGCGCGCGATGGTCATCCGATGTTGGGGGATTTTCTACCGCCAGTGCTGCTTCGGCGCCGCATGTGGGCCAGTGGCCGTTTGCGCTTTGCCGCGCCCTTGCGGGTGGGCGAGGTGATCAAGCGCCGCTCGTCTATCCGTCGCGTCACCGAAAAGACGGGCGCTGCCGGGCCGATGGTGATCGTCTCGGTCGGGCATCAGATTTTCGGCGAGCGTGGGCTTGCGATCGAAGAGGTGCAGGATATCGTTTACCTCGACATTCCCGACACCTATAGACCGCCGCGCAGCCAAGCCATGCCGACCGACCCGGTGCTGAGCGAAACCAAGACCACCTCGGAGGCGCTGTTGTTTCGCTATTCGGCGCTGACCTTCAATGCGCATCGCATCCACTATGACCTGCCTTATGCGCAGGATGTCGAGCAGTATCCTGGCCTTGTGGTGCATGGCCCGCTTCAGGCCACATGGCTGATGCAGGCGGCGTGCCGCGCGCGCGGCCAAACCCCGAGCTATTTCGGTTTTCGCGGCGTGCATCCGATGCTTTTGACCCCCGGTGAAAGCCCCGTGGTTGATATCATGGCAACCGAGGACGACTGCGGCGCGCTGTCGCTTGTGACCGGGCAGGGCGGGCATCAATGCATGCAGGCCAGCGCAGAGTGGGAGGGCACGCTATGAGCGGTATTCTCAAGGGCATGCGCGTGGTCGAAGGCTCGGCCTTTGTGGCGGTGCCGCTGGCGGGGATGACCTTGGCGCAGATGGGTGCCGAGGTGATCCGCTTTGACCGGATCGGCGGCGGGCTTGATGCCGGGCGCTGGCCGCTGGCGCCCTCGGGTCAGAGCCTGTTCTGGGCCGGGCTCAACAAGGGCAAAAAGTCGATCGCGGTGGATATGCAAAGCCCCGAGGGCAAAGAGCTTGTGACCCGGATCGTCACCGCGCCGGGCGAGGATGCCGGGCTTTTCCTGACCAACCTGCGGGTGCGTGGCTGGATGGATTACGACACCCTGCGCCGGTATCGCGAGGATCTGATCATGGTCACGCTGATGGGGGATCGCCATGGTCGCCCGGCGGTGGATTACACGGTCAACCCGGCGCTTGGCATCCCCGATATCACCGGGCCAGAAGGCCTTGCCGATCCTGTGGCGCATGCGCTGCCGGCCTGGGATCTGGTGGCGGGGCATCTGGTGGTGTCGTCCTTGCTTGCGGCCGAGCGCGAGCGGCTGCGCCGGGGCAAGGGGCAGGAGGTCGAGCTGTCGCTCAAGGATGTGGCGGCTGCAACCATCGGGCATCTTGGCCTGATCGGCGATTCGGTGGTCAACAAAGAGGAGCGCGGAAAATCGGGCAATGCGCTTTATGGGGCCTATGGTCAGGATTTTACCTGTGCCTGTGGCACACGGGTCATGGTGATTGGCCTCACGCGGCGGCAATGGCAGGGCCTGCTCAAGGCAACCGGGACCAGCGATACGATGCGGTCTCTGGCAGAGGAGCGTGGCGTTGACCTTGACGATGAAGGGGTGCGTTGGACGCTGCGCCACGAGATCACGGCGCGGTTGCACCCCTGGTTCGCGGCGCGCAAGCTAAGCGACTTTGCCGCTGACTTTGATCGGGCAGGGCTGACATGGTCGGTGTTTCGCACGGTGCGCGAGGCGCTCGCGCAGGATGCGGATTTAAGCGAGGACAACCCGATATTCCGCCAGATCAGCCAGCCGGGCCTTGGCCGCTTTGTGGTGCCCGGGCATCCGGCGACGTTCTCGGCGCATCCGCGTGAGGATGCGGTTGCGGCCCCCGCTCTTGGCCAGCATACCGAAGAGGTGTTGGGGGATGTGGTTGGGTTGAGCGATAGTGAAATCAACCGACTTTTTGACCGCGGAGTCGTGCAAAGCCCGCGGTTTGCCGCCCGTCCCGCGGCCTGAGTGCTGGGCGGCGGTGAAAATCTTGAATTAGCCGGTTGAAATCGCCCAACAGCGCTTGATTCCCGTTCAAAGGTGGCTTAACCCGGCGCTGTGATAGGGGTATAGCTCAGTTGGTAGAGCGACGGTCTCCAAAACCGTAGGTCCCGGGTTCGAGTCCCTGTGCCCCTGCCATGTTTCCCATGAGATGAAAATCTGAAGGCTTTGGCATCAGCCTTGGGTCGGATAGGGCGAGCGCACAGTCTCGCCACATTGCGAGCGTATCCAAGGGCCGCGTGGTCGCCGAATATTTTAGCTAAACTGCGATAAAACTCGACGTGCCGTGTTTGTGCCGCAGGTCTGCCATTTTTTTGCCCCAATTGTGCCGCATCATCACCTTTAATCGACCGGTGATCCCTTGGGAGCGCAAGGCCGATCCGCGTGGGGGCGTGGGAGGGTGAAAGAGTAGCTGCTATGACAACGCAAACGCCACGGGGCGCATACCCGCAATCGTATTTACCGCATGTTGGATCTGAATTTGAAGGCCATGCGCCTGCTGATGCTTCGTCTACCGACGAGGCGGTTGAGAATGCCATGGCCACGATCCGTGACATCCTGACCGAAGAGCGCCGCACCTCAAGCCGACGCAGCCTGCCGGATCTGGCGCCGGGGCTTATTGGTACGCATCTTGTGCCGCGTCCGAAACGCCGGGCGAAACAGCCTCAATCCTCTGTATCCAAGGGGCGCGCGTCACGCAGGCTTGCAGGCCTGGGCACGCCCGCCGCCCTGATGGCCCGGCTCAAGGGCCTGCGTCCTAAACCGGTTCATTCTTTATGGCTTGCGGCCTTTGGCCTTGTCTTGTGGTGGCCGATGCTCGTTCTGGTAATCCTGTTCATTGCCTTTTGGTTGGTGGTTCTGGGGGCCGCTGTGTTTGGGGTCGAACGGATGCAGGGCCTGCGCGCCAAGGTGATCGAGGTGCTGCCGACCGGTTGGGCCTTGCCGAAGGGCTGGCCGCCGCTGATGCTGCGGCGCAGGCCCGAAGAGGACCCGTTCGAGGCCATGCCTGACCCGTTCGAGCGCATCAGACCCGAACCGCATTAGCCTTATCATAACAAGCTTAGCAAAGGGCAGGCGGGCAATGGCCCTTCTGCCCTTGAATTCATGTGCCAGCCCGCGTATGTGGCGCTGAACAGATATATCAGAGAAGACAGCGCAGATGGCACGCACGAATCCCCTTCAGTTTATTCAGCAGGTCCGCTCGGAAGTGACCAAGGTGGTTTGGCCCTCGCGTCGCGAGGTCGTGTTGACCACGGTCATGGTGTTCATCATGGCCACGGTGACGGCGATCTTTTTCGCGCTGGTCGATCTGAGCATCCGCGGCGGCCTTCAGGCCGTGCTGAACATGTTTGGCTAGTGCGACATAAAATCACTAACCAACCCTTGAAATTGCGCACAATCACGGGTAGTTGACGGCAAACCTCTGGAAATGGCGCGCGGCGATTCGTGTTGCGCGCCGCTTTTTGTTTCAGAGGGTGCAGGTCAAGTGCCTGAAAGAATACGGATTTCCGGCGGAATGCCGGTCAGATTAAAAGGCATAGGTCGAAGATGGCAAAGCGGTGGTACTCGGTCAGTGTTCTTTCGAATTTCGAAAAGAAGATCGCCGAGCAAATCAGACTATCGGTCATCGAGAACGGCCTTGAGGAAGAGATCGAGGAAGTTCTCGTGCCGACCGAAGAGGTGATCGAGATCCGTCGTGGCAAGAAAGTGACCGCCGAGCGTCGTTTTATGCCGGGTTATGTCCTTGTGCGCATGGAGATGTCTGAC
>JAVVFB010000261.1:0-4319 GCA_032251095.1 Roseovarius sp. | reverse complement strand
GCCCGCAACGCCGCACAAGAACCCGGCCGCGAGGTCTTTGCCCGCCACTGGCCCGCGATTGCCGAGAAATGGCGCCTCAAGCAGCTGCAATACACCTGGCTGCGCGCGATCATGGGCGAGCACATCGGATTCTGGCAGGTCACCCAGGACGGGCTTGACTGGGCGCTGGAGTCAGAGGAGCTTGGCGACGACACGGAACTGCGCGAGCGCCTGTTACAGCTTTACTGGGAGCTGGAGGCCTATCCGGAGGTGCCCGCCATGCTGCACGCGTTGAAAGACGCCGGGATGAACACCGCGATCCTGTCCAACGGCTCGCCGGACATGCTTGACGGGGCGGTCAAATCGGCGGGCATCGGGGATGTGCTTGACGATGTTCTTTCGGTTGAAAGCGTCGGGATATTCAAACCCGCGCGCGTGGTCTATGACCTTGTCGGCGAACGATTCAACTGTGCCCCCGAGGAGGTGCTGTTCGTGTCCTCAAACGGCTGGGATGCGGCGGCGGCGGCGGGCTATGGCTTTGCCACGGCCTGGGTCAATCGCGCAGGCGATCCGGTGGACCGCCTTCCGGCGCGCCCGCAAGACATACTCCACGATCTGACCGGCATCCCCGCACTGGCGGGTGCGTAATGGCGCGGTTTACCACCTCGGACGGGCTTGAGCTTTATTACACCGATACCGGAACGGGCCGCGCGATCCTCTGCCTTGCGGGCCTCACGCGCAACAGCGATGATTTCAGCTTTCTTGCGCCGCACCTTGGCGATCACCGCCTGATCTGCATGGATTATCGCGGGCGCGGAAAGTCGGCCCATGATCCGGATTTCACCAATTACAACATCCTGCGCGAAGGTCAGGATGCGCTTGAACTGCTCGACCACCTCGGGCTTGATCAGGTCACCCTGATCGGCACCTCGCGCGGTGGCCTGATCGCGATGGCCCTTGCCTATGGGCATGCCTCGCGCCTGCGGGCGGTGGTGCTCAACGATATTGGGCCGGATGTGGATGCAAAGGGCCTCGGGCGGATCATGGATTATGTCGGCAAGGAACCAAGCCTGCCCGATCTTGACAGTGCCGCAGAGGCGCTTGCCCATGTGCATGGCCCCGACTTTCCCGGCGTCAGTGCCGAGCGGTGGCGCCAGCAGGCCGGGTTCATGTTTTACGAAAAACCCGGCGGCGGGCTTGGCCTGCGCTATGATGCCAAGCTGCGCGACGCGCTGACCGGTCAGGCCGGCACCGGCGAGGCGGCCGATCTCTGGCTGTTGTTCGATGCACTCAAGGACATCCCGCTGGCGGTGGTCAAGGGCGCGAACTCGGATCTGCTGACCGCTGCGACACTGGCCAAAATGCAAGAGCATCACCCCGGCCTGATCGCCGCCGTGGTGCCCGATCGCGGCCATGTGCCGTTTCTGGACGAAGCCCCGGCGCTTGCCGCCATTCATGCCCTGCTGGAGCAAACCGCATGACCGATATCACCATGATCCGCTCTGCCGCCGCGCGCCTAAAGGGGCATGCGCGGCGCACCCCGCTGTTGTCCTCGCCGTTTCTGGATGAGATCGCCGGGCGGCGGGTGTTCGTGAAACCCGAATGCCTGCAACTCACCGGAAGCTTCAAGTATCGTGGCGCGCGCTCGGCGGTTTCGGCGCTTGATCCCGATACCCGCGCCCGTGGCGTGATCGCCTTTTCAAGCGGCAACCATGCCCAGGGCGTGGCCCTTGCGGCGCGCGAACATGGCGTGGCATCGGTGATCATCATGCCGGGAGATTCACCGCGCATGAAGATCGACAATACCCGCGCGCTCGGCGCCGAAGTGGTGCTTTATGACCGCGCCACCGAGGATCGCGACGCCATTGGCGCGCGGCTTGCGGGCGAACGCGGGCTGACCCTGATCAAACCCTATGACGAGCCGCAGGTGATCGCCGGACAAGGCACCACCGGGCTTGAGATCGCCGAGGACGCGATCGCGCTTGGCGTGGCTGAGGCCGATGTTCTGGTCTGTTGCGGCGGTGGCGGGCTGACCTCTGGCATCGCGCTTGCGCTTGAAGCCGACGCGCCGGGCCTGCGCGCGCGCCCCTGCGAACCGCAGGGCTTTGACGATGCCACCCGCTCGCTTGCCTCTGGCCGGATCGAGCGCAACGCGCAGCTTTCCGGAAGCCTCTGCGACGCCATCGTCACGCCGCAACCCGGCGAGATCACCTTTCCGATCATGGCGCGGCTGTGCGGCCCCGGCCTTGTGGTCACCGAGGATGAATGCCTGCACGCCATGGCGCTTGCCTGGTCGCGGCTCAAGGTCGTGGCCGAACCGGGCGGCGCCGTGGCGCTTGCCGCGGCCCTGTTTCACGCCGACCGGATCGAGGGCGAGGCGGTCTTTGCCACCATTTCGGGCGGCAATGTCGATGCCGAGGTGTTTCAGAGCGCCCTCACCCGGTTTGCCTGAGGGCTGGCCATGGCGTTTGCGGAATTTGACGACATCAGGCTGCATTATCTCGACGAAGGTGATCCGGCGGGCGCGCCGATTGTGTTCGCCCATGCGCTCGGCACCGGCACGCTGCTTTGGGACAAGGTGATCCCGCATCTGCCGCCAGGCCTGCGCATCATCCGCTATGACGCGCGCGGTCATGGCCTGTCGTCCTGCCCGCCCGCGCCCTATTCGATGGGCACGCTGGTGCGCGACGCAGAGCGGCTCCTGGATCACCTTTCGGTGCGCGACGCGATGGTCGTCGGCCTTTCGATTGGCGGCATGGTGGCGCAGGGTTTGGCAGTCAAACGCCCCGATCTTATCCGCGCCATGGTTCTGTCCAATACCGCCGCCAAGATCGCCACCCCCGAAATCTGGGCCAGCCGCATCGCCACCGCCCGCGCGGGCGATATGGCAGAACTTGCCCGCGCCTCTTGCGAGCGCTGGTTCCCCCGCGCGTTCCTCAAGGAAAACAGGCACCTGCCCTGGCTTGAGCTTCTGACGCGGCATGACCCAGAGGGCTATATCGGCTGTGCCTCTGCCATTTCAGGGACCGATTTTTACACGCCAACCTCGGGGCTGCGCCTGCCGGTGCTTGGGATCGCGGGCGCTGACGATGGCTCGACCCCGCCCGATCTTGTGCGCGAAACCGTCGATCTGATCCCCGGCTCGCAGTTTCAACTTATCCGCCGCGCCGGCCATGTGCCCCCGGTCGATCAGCCCGAGACCTACGCCGCTCACCTGGCCGCCTTCCTGCGCGCCACTGGCCACATCTGACTCGCAACCGGCAATCGCCCCTTGCGATGGCGGGCGAATCCGGGTCACCTGCCCAAAACGCAGTCAAGGAGCGTCGCCATGCCAACCATCAAAGCCGCCGTCTGTCATGCCTTCGGCGCGCCGCTGGTGATCGAGGATGTCACGCTGCGCGCGCCCGAGGCGGGCGAGGTGCAGGTCGATCTTGATGCGGTGGCGATCTGTCATTCCGACATTTCCTATGCCGAGGGTGGCTGGGGCGGGTCGCTTCCGGCGGTCTATGGCCACGAAGCGGCGGGCCACATAAGCGCCATCGGCGCGGGCGTTACCGGCTTTGGCCTCGGCGATCCGGTGGTCGTCACCCTGATCCGCGCCTGTGGCTCCTGCCCAAGCTGCGGCTCGGGGCGCCCGACGGGCTGTGAAACCCGCTATGACGGCGACCTCGGCCCGCTCAGCACCACCTCGGGCGGCACCCTGCATCAGGCGATGGCCTGCGGCGCCTTTGCTGAAAAGGTCGTGGTCGACCAAAGCCAGATCGTGAAGCTGCCTGCGGGCATTGACATGGCCTCGGCCTGCCTGCTGGCCTGTGGTGTCATTACCGGCGTCGGGGCGGTGGTCAATGCCGCGCGCCTGCGCGCCGGTCAGGATGTTGTGGTGATCGGCGCCGGCGGTGTCGGCCTCAACGCCATTCAGGGCGCGCGCATCGCCGGGGCGCGCCGCATCGTGGCGGTCGATATGAGCGCGGAAAAGCTCGCCACCGCCCGCGAATTCGGCGCCACCGACGGGGTGCTCGCCACCGGCAACAAACCCTGGCGCGCCGCCAAGGCCGCGATGGGGCGCGGCGCCGATGTGGTGCTTGTCACCGTCGGCGCGGCCGCCGCCTATGACGCCGCCCCGCGCTACCTCGCCGGGGGCGGCAAGATGATCATGGTCGGCATGCCCCATAGCGGCTCGCCCTCTTCTTACGAGGCGGTAAGCTTCGCCGCCGCTGGCCAGTCGATGATCGGCTCTTATGCGGGCGAGGTCGTCATCCGCCGCGACATCCCCTGGATGGTCGACCTCTACCAACAGGGCCGCCTGAAACTCGATGAACTCATCTCGGGCCGCTGGCCCC
>JAVVFB010000260.1:0-4333 GCA_032251095.1 Roseovarius sp. | reverse complement strand
GCCCCAAACGCGCGCCGATCTCGCCATAGCCCATGACACAGGGCGCGAGTGCCGCGATCAGATCAAGGAAATTGCCGGAATGGCCCGCGTCCATAACGTAACGGGTATAGGCAAGATTGGCGGGATGCTCGGTAGCGTTGAAAAGCTCTTCCTCGCTTAGCCCCTCGGCGGCGCAGGTTTTGACATGCAGACTGATTTCGCCATTCACCAGCGCATCCACCGTCGCTGCGCAGCTGCGCATTTCCTCAAGTGTATCGGCCTTGGTGACGCCAAGCGCCCAGGCGCGGGAAAAATGGATCAGGAAAATGTAATCCTGCACCAGATAGCCAAGAAACGCCTTGCGCGGCAGGCTCCCATCCCTGATCCCTTCGACAAATCCATGATGGGTATAGTCCGTCCAGACCTGCCCCGCCGCATCACGCAGGCGGGGAAAGGTGGCGCCATAGTTGCCGGTCATTCCGCGTTCAGGTCTAGGGCGAGGCCCGAAACCGGCGTTATTTCTTCGATCATCCCAGTTTCCTTGAGGAAGGTTTCAAACCGCGTATAGCGGGCATGATCAAGCGCCGAGGGGCGCAGCGCAAAGCGCGGCACGGTATCAACCCAGGCCTTCGCGTTCAGCTCATCACGCAGTTCGGTCGAGGTGCTTGCGAAAATTTCCCAGCTTTCGGTGGGATGGTTGACGATATATTGCGTCGCGCGCTCGGTGGCGAACAGAAAACGGCGGATCATATCGGCATTCATCGTCGCGGGATTGGCCACATAGATCAGCTCGTCATAGGCCGGAATGCCCTCTTCCTCGATAAAGAAACAGTGCCCTGGCACGCCTTCGATCTCCATCTGGTTCAGCTCGAAATTGCGATAGGCGCCGATCACCGCATCGACCTGCCCTGACATAAGCGAAGGCGACAGCGACCAGTTCACACTCACCAGTTCGATATCGTCTAGCGTCATGCCATGTTGCCCGAGGATGGCCGACAAAAGCGCCTCTTCGACACCGGCGACCGAAAAGCCAACCTTGCGTCCCTTGAGGTCGGCGCTTGATTTGATCGGGCCGTCCTCAAGCACCAAAAGGCAATTGAGCGGCGTCGCGACCAGCGTGCCAACCCGGCGCAGCGGCAAACCGCCCTCGATCTGCATATGAAGTTGCGGCTGATAGGAAATCGCAAGATCGGCCTGACCGGCGGCAACCATCTTGGGCGGATCGCTTGGGTCGGCGGGGGCGACGATTTCGACCTCAAGACCGGCGTCTTTGAAATAGCCAAGTTCCTGCGCCACGATGATCGGCCCGTGATCGGGGTTCACGAACCAGTCAAGCAAAAGGGTCATGCGATCCTGCGCCATGGCAGGGGCGGTCGCCAAAATGGCAATTACAAACGCGAGATATTTCATTCAATCGTCTCCTTGGATGGTATTGGGGCCGTCGCCAAGAGCGATCAGCGCAATGTCTCCGGGCCAGTGCTGGCGCAGGCGGGTGGCGGCCTGCCAGGCGCGCAGGCCGGACCGACAGGCCAGAACGGCGCGGTGCCCAGTGTCAGGCAGCGGCGGGGTATCGAAATCGGCAACCGTGCGACGGGTGGCGCCGTCAAGGGCGGGGCCAGGCTCATCGGCGGCGCGCAGATCAGTCAGGGTGTCAGTGGGGGCGATATCGCTGGCGGCGATGAAGTGAAACCCATCCTCTGGCTCTGATGCGCCATCAAAGCGGAAGCCTCCAAAGCGGTTCCCAAGGGCATCGAACGTCACCAGTTGACCAAGTGGATCAGGCTCTATTTCGGCCAAAATGGCCAATCCCATCTGTGCCTGAAGCGCACCCATCACGCCCACGGCAGGCCCTAACACACCATCGGCGTCACAACTTCCAAGACGGTCAGGCAGGTCAGGAAAGACCGCGCGCAACGACGGTGCCGTGCCGCAAAACCCGCCGCAATAGCCCGATGTGCCCACGATAGAGGCGCTGATCAATGGCGTGCCATTCGCCTTGCAGACATCCGACAGGACATAGCTGGCGGCGAAGCTATCGGCGCAATCAAGCACAAGATCGGCCCCGGCGCAGAGGTCGGGCGCATTGGCCGGATCAAGCGGTATGTTCAGCGCGGTGATGGTGCAATCGCGGTTCAGCGCGGCCATATGCCGGGCGGCAACCTCGGCCTTGGGCTGGCCGATATCGGCCTCGCGAAACAGCGTCTGGCGATGCAGGTTGCTAAGTGCGACCTGGTCGTGATCCACCAGCGTGATATGCCCCACGCCGGCCCCGACCAGATATTGCAGGACCGGCGCCGCAAGACCGCCTGCGCCGACAACCAAAATCTTTGCCGCGCGAAGCTTTTCCTGCCCGTTCGTGCCGAATTCAGGCACCGCAATCTGGCGTGTGTAACGGGTCATTTCGTGGCCTCAAGCCATTGACGCACACGCGCCTCGGGATTGTCGTTCAGAGTGATATCGGTGACCGCCGCCACGCAATCGGCGCCAGCCTCGAGCGCCCCTGCGGCGCGCTCGACCGACATGCCGCCAATGGCGACAAGGGGGGTATCGCCAATCACGGCCTTCCATTCGGTCAGCTTTTCCAGACCCTGTTGATGCCATTTCATCTTTTTCAGGATAGTCGGATAGACCGGCCCGAGGGCGACGTAATCAGGGGCAAGCGACAGAGCGCGGTCAAGCTCGGCGCGGTCATGAGTGCTTAGCCCAAGTTTCAGGCCCGCGCGCCGGATCGCGGGGATATCGGCGTCGTCAAGATCTTCCTGACCCAAATGAACCCAGTCACAGCCCGCGTCGATTGCGATCTGCCAATAGTCGTTGACCACAAGGATCGCGCCGTGGGTACGGCAAAGCACCTGGGCCTTGATTACCGTGTCACGCACCACATCCGTTGGCGTATCCTTAATGCGGAGCTGCACCAGTTTCACACCAAGCGGCAACAGCCGCTCAAGCCAAGCGAGATGGTCGAAAATCGGGTAAAATCGCGGAAGGGTCATGCCAAAAACGCCTTTCCCAAAACCGGGGTCGAGGGGGCGGCCATATCGCGCGGCTCCATCGGGTCGGCCTCGAACGCAAGCCGCCCGGCCTCTAGCGCGCGGGCAAAGCCCTCGGCCATCAAGGCCGGGTTGCCCGCCTTGGCCACGGCGGTATTGAGCAGGACCGCGTCATAGCCAAGCTCCATCGCCTGCGCCGCCTGACTTGGCAGGCCAAGACCCGCATCCACCACCAGCGGCACGTCGGGGAAATGCGCGCGCAACGAGCGAAGCCCATAGACGTTATTTAGACCCAAACCCGTGCCAATCGGCGCCCCCCAGGGCATCAAGACCCGGCACCCCGCCTCGATCAGGCGATCACAAAGCACAAGGTCTTCGGTGCAATAGGGAAACACCTGAAACCCGTCATCGCTCAGGATACGCGCCGCCTCGACAAGGCCGAAAGGATCGGGTTGCAGGGTGTCGGCATGACCGATCACCTCAAGCTTGATCCAGGGCGTGTCAAACAATTCGCGCGCCATCTGTGCGGTGGTCACCGCCTCGCGCACCGAATGGCATCCGGCGGTATTGGGAAGCACCTTGACCCCAAGATCGGCAATCAGATCCCAGAAATCCTGACCGGCGCGCTCGCCGCCCGCTTCGCGGCGCACCGAGACCGTGGCGATGCCTGCGCCCGAGCGCTTGAACGCCTCGGCCAAAATCGCGGGCGAGGGGTATTGCGCCGTGCCAAGCATGAGCCGCGAAGCGACCTCGGTATCGTAGAAAACCGGCATGCTAGCCTCCTTGCCGCGGGGCGACGATTTCGACGCGATCACCCATGTTTAGACTCTGTTTTTCGCGCAAAGCGGCGGGCACAAAGGCCTCGTTCACCGCCGTGGCGATCTTGGCCGTGCCATGGCCCAACTCATCCAGAAGGCCGGCCAAGGTGATCGCCTCTGTGTCGTGCGGCGCGCCGTTAACTATGATCTTCATCCATCACCTCCGGTATCTGACCATCCAGGACCAAATCCGCCACCATTCGCGCCAGGGCGGGGGCCAAAAGAAATCCGTGCCGAAACAAACCGTTCACGTAAATCGTGCCGCCGCGCCTGCGAATGCGCGGCAGGTTGTCGGCAAAGGCGGGGCGCGCATCGGTGCCGATCTCCAAAAGCTCGGCCTCGCCAAAAGCGGGGTGAAGCGCATAGGCGGCTGACAGCAATTCCATGACTGAACGGACCGATGCGCGCCCGCGTTCGCCGCTTTCGATCTGGGTCGCGCCCAGCATGAAAACGCCATCGCCGCGCGGCACGATGTAAAGCGGAAAGCGCGGATGCAAAAGCCGGATCGGACGTGACAGGCTAAGGTCAGGCGCGCGCAGGATCACC
>JAVVFB010000025.1:0-20632 GCA_032251095.1 Roseovarius sp. | reverse complement strand
CCACCATGGCCTGCCAAAGCTGGACAGCGGCGGTTTGATTGGCATCGGCACCATCCCGAGCCCCGGCAAACCACGCCATCGCCCGCGCCATGCCACGCAGGCTTGAGGCATGGTTGGGCGCCGAACACCCGTCAATCCCATAAAACGGCGAGGTCTCACCCGTGACCGTTTCAAACGCGTCCAGGGCCGCCTTTTGCACCGGATGATCGGGATCGATGTACTCGGCGCCACCCTTGAGGTGACGGTTCAGCGTCAGAAACCCCGCATGTTTGCCCGAACAGTTGTTGTGCACCTGACAGGGCGACGTATCCGAACACAGCAGCGCCTTGTGGGCCGCCTTGTCATCCGGGTCTTGCGGCCCGCATCTGAAATCGTCATCGCTCAGCCCAAGCTCGGCCAGCCAGCGGTTGACGCGCTCGGTATGAATCGCCGCCCCGTTATGCGAGGCGCAGGCTAGGGCAAGCTGTTCCGTGGTAAGGCCATGGGCCTTGGCCGCGCCACTTGTGACCAAGGGCAGCGCCTGAATCATCTTCGATGAACTGCGCGGCAGAATGGTTGTGGAGGGATCTCCCCAAGCCTCGACAATGCCACCGCCCGCGTCACAAATAACCGCATGCCCAAGATGCACGCTTTCGGCCATCGGGCCGCGCCAGATTTCGGTCATGGGAACAGGCTGGGTCATTGGGACCTCCGATAAATGTGACTCACAGGCGCGTGTGCGAAAATCCGCCAATTGCGTCTTTCACTTCTCGCCTGTTTCAGGCTAATGTTGCAATGTCGAGACGGGACTGGTCGCACATAAAAAGAATTCCGTAAAGGGATAGGCGCGACTTCTGAAATTGAGGCTTAGGACAGCTTGGAGGCTGGACAGATGGTATCACGATTTGCACGCGGCGTGGCCGTGGCATTGGCCGCGATGGTGGCAACGGGCGCAACCGCGCAGGAAACAAGCACCAATCAGGTGGCGGCCAAGACCGCATGGAGCGTGTTTGAAGACAGCGACCCGCGCGAATGCTGGGCGGTGTCGGCCCCGACCGAAACGGTCAACACCAAGGATGGCCGGGTTGTCGCCGTGCGCCGTGGCGACATCCTTTTGATGACGTTCTTTCGCCCCGGCGCCGGCGTTCAGGGCCAGATCACCTTTACCGGCGGCTATCCGTTTGCCGGCGGCTCGACCGTCAACATGAATATCGGCGGTTCCGAATTCGAATTGTTCACCGAGGGCGAATGGGCCTGGCCCGCAAGCGCCGGCGATGATGCCAAAATTCTGGCGGCGATGAAGCGCGGGGCAAGCGCCGTCCTTAGCGCGCGCTCGTCACGCGGCACGATCACCAAGGATTCGTTCTCTTTGTCGGGTTATACGGCGGCGGTTGAAGAGGCTGAAAAACGCTGTAAGTAGCTTTCTGTCAGGATTCCTGCATCTGCTGCTGAACCGTGATTTCGATGAATTCGGCAGGGCGGGTAACGGCGACCAGAACCGTGACCCGCAGGATACCTTCGTATTATATTCTCAGGCGTCATGGTGTCCCCAAGGCCAACCTTAACGACAAAGGCATAGGTTGGCACCGCCCCGGCAAGACCGCCCTGCTTACAGACACTTGTCAGAAAGTTTTCAATCATCGCGCACAGGGTGACCCATGTATTGGTCACGTTGGGCTCGAACACATAGAGCGTGTCGCGTTCATTCGCATTCACGCGACATGCTCTAACGCAAAACCTTGCCGGTGGGCCATTCCAGCGCGTGGGTGAGGGTAATCTCTTGCGTCTGACCGGCGGGCAGGGTGACATCCCAGGCCAGAATGCCGCGTTTGCCATCCACGTCACGCTCGCTTGGCTGGGGCTTGGCCGACCATGTAATCTCAAGATCCTCCTGATCCGATTGCGGCACACGATCCAGAATGCGCAGCGGCCAGGCCGTATCGGTCAGGTTTTCAACGCTGATCTCGACCGTTTCGGTCATTTCATTGGATTTCGAGATGATGCCGCGATCCCCCTCATTGCGCGCGCGCACAAGCCGCGTCAGGCGCAGGCCTTCAATGGCACCAAAGGACCAATCCACCTTGCCCCCCGCCGGGACAAGATCAATCCAGCGTTGCCCGACATAGCGGCCATCCAGATAAAACCGCGCCTCTGACGTGGGTAGAATCAATTCGCCGGTGTCATTGGTCATGCGCGCCATCACAAAGGCGGTCTGATCGACCAACGGCACCGCCTGTGCGACCACATCGGCCGTCAGGCCAAGGGTGCCAAGCGACAGGCGAACACGATCCGCGCCGGTGCTGACCGACACCGGCACCGGATAGGTATAGGTGACTGACAGGCCGTCAAATTGCGCATCCGCCTCGATGCGCGCCGGGGTGGCGGCGTCCATCATCGGTTCGGTCATTGACAACAGGCCGCCGTTGACCTGCTCAGGCTGACGCAATTTGGGGCGCGGTGCCTTTGGATCCTCAATGCGCGGAATCCAGGGCCATATCTGGCCGGGTTCGCTCTGGGCCGAAGGGCGGACCGTTGACAGGGTCAGCGCCACATCGCGCCAGTTCTCGCCGGTGTATTGCTGCACAAATGCGCCACGTTCCAGCCGAAGTTTGCCGGTGTCGCGGGTCAGATGCAGGTCATAAAGCGGCTGCCATCCGGCATCGCTGATCGAGTAGGTCACGCTTAGCGTGCCGGTCGTCGGCTGATCCGAGGCGACCGCGACGGCCAGCATCGCACGCGCCGTGTCTTCCGGCACAAGCGCCGCAAGGGCCTTTTGCGCGTCCTCAAGCGCCTTGATCTGGTCCTTTAGGCCCCGTTCGGCGGTCTCGGCGCGGCGGGTGGCCTCGGCGGCAGCAAGCCGCGCCGCTAGGGTTTCGCCGCCGATCATCGTTGACAACTCGCGCAGCGCCTCGACCCCAAGTGCGGCCACGCCATCGCCCTTCCCGATTTCAGCGAGAAAGGCGATACGGGCGCGGGCGGCATCACCCTCAAGCGCGATGTCCTCGACACCCGCGCGGGCCTTGCGCAGCTCATCCTCCAACCGCTCAACCCTGGCGCGGGCCGCGATCAGGGCGGGCGTCTCAGCGGCAGCGCGCGGCGGAACATAATCGTTGCGGGTGGTCACCCCGCCCATTTGCGCACCCGTCACCGCAACCCGGACTGCGGCCAGCGGCGTGTTTTGCGGCAGATCGGCAAGGATCAGGTCATGCTGCCCTGCGGGAATGGAAAACGGCACCTCCCGGGTTACGGTCGCGCCCTGCGGATAAAGCGTGACGGCGCTGACACTACTGTTAAGGGCAATCTCGTCGGCGTGTAACGCCGGAGCGAAAAGGATAAGCGGAAGGACAAAGGGCAGCGCACGCATGTGGATCACTCCTGTTAACATAAGGGGATCATTCCGGGCGCGACGCCCAAGTGCAAGCACTGGCTTTTGATATGTGCGGATTTACGCCTTGTTTACCGAGATGCGGCTTCATAGCCGAATGGAACGCGTCGAGATGAAAATGCATGATGAGATGCTGCGCGCAGCGGCACGGCTCGCGCCAGAGCGTGATATCACGCTGGGGCAGATGATCCGTGACCTTCTGGCGCGTGAAATCGCAAAGGGCCACCCTGCGAGGCCGCCTGTCAGGGCGGATGAGCGGCTCGGCGCGTCTGCAAGGCCTCCGAGCTTGGCTTTAGCTATGCCCGCCTGATGCGGCGCTTTCACACTCCGTTTCCCGGCCATGGCCACCGCTGGCTGTTTGACCGAATGCGCGCCAATGACCAAACGAAATCGGGCACAGCCGAAGATGCGCCCGATTATTCAATCATAGAGCCGTTCCAGAAAGGCGATTAGCCTTTTTTCAACACCCGCTGGCCCAGTGTCTCGGCAATCTGCACCGCGTTCAGCGCCGCGCCCTTGCGCAGGTTATCACTGACGCACCACAGGTTGATGCCGTTATCAATCGTCGGGTCCTGACGGATACGGCTGATGAAGGTGGCGAAATCGCCGACGCATTCGATCGGCGTGACATAGCCACCATCTTCGCGCTTGTCGATCACCATGATGCCCGGCGCCTCGCGCAGGATATCGCGGGCCTCGGCCTCGTCGAGGTGATCCTCAAACTCGATATTGATCGCCTCGGAATGGCCGACAAACACCGGCACGCGCACACAGGTGGCGGTCAACTTGATCTTCGGATCAAGGATTTTCTTCGTCTCGGCGACCATTTTCCATTCTTCTTTGGTCTGGCCGTCTTCAAGGAAGACGTCGATATGCGGGATCACGTTGAAGGCGATCTGCTTGGTGAATTTGCGTGGCGGTTTGCTGTCGGTCGGGTTATAGATCGACTTGGTCTGATCCCAGAGCTCGTCAATGCCCTCTTTGCCCGCGCCCGAAACCGACTGATAGGTCGAGACAACAACGCGCTTGATGCGCGCGCGGTCATGCAGTGGCTTGAGCGCCACGACCATCTGCGCGGTCGAACAGTTGGGGTTGGCGATGATGTTCTTCTTGGCATAGCCCAGAACCGCCTCGGGGTTCACTTCGGGCACCACCAGCGGCACGTCGGGATCATAGCGATAAAGCGACGAGTTATCGATCACAACACAGCCGGATTTCGCCGCCTTGGGCGCATAGATCTTGGTCGCGTCCGAGCCGATGGCGAAAAGCGCAATATCCCAACCGGTGAAATCAAAGGTGTCCAGATCCTTGGTCTTCAAAGTTCGGTCGCCAAAGCTGATTTCGGTACCAAGAGACTTGCGGCTGGCAAGGGCCACGATCTCATCAACAGGAAACTGGCGCTCGGCCAGAATGTTCAGCATTTCGCGGCCCACATTGCCCGTGGCACCGACGACGGCGATTTTGTAACCCATTTTGATCAATCTCCAGGTTCGGGGTTGCCGGGGGGTCTTATCGCGTCTGTTCAGAAGGTAAAAGGGGGCGGATTCAGTTCATGCTGTCGCGGCTGAAGAGGTAAATCGCCAAACCAAGCAGCAATGAAACCGCAAACAAAAGGAAAATCGCGGTATAGCCCGCAAGCGCGCCGCCCCCCGAGGCGGCGCTGTGCAAAGGGCCAGAGGCGAATTGCGCCACGCCGACGCCGCCGATGCCGAACAGGTTAAGCAAGGTCACACCGCGTCCCGCAAGGTGAGGCGGGAAAAACGCCCGGCCATGGGCAATAATCACCGGGAAAGACGCGCCGAAAAACCCGACAACCGCCAGCATGCCAATTGACAGCGCAAGATTGTGATCGGGCAGCGCAACCATCACCAAAAGCGCAAGCGCGCTGATCGCGTTGCCGGCAAAGATCACCCATTTGCGGGTGTTGAAGATACGATCAAGCGGGCCGTAACAGAGCGTTCCGGCGATCATCGCCACCCCCATGACAAAGGTAGCCTGCCCGACCTGCCCGGTATCAAGCGCGAAGACATCGCGCAGGTAAGGCCCCGCCCAAAGCCCGCGCAGGGCGGCAGAGGGCACATAAGCCACAAACATCAACGGCATGATCGCCCAGAGCACCGGCATCTTCAGCAGATCAAGAACCGAGCCACGGGTATCGCTGCTCAGCGCCTCTGGATCGCGTACAAGCGCCAGAATGCCCACCGCCACGACGCCCGACACCCCGGCCAATACAAACAGCGCCGCCCGCCAGCCAAGGGTTTCGGCGGCCCAGGCCATCGGGTAAGAGGCGACCAGATTGCCGATTGATCCGACCCCAAGCATTAGCGCCGCAAGGGTGGCGAATTTGGCGGGCGGAAACTGGCGCGCGAAGATGTAATAAGACGCCATAAGGACCGGCGAACAGCCGACCCCGATCAACAGCATCGCCACTGCGATGTGAAGCGGGCTTGTGGCCATGGCAAAAAGCGACGCGCCCCCCGCCCCGCCGACCAGCAACAGGATTGCCGCCGTGCGCCGCGGCCCGAAGCGGTCAAGCGACCAGCCGACCGGAATCTGCATCACCGCAAAGGCCAGAAACCAAAGCCCCGAGGCAAAGGCAAGATCATCCGGCGTGGTGCCGATGTCGCGCTCAAGAACGCCGCTTAGAACCGCAAGAAAGGCGCGAAAGAACTGGCTTAGCACATAGGCCAGACACAGGAGGGCAAGACCGGCACGCATGGGCGTCATCCTTGAACAGGGAGAATCAGGCCGCGCCGCGCGCGATCAACACGTCAACATGCGCCGCCGCGCTTTGGGCCAGCGCCATAAGGTCATAGCCGCCCTCAAGACAGGACAGGATCCGACCGCCGCACAGATCATCCGCCAGATCGCACAGCCGCCCGGTGACCCAGGCAAAATCATCCTCGGTAAGGCGCAGATCGGCAAGCGGATCGTCGCGATGCGCGTCAAACCCGGCCGAGATCAGCAACAGTTCCGGCTTGAAGGCGGTGACGGCGGGAAAGACCTTGTCTTCGTATATCTTGCCAAAGCCCTCGCTGCCGGTGCCCGGTGCAAGCGGCAGGTTGAGGATGGTGCCATGCGGGCCGGTATCATCGGCGGTGCCGGTGCCGGGCCAAAGCGGAAACTGATGCGACGACACGAAAAGCGCGCGCGCATCATCCTCAAGCAAATCCTGCGTACCATTGCCGTGATGCACGTCGAAATCGACAATCGCCACGCGCGACAGCCCATGATGATCCAGCGCATGTTTTGCCGCCACGGCAATATTGCCGAACAGACAGAACCCCATGGTGGTTTCGCGCTCGGCGTGGTGGCCCGGCGGGCGGGTGGCGACAAAGGCGTTCTGCACCTCGCCCGCCATCACAAGATCAACCGCGCGCACCGCCCCGCCCGCCGCACGATGCGCCGCGGCAAGCGTGCCCGGCGACATATAGGTATCGGCATCAAGCTGAGTGATGCCGGATGTGGGCGCGGCGGCGCGGATTGCCTCAATATGACTGCGGGGATGAACGCGCAACAGGTCGTCTTCGGCCACCATCGGGGCGGTGACGCGGAGCAGCTCCTTGCCCTCAAGCGCGGCCAGAACATGCTCTAGCCGGGCAATCTGTTCGGGGTGGCCTTCGGGCGTTTCATGGCCAAGGCAATCGGGGTGGGTGATCAAGGCTGTTGTCATCGCGCGTCTCCGTTTCGGCGCGAAAAGAGCCTGAATTGCGGGGCTTGTCCAGTGCGGGCTTGTGAGGCGGTGCGGCGCGTGTCAGTCTATTGAGCAATGGAAGGCGATACGATCACCATCACGCAGGACATTGCGCTTGGCCTCTGGGCGCAGGCACAGTTTTTCCTGACCGGGCTTATGCGGCCCTGGAACGCCTATCAGGTGGGGATTGCGATATCCCTTTTCATCGCCGCACATGTCATGGCGCAGGTTTTCGGCCCGATGTGCCGCGACTGGATGCGCCGCCGAGAAGGCTGGCCGAAATGGCGGATGCGCATCCTTGTGATGTTGCATCGCCGCCTGAGGCTTATCTTTTTCGTGGCGATGATCTGGCCCCTGATCTGGGTCATGCGCGAGGTCACCTGGCCAAGCCGATCCTATATCCTGGCCGCCGTCGGCGATCTGGCCTTTGCCTGGCTTCTGATTACCATCGTGACCCGATTGATCAGCAACAACTTTCTGCGCGCGATGGTGCGCTATGTGGGCTGGACATGGGTCACGCTCAGCGTTCTGAACCTCACCGACGAGGCGCAGGCCATTCTCGACAGTGCCGCCTTTGAGGTGGGCGAAACGCGGTTGTCGCTCTGGCTTTTGGTGCAGGCGGTGATCGTGATCGGTGTCCTGTTCACGATGGCGCGTTTTACCTCGACCGCCACCGCCGCGCAGGTGCGCAAGAATGACGATATTTCGCCCTCGATGCAGGTGCTGGTCGTCAAGTTCATGCAGGTTCTGCTTTATGGCGCGGCGTTCTTTATCGGGCTGCGCACTGTCGGGGTGGATCTGACCGGGCTTGCCGTGCTGTCGGGGGCCATCGGTGTGGGCCTTGGTTTTGGTCTGCAAAAGGTGGTGTCGAATCTTGTTTCGGGGATCATCATCCTGCTCGACAAGTCGATCAAACCCGGTGATGTCATCAGCCTTGGCGAGACCTTTGGCTGGATCAACAGCCTTGGCGCGCGCTATGTCTCGATCACCACCCGCGACGGGCGCGAATACCTGATCCCGAACGAGGATCTGATCACCGGACAGGTGGTGAACTGGTCGCATTCCAACGATTTCGTGCGGCTTGATATCTATTTTGGCACCGCTTACGGCGACGACCCACACCTTGTGCGCAAGATCGCGATCGAGGCCGCAAGCGGTGTGCCCCGTGTCCTGAGCAGCAAGCCGGCGGTCTGTCATATCGTGGGATTTGGCGACAACAGCGTCGATTACATCCTGCGATTCTGGATTCGCGACCCGACCGGCGGGCTGACCAATATCCGTGGCGATGTCTATCTGGCGCTCTGGGACGCGTTCAAGGCGCATGGTATTTCCATCCCCTTCCCACAGCGCGAAGTGCGAATGTTGAACGATACCGGCATGGAATTGCCACAGGGCGGATAAATTTGCAGCACTTTCCCGTGCCTGCGACATTCTAGGGCTTGCTGTTCATTGAAAAATCATCTTTGGCTTGCTACCTTGATCCCATAGCCCGGCACCGGGGTTTTGCGGTGTGCAGCAAAGGAGGACTATGTCCTGTCTTTTACGACCTATGCGGCCGAGGCCGCTCAACAGGGGGCGCTTGCCATGGTGCCTGCCATGACTGCCGATAGCGAAACACAGCTTGCGGCGATCCTTTCCTCACTTTCCGACGACAAGGCCGAAGATATCGTGCAGATCGACCTGCGCGGCAAAACGGCGATTGGCGATTACATGATCGTTTGCTCGGGGCGCTCGTCCCGTCAGGTGGCGGCAATTGCCGAAAAGCTGACGGATCGTCTTAAGCAGGATTTCGGCATTCTGTCGCGGATGGAAGGCAAGGGCACCGGCGATTGGGTGCTGATCGACACAGGCGATGTGATCGTTCACGTATTCCGCCCCGAAGTGCGCGACTTCTATCAGCTTGAGAAAATGTGGCTGCCCACCGGACAAACCCCGGAGCAGACGGCAGATTCTCAGGTCTGAATGAGAATTCATATTTGCGCGGTGGGCCGGTTGCGGACCGGCCCGGAACGCGCGCTTATCGACGACTACCTGACCCGGTTTGATCGCACCGGCCGCGCCCTTGGACTTGGCCCCGCGCAATTGCTTGAGGTCGAGGATAAAAAGGGCGGCGGCATGGCGGCCGAGGCTGCCCTTCTGGAACGGGTCATCCCCAAAGCATCGGTGATTGTGGCGCTCGACGAGCGCGGCAAAGTGCAAAGCTCGCCCGAGTTTGCCGACCAGCTTGGCACGTGGCGCGACAGCGGGCGCGGCGACGTTGCCTTTGTGATCGGCGGCGCCGATGGCATTGCCCCCGAGTTGCGCGGGCGCGCCGATTTCAAGCTGTCGTTCGGGCGCATGGTCTGGCCGCATATGCTGGTGCGGGTGATGCTATGCGAACAGCTCTACCGCGCGGCCTCGATCCTTGCGGGCAGCCCCTATCACAGGGTCTGAGGCTGCCCGACCAGCGCTTTCCTAGCCCGCCTTTTGAATTTCGACCTGATGCGGATAGGGGATCGACACACCGTTCTTGTCGAAGGCCTCTTTCACCGCCTTGGTCATGTCGAATTTCAGGCCCCAGTAATCCGCCCCATCACACCAGAGCCGCACCCCAAGATCGACACTGCTGTCGCCAAGGTTCACCACCCGCACCCAAGGCTCGGGGTCGGCATGAACGCGCGGATCGGCATTTGCCAGATCAAGGATGATGCGCATGGCGTGATCGGCATCATCGCCGTAGTCAATCCCGAACCCCAGATCGCAACGTCGCTTGGGATGATGCGAGAAATTGCGGATCACCGCACCCCAGGCCTGACCATTGGGCAGGATGATCTGCACATTATCTGGCGTCGACAGCTCGGTGAAAAACAGGTTGAGATCGACCACGGTGCCGGATGTACCGCCGATTTCAACGTATTGGCCCAACTTGTAGGGGCGAAACAGCACCAGCATGAACCCCGCCGCAAGATCCGACAAAGTGCCCTGCAACGCCAGACCAATGGCCAGCGTCGCCGCACCCATGACCGCCACAAGGCTGGTGGCCTGAATGCCGAAAATGCCAAGAACCGCAACAAGCACCATCGCCAGAATGACCCACTTCACGATCGAGGCGGCGAAATTGCCGATGGTCTTGTCGATGCGCGGGCTGGCGTTCACGCGGCGGCGCACCATGCCGCTTATGATCCCGGCCGCCATCCAGCCTAAGACCAGAACCGCAAGGGCCTTGGCCGCGCTGATGATCATCGGGCCGTACCCGCTTAGTTGTGCGATGATGTCTTGCATTGTTGCATTTCCTTTCTGGTCTTGGTCGCGCGTGGCCAGCCGACCATGTGCCGGACGTTAAAAAGGGCCCGCTGGATCGCGGACCCTTTCGCCATAAGCCGTGGTTTACTTTTTATTCAGAGAATCGCGGATTTCCATCAGGATGTCCAGTTCGGACGGGCCCGGATCGGCGGCAGGCGCCTCTTCGACCTTGGGTTTGGCGCGGTTCACGGCCTTGACCAGCATGAACACGACCCAGGCGACGATCAAAAAGTTGATCACGGCCATGATGAAGCGGCCATAGGCAAAGACAGCAGCGCCGGCTTCTTCTGCTGCGGCAATAGAGGCGTATTCACCCGAACCCAGAAGCACATAAAGCCCCGAGAAATCGACCCCGCCGAGGAACAGGCTGATGATCGGGTTGATAAGATCGGCCACAAGCGAGCCGACAATCGCGGTAAAGGCCGCGCCGATGATGATACCGACCGCCATATCCATGACATTGCCCTTGGCAATGAAATCCTTGAACTCTTGAATCATGTTCGTCCCTTTTTACACTGTCTGACGGCGGATCATCCTGCCCGCTCGCGCAAATGCAATAGCACAAGTTGAGCAAAAAAGTGCCCAAAAATGTCGCCTTTTATTGGGAAAGCACGGCGTAATTCCCCCCCCGGAATGCGCCGGATGCGGGCCTAGTCGCGCGGCAATTCATCCGACGGGATCACGCCAAAAAACGCGCCCCCCGACCAGAGCCCGAACCAGCCCTCGTGATGCGCGCCGATATCGACCAGCCGATAAAAGCTTTTGCGATCAATCAGCGCCTCAAGATTGGCGCGCACAAGAACATAGGGCGACGGCTCGCCGGTTTCGGGGTCGCGGGTGACGCGAATGGGGTGATCGGGGCCTGCGGTCACATGATCGCCGACGTTGGTTTCAAAGCGCAATTCCTGCGCCTCACCCGCGCCCGCGACCTCGAAATCAACCGCCACAAACGGCGCGTCATCGACGATGATGCCCACCTTTTCCACCGGGGTGACAAGGAAATACTTGTCGCCATCACGCCGCAGGATGGTGGAAAACAGCCGCACCAATTCGACCCGCCCGATCGGGGTGCCAAGGTAAAACCACGTGCCATCACGGGCGATTCGCATATCAAGGTCGCCGCAAAACGGCGGGTTCCATAGATGCACGGGCGGAAGGCCGCGCCCTTTGGCCTTGGCGGCCCGGGCAGAGGCGGCAATCCCTTCGGCTGACGGGGACGTGATGGATTCTTTGCTCATTGCTTTTGCCATTTCTGTCTAGCGCTATACACTCTACCATCAGGATATAGTCCAGACAGGAGTTTTGCCATGACCGATGACACTGACCTACTTGCCGGTCTTGAGGCGCTTGAAGGCAAGCTTGCACAGGCGCGGGCCTCGATCACGCGACGCTTTATCGGTCAGGAACAGGTGGTTGATCTGGCTCTTTCGGCGCTTTTGTGCGGCGGGCATGGCTTGCTGATCGGTCTGCCAGGGCTTGGCAAGACGCGATTGGTGGAAACCCTTGGTACGGTCATGGGCCTCAATACCAACCGGGTTCAGTTCACACCCGACCTGATGCCGGCCGATATCCTCGGCAGCGAAGTGCTTGAAACCGCCAGCGACGGCAGCCGCGCGTTCAAATTCATCGAAGGGCCGATTTTCTGCCAGCTTCTGATGGCCGACGAGATCAACCGCGCCAGCCCGCGCACCCAATCCGCCCTTTTGCAGGCGATGCAGGAACGCCAGGTCACCGTCGCCGGGGCCAACCGCCCGCTTGAGGCGCCGTTTCACGTGCTCGCCACGCAAAACCCGATTGAACAAGAGGGCACCTATCCCCTGCCCGAGGCCCAGCTTGACCGCTTTCTGGTCCAGATCGAGGTGCCCTATCCCGACCGCGACACCGAGCGCGCGATTTTGCTCGCCACCACCGGCGCCGCCGAGGAAGAGGCGCATGCCGTCTTTACCCCCGCCGATCTTGTTGACGCGCAACAGATGCTGCGCCGGATGCCGGTGGGCGAGGCGGTGATGGAGTCGATCCTGGATCTGGTGCGCGCCTGTCGTCCGGATGATCCAAGCGCCAGCGATGTGGTGCGCGAAACCGTCGCCTGGGGTCCGGGGCCGCGCGCCGCGCAAGCGCTTATGCTGACGGTGCGGGCGCGTGCCATGCTTCAGGGGCGGCTTGCGCCGGATGCCGGTGATGTGGCCGCGATGGCACAGCCGGTGCTTGGTCACCGCATGGCGCTCAACTTTGCGGCGCGGGCGCGGGGCGATAGCCTGAGCGCGCTGATTGCACGCACCGTTGCGGATGTGGCGCAGGTCAAGGTCGCCGCCTAGGATGAACGCCCCCGCCCCCCCCCTGCGCCCTCGGGCCGAGGCCGAAGCCGCCCGCCTGCCGCCACTTTTGGCGCGGGCCGAGCATCTTGCCGGTACGGTCCTGCTGGGCGAGCATGGGCGACGGCGCGCCGGACAGGGGGATGATTTCTGGCAATATCGCCCGGTTCAGCCCGGCGATAGCCGCCGGATGATCGACTGGCGTCGCTCGGGGCGCAGCGACGCGCAATTCGTGCGCCAGAGGGAATGGCAGATCGCCCAAAGCGTGATGCTCTGGGTCGATCCGGCCGCCTCGATGCGGTTTGCCAGCGACAGCGGCCTGCCCGACAAGGCCGATCGTGCGCGGCTCTTGGCGCTTGCAAGCGCGATCCTGCTTATTCGTGGCGGCGAACGCGTCGGCCTGACCGGCGGTGCCTTGCCACCCCGGCGTGGGCAGGTTCAGATCACGCGCCTGACCGAGGCGCTGATGCAAGACAGCGACGAGGATTACGCCAGCCCCGATATGGCCGGGTTGATGCCGCATGGCCGCGCAGTCCTGATTTCCGACTTCATGGACGACCTCAAGGGCCTGCGCGGCGCGCTTACGGCGGCGGCGGATCGCGGTGTGCGCGGCGTGCTCTATCAGGTGCTTGATCCCGCCGAAGAGGCGTTTCCCTATACCGGGCGGACAATATTCGAAAGCATCGGCGGCACCATGGCGCATGAGACCCTCAAGGCGGGTGACCTGCGCGACCGCTATCTTGAACGCCTCGCCGAGCGTAAAGCGGACCTTGCCTCGCTCTGCTCTGTCACCGGCTGGCGCTATGGCTGTCACCACACCAGCGACAGCGCGCAATCGGCCTTGTTATGGCTCTATCGTGCGCTTGACGGGGGGATTGGCGCATGATGCTTGGCCCCATCGGATTTGCCGCGCCTTGGTTGCTGCTGGCGCTCGCCGCCCTGCCAATCCTCTGGATCATCCTGCGCGCCGTGCCGCCCGCCCCGGTGCGGCGGCGGTTTCCGGGTGTCGCGCTTATGCTGGGCCTCAAGGACGAAGACAGCGTCACCGACCGCACGCCCTGGTGGCTGTTGCTCTTGCGGATGCTGGCGGTGGCGGCGGTGATTATCGGGCTGGCGGGGCCGGTTCTGAACCCGCGCGACGCGGGCGAGACGCGCGCCAGCGGGCCACTTTTGATCCTGCTCGACAACAGCTGGGCCAGTGCGCGCGACTGGAGCGCACAGATCGCGGTGATCGACGGGCTTTTGGCTGAGGCCGGGCGCGCCGGGCGTCCCGCAGCGGTGATGCAGCTCAGCAATCCAGAGCCGCCGCTGTTTCAGGCCGCCGAAAGCTGGCGCGGCCGCCTGCCCGGTCTTGCCCCCGCGCCGTGGTCGGCCACGGCAGAGACGCTGACCGAGGCCGCTGGAATGCTGGGCGATACGGCATTTGAAACCCGCTGGTTTTCTGACGGTTTGATGCATGAGGGCCGCGAGCGCCTTCTTACCGTGCTAGAGGCGCGCGGCCCGGTGACCGCCCATGAAAGCCCGCGCGTCATTTTGGCGCTCAGGCCCGCAACGCTGGCCGACGGCCTGGTCACCCTGCAAGCGCTGCGCGCCACGGCGGGGCCGGCGCGCAACATCATCGTCAACGCGCATGGCCTTGACCCCGCAGGTGTGCCGCGCGTTCTGGCCAGCCTGCCGATGACCTTCGACGAGGGCGAGACAGGGGCGCAGGGCGCGCTATCCTTGCCACCCGAATTGCGCGCCCGCCTGACCCGGTTCGAGATCGCCGGACAGGATCATGCCGGGGCCGTTACCCTTGGTGACGATGCCCTCAAGCGGCGTGAGGTGGCGATGATCGCCGGGCGAGATGACCGCGAGGGGCTAGAGCTTTTGTCGCCGCTGCATTACCTCGAACAGGCGCTGATCCCCACCGCCGATCTTCTGGATGGTGCGCTTATGGATGTGCTTCCGGCCAATCCCGATGTGATCATCCTCGCCGATGTTGCAACGCTGTCGGAGGCCGAACAGGCCGCGCTTTTTGACTGGACCGCCAAAGGCGGGCTGTTGCTGCGCTTTGCCGGGCCGCGCCTTGCCGCGAGCGACGTGTCGCGCAGCGAAGAGGCCCCGTTGATGCCGGTGCGCCTGCGGACGGGCGGGCGCACGGTGGGCGGCGCGATGAGCTGGGGCGAGCCCAAGGCGCTTGCGCCTTTCGCCGAGGGCACGCCGTTTTACGGCCTCTCGATCCCCGAAGATGTCAGCGTCAGCGCACAGGTCATGGCCCAGCCCGACCCGGTGCTGGCCGAGCGGGTGATCGCACAACTCAGCGATGGCACCCCGCTTGTCACCCGCAAACGGATCGGCGCGGGGCAGGTCGTGCTGTTTCACGTCACCGCCAATGCTGAATGGTCAAGCCTGCCGCTGTCGGGGCTGTTCGTGCAGATGCTGGAACGGCTCGCGGTCTCTTCCTCTGTTGCGCCACCCGAAGCGGCAGAGTTGGAAGGCACCACATGGCAACCGGTCGCGGTGCTTGACGGGTTTGGCGCGCTCAATGAGGCCGGCACCCTGCCCGGTGTGGCGGGCGAACGTATCCTGGCCGCCCCGCTTGGCCCCGACCTTTCCCCCGGCATTTACGACGGGCCGGACCGGCGGATTGCCCGCAATGTGATCACGGCCGACACCACGCTTGCCCCGATGGCATGGCCCGCGCGCATCCCTGTCGAAGGCTTGGCGCGCGCGACGGAACTGCCTTTGGGCGGATGGCTTTTGGCGGCGGCACTGATCCTGTTGATCGCCGATATCGCCGCCTCGCTTGCCCTGTCGGGGCGGCTCTGGCCGGTGCGGGCGATGGCCGCGCTTTTGCTTGCAATCGGGCTTGTCGGCGCAGCGGGCGGGGCCAAGGCACAGGATGATGCGCGCGCAATCCTTGCCACCTCCGAAGTTGTTCTGGCGCATGTGATCACAGGCGACGCGGCGCTTGATGACACGGCGCGCGCCGGTCTTGCCGGTCTGGGGCGGGTGCTGAATTTCCGCACTTCGATCGAGCCTGCGGCCCCGATCAGCGTCAATCTGGAAACCGATGATCTTGCGTTTTATCCGATCCTTTACTGGCCGATCACCCCGGATCAACCGACCCCCTCGGCCGAGGCCTATGTCAAGCTCAACGATTACCTGCGCAATGGTGGGCTTATCGTGTTTGACACGCGCGATGCCAATGTGGCGGGCTTTGGCGCGTCCTCGCCCAATGGCGCGCAGCTGCAACGGCTGGCGGCGCCGCTTGATATTCCGCCGCTCGAACCGGTGCCGGATGATCACGTGCTGACCCGCGCGTTTTACCTGTTGACCGATTTTCCGGGCCGGTACGGCGGGCGTCCGGTCTGGGTCGAGGCGGCGCCGCCTGATGCCGAGCGCATCGAGGGCATGCCGTTTCGCAATCTCAACGACGGGGTGACGCCGGTGGTGATCGGCGGCAATGACTGGGCTGCGGCCTGGGCCACGAACGCGCGCGGTGACCCGCTTTTCCCGGTCGGGCGCGGCTATGCCGGTGAGCGGCAGCGCGAATTGGCCTATCGCTTTGGGGTGAACCTTGTGATGCATGTGCTGACCGGCAATTACAAATCCGATCAGGTGCATGTGCCGGCTTTGCTTGATAGGTTGGGCCAATGACTGCAACACTGATCTTTGACCCGCTTTTGCCGGTGATCTTGATCGCAATGCTTGGCGCGCTTCTGGTCGCCGGTCTTGCCCTTGCCATCTGGCGCGGGCTGTCCGGCTGGGCGTTTCGCGCACTTGGCGGGCTGGTTATTCTGGGCGCCCTGATGGGCCCGGTTTATCAGCAGGAGGATCGCGCGCCGCTGTCGGATATCGTGATGATCGTCGAGGATGAAAGCGCCAGTCAGGGGCTTGCGGATCGCGCGGCAATGACCGCTTCGGCAGCAGATACGCTTGCCGCCCGGCTTGACGCGCGCGCCAACACCGAGGTGCGCCGCATCCGCGTACCCGATGCGCCCGACAATGGCGGCACACAGATGATGACTGCCCTCGCACAGGCCATGGCCGAAGAGCCACAAGGCCGGATTGCCGGGGTTGTTCTTCTGTCGGATGGGCGGCTGCATGACGTTGATCGCGCACCGCCCCTGCCCGCGCCGCTGCACCTTTTGCACAGCGGGCGCGCGGGTGATTGGGACCGGCGGTTAAGAATCGACAACGCCCCCGCCTTTGCCATCCTCGGCGAAGAGGTTCGCATGACCCTGACCATAACCGATGAGGGCGCAAGCCCGCCGGGCGTGACAAGCGTGCCGCTTGATATCTCGGTCGACGGGGCCGAACCGCGCCGCTTTGAGGTGGCGCTTGGCGAAACGGTTGATCTGCCGCTGACCCTGCCGCATGGCGGGCGCAACGTGTTGCAGTTCACCACCCCTGCCGCCGACGGCGAGCTTACCGATCGCAACAACACCGCGCTGATCCAGATCAACGGCGTGCGCGACCGCCTGAGCGTGCTGTTGGTCTCGGGTCAGCCGCATCCCGGCACGCGCACATGGCGCAACCTTCTGAAATCCGACAGCTCGGTCGATCTTGTGCATTTCACCATCCTGCGCCCGCCGGAAAAACAGGACGGCGTGCCGGTTCGGGAACTGTCGCTTATCGCCTTTCCGACGCGCGAGCTTTTCCTGGAAAAGGTCGATGATTTCGACCTGATCATCTTTGACCGCTATCGTCGGCGCGGCATCCTGCCGTCGATCTATCTCGATAACATTCGTCAATATGTCGAAAAGGGCGGCGCGGTTCTGTTTGCGGCGGGACCGGATTTTGCCGGGGCCGAAAGCATCTATCGCGGACCGTTCGAAGACATCGTGCCCGCCCGCCCCACCGCGCGGGTCGTGGAAGAGGGATATCGCCCCAAGGTCACCGACCTTGGCCGCCGCCATCCGGTCACCGCCGGGTTGCAGGGTCAGGGCCAAGAGACCGGCGATTGGGGCCGCTGGATGCGCCAGATCGAGGTGGTTCAAACCTCGGGCGATGTGGTGATGTCGGGCGCGGGGGATCGACCGCTTTTGCTGCTTGATCGGGTGGGCGAAGGGCGCGTGGCGCTTTTGGCCTCTGATCACGCCTGGCTTTGGGGGCGCGGTTTCGAGGGCGGCGGGCCGCAGCTTGAGCTGTTGCGCCGTCTTGCCCATTGGATGATGAAGGAACCCGAGCTTGAGGAAGAGGCGCTTTGGGCCGAGGCCACCGGCCAGCAGATGCGCGTGATCCGCCGCTCGCTTGACGACACAATCGGCGCGCTCAGCATCATCACCCCGTCGGGCGAGGTGGTGGAACGCGAGATGACAGAGGTATCGCCGGGGCGGTTCGAGTTTGTCTATGACGGGCCAGAGATTGGCCTTTACCGATTGGAAAATGACGACCAAAACGCGGTGATCGGTCTTGGCCCGGCCGCGCCTGTGGAATTTGAACAGACCATCGCCAGCGCCGAGGCCCTGCAACCGCTGATCAGCGCCACCAATGGCGGTGTGCGCGCCCTTGCCGATGGCGTGCCGGATATTCGAGAGGTGCGCGCGGGTCGCCCCGCCGCCGGGCGCGGCTGGATCGGGATCACGCCACGCGGCGCCTATGAAACCCGCAGCGTGCGCCAGATGCCGCTTTTGCCGGCGTGGCTTGTGTTGCTTTTGGTATCGGGATTGATCCTGTCGGGGTGGTTGCGCGAAGGGCGGCGTTGAGCGGGCCGCTCGCCAGCCCTGACAGGCTGTCTCGCTTATGGCTCTAGCGTCACGCGCAGGGTGTCGCCCGCCCAGCCATCGACCGAACAATGCGGACGCACGAAAATCTCGCGGGTGCCATCGGGCAGCGCAAGATTGGTCAGCGACCGGGTAAAGGGCTGTTCGTTGACATGCGGGTGATGCAAAAGCCGATAGCCAAGCCGATTGCCGTCCTTATCCAGCACCTCCCAGCCGTCAACATAATGCTCCCATCCGGTATCGGCATGCTCGATCGTCACATCCACGCGCCAGGAGGTGCCCGTTTTCTCGACCTTGACGTCAAGCACCCGTGGCTCGGATGCTGACACACCAGTGGCCAGAAGACAGGCTGCGAGGGAAAATGTGATCTTTTTCATGGCGGATATCATAGCGCATTCTCCTGTGAATGACAGTTACGTCTGTGTCGGGGTTTCGTCGGCATCCGGCTGCATCAGCACCGAGCGCGACTGTGACGCGAATTCACGGCGCAACAGCACCAGCACCGTCACCGCCGTCGCCAGCAAAAGCGCCTCTGACCCCAACAGCCAGGCGGCGGTGGCGAGCGCAAAGTAAAGCGAGCGCAGGCCACGATTGAACCCGCGCGCGGCGGTGATGTTGATCTCGCCCGCCTTGCGCGCCCTGACAATTACACGGGGATCACCGGCATCGTTGGGCACGGCGGCCATCACCACGGCGCAATAGCCAAACAGCCGGTTTGACCAGACGAATTTGAGAAAGGCGTTGGCCAGAAACAGCAGGATGACGAGAATCTTGAGCTCCCACACGACAATCGGTTCCTGTCCGGGGGTAAGATCGCCGGCAATCCCGATCACCCGGTCAAGATCACCCAAAAGCGCCAGCGACCCGCCAATCGCGATCAGGGTCGCCGAGGCAAAGAAGGATGTGCCCTGTCGCAGCGTGCCAAGGATATGGGCATCAAAGATGCGCGGATCGCGGGTAATCATCACCACCATCCATTCGCGCCGGTACTGCGCCATCAACCCCGACACGGAAGGGCGGCTTTTCGGGGCGTGATCAATCGCAAAGCCGGTGATCGCCCACGACCCGAACAACAGCGCAAGCGCCACCATATCCAGGCCATCGAAATAGGCAAAAGGTTCAGTCCATGACATGGTGGCACAGTACCGCCGGAAGGTTTGACTTGCCATAAGCAAAAATTGGTTATATTTTATTACCAATCACAGGGAGTGCGACCATGGAAATGCCAACCCCAAAGCCCGAAATCATCGCCAAAAAAGCGGAACTTATCAAGCTTTTTCAAGAAGTTATGCCGAATGACGCAGTGATTTCTGATCCGTCGGAAACCCGCGTTTACGAATGTGACGCTTTGACGGCTTATAAGTGTGCGCCGCTGCTTGCCATTCTGCCGGCAAGCACGAAAGAGGTGTCAGACGCTCTGAGGATCTGTCACGAGATGGGCGTGCCGGTTGTGCCGCGTGGGTCTGGTACATCGCTGGCGGGCGGGGCCTTGCCGACCGCCGATAGCGTGATTCTCGGGGTTGCGCGTCTGGCGGACGTGCTTGAAACCGATTACGAGAACCGCTTTATCAAGGTTCAGACCGGGCGCACCAACCTGAGCGTGACCGGCGCGGTCGAGGAAAACGGCTTTTTCTACGCCCCCGATCCCTCGTCACAGCTTGCCTGTGCCATCGCCGGCAATATCGCGATGAATTCGGGCGGCGCGCATTGCCTGAAATACGGGGTGACGACCAATAACCTGATGGGCGTCACCATGGTATTGATGGATGGCACCGTGACCGAGATTGGCGGCGCATTCCTTGACGCCGAGGGGCTTGATCTGCTGGGGCTTGTCTGTGGCTCTGAGGGGCAGCTTGGCGTTGTCACCGAGGCGACCCTGCGCATCCTGCATAAACCCGAGGGCGCGCGGCCCGTGCTGATCGGGTTTGACAGCAACGAAGTCGCCGGCGCCTGTGTGTCCGATATCATCAAGGCGGGCGTGTTGCCGGTGGCGATCGAGTTCATGGATCGCCCCTGCATCGAGGCGACCGAGGCCTTTGCCAAGGCCGGCTATCCGATGTGCGAGGCGCTTTTGATCGTCGAGGTCGAGGGATCGGACGCCGAGATCGACGAACAGCTTGCCCTGATCGAAGAGATCGCGCGCCGTCACAACCCGGTCGAGCTGCGCCAGAGCCGCTCGGCCGAGGAAAGCGCCAAGATCTGGCTTGGCCGCAAATCGGCCTTTGGGGCGATGGGGCAGATCAACGATTACATGTGCCTTGACGGCACG
>JAVVFB010000259.1:0-4372 GCA_032251095.1 Roseovarius sp. | reverse complement strand
AGGCTGTGTCGCACCTTGCCAGGGTCACGCAGGTCCGTGAGGCACGATGACAGAAGACCCGCCAGGTCGTGCCGGCGTTCGACTTCCCGCAAGAGCGTCAGACCGGCATCGGAGCACATCTCAGCTCCGTCGAAATTGAGAAGGATGGGTTTGCCGTTCAAGGGTGACAAAGCGCGTGCGGCGGAGGTAGACTGCTTCATGGTGAGGGGGCCTGCCTTGGAAACTGGACTTTCTGGCTTCGACAACCGAAAAATACCGGAATTCAAAAGCTTACGCTACCCTCACCACACACTCATGAATTATCCGGGTTAGAGCATGTCGCGTGAATGCGAATGAACGCGACATGCGCTAGCCATTCGACCTCAAGAGGCTCAAAGCGCTCGCCAGCCGATATCGCGGCGACAAAATCCTTGTGGCCAATCAATCCGGTCAACCATCGCATAGGCGCGCTCAAACGCCTCTTGCAAACTGCTCCCCCGCGCCGTCGCCGCAACAACCCGCCCGCCGGTGGCCACGAACTGCCCCTCGGCCCGGCCCGTGCCGGCATGAAAGACCATGTGGAAACTGTCTTCGGGGCACTCCGCCACGCCTTTGATCACGCTGCCCTTTTCATAGGCACCGGGATAGCCATTGGCCGCCATCACAACCGTCAGCGCATGATCATCGGCCCAGTTGACCGCCATCTCCGACAGACGCCCCTCGGCGGCGGCCTGCAAAAGGTCAAGCACCTGCGCGCCAAGCCGCATCATCAGGCACTGACATTCAGGATCGCCGAACCGCACGTTGTATTCCACAAGCCGCGGCTGACCGTCCTTGATCATCAGGCCGACAAACAAAACCCCTTGAAATGGCGTGCCGCGCCGGGCCATCTCGGCAAGGCAAGGGCGCACGATCTCAACCAATGCCTTCTGCGTCACCGCCTCGCTCATCACCGGGGCAGGGGAATAGGCGCCCATGCCGCCGGTGTTGGGGCCGGTGTCGCCTTCGCCGACGCGCTTGTGATCCTGCGCCGTGCCCACGGGCAGGGCGGTTTCGCCGTCACAGAGCACAAAGAAAGACGCCTCTTCGCCCTCCATGAACTCTTCAATCACCACCTCGGCGCCGGCACTGCCGAATTCGCCGCCAAACATGTCGTCGACGGCCGCTAGCGCCTGATCAACGGTTTCGGCCACGATCACGCCCTTGCCCGCCGCCAGCCCATCGGCCTTGACCACAATCGGCGCGCCTTGAGCGCGGATATAGGCCTTGGCGGCCTCGGCCTCGGTGAAATGGCCATAGCCCGCCGTCGGCGCGCCCGCCGCGTCACAGATCGCCTTGGTGAAACTCTTGCTCGCCTCAAGCTTGGCCGCTTCGGCACCGGGGCCAAAGACCAGAAAACCCGCCTCGCGCAGGCGATCCGCCACCCCGGCGGCCAGCGGCGCCTCGGGGCCGATGATCACGAAATCAATCGCTTCGGCCTCGCAAAACCCGATCACCGCCGCACCATCAAGGATATCCAGACTGGCGCATTCGGCAATCCCTGCGATTCCGGCATTGCCGGGCGCCACAATAAGCTTGTCACATTTCGGGTTCTGCATCACCGCCCAGGCGATACTGTGTTCGCGCCCGCCGGACCCGAGGATCAGAATATTCATGGCGCATAACTCCTGCTTGGCCTCGCTTGCCCCGCGTTCTAAGGTGACGCAAAGCCAGACACAAGGCAGCAGGCATGTCCGATCTGATCGACGACCCCACCCCCGGCGAAAACGCCCCCGAATTTTCGGTCTCTGACCTTTCAGGGGCCATCAAACGCATGATCGAGGGCGAATTCGCCCATGTGCGGGTACGTGGCGAGCTGGGCCGCATTTCGCGCCCGCGGTCGGGCCATATTTACCTCGACCTCAAGGATGACCGCGCGGTTCTGGCCGGCATCATCTGGAAAGGCGTGGCCAGCCGCCTTGCGGTGCAACCCGAAGAGGGGATGGAGGTTGTCGCCACCGGGCGGCTCACCACTTTCCCCGGTCAATCGCGCTATCAGATCGTCATCGAGGATATCAAGCCGGCCGGCATGGGCGCGCTCATGGCGATGCTGGAAAAGCGCAAGGCACAATTGGCGGGCGAGGGGCTGTTTGCGCCTGAACGCAAGAAAACCATCCCCTATCTGCCTGAAGTCATTGGCGTTATCACCTCGCCATCGGGGGCGGTGATCCGCGATATCCTGCATCGTTTGCGCGATCGCTTTCCCCGCAAGGTGCTGATCTGGCCGGTCGCCGTACAGGGCGAGAAATGCGCCGCCGAGGTGGCCCGCGCCATTGCGGGCTTCAACGCCTTCACCCCCGGCGGCCCCTTGCCGCGGCCTGACCTGTTGATCGTGGCGCGTGGCGGCGGCTCGGTCGAGGATCTCTGGGGCTTCAACGAGGAAATCGTCGTGCGCGCGGCGGCGGCCTCGGGCATCCCGCTGATTTCGGCGGTGGGCCATGAAACCGACACCACGCTGATCGACTTTGCCTCGGACAAGCGCGCGCCCACCCCTACCGCGGCGGCGGAATTGGCGGTGCCTGTGCGCCTTGATCTTATGGCCTGGCTTGACGCGCAGGATGCCCGGCTGACCCATGCGCTAAGCTCGGGGCTGTCGAGCCGTGGCCAACGGCTTCGCGATCTGTCGCGGGCCTTGCCGCGCGCCGACACCCTGCTTGATACGGCGCGCCAGCGGCTTGATACTTGGTCGGATCGGCTGCCTGCCGCCCTCATCCGCTCGGTCCAGACCCGCCGCGTGAAACTCGTCGAAACCTCGGGGGCCTTGCGCCCGGGTCTGTTGCGCCGGGCCGTCGATAGTGATCGCCGCCGCCTTGAGGGCACCACCGCGCGGCTTAACGTTCACGCCGTGTCGCGTGATATCGACCTCAGGAAACGCGAGCTTGCGCGCCTGACTGCCCGGTTTGGTGATGCCGCCACCCGCCAGGCCACCAATTGGCACAGCAAGATCGACGCGCTCGATCGGCTGCGCGTAACCCTTGGCTATACCGCCACGCTCCAACGCGGCTATGCGGTTGTGCGCGACGGGGATGGCGCGGTACTGACCACCAAGGCCGCTGCCGCCAAGGCCGATGCGCTTGAGATCGAATTCGCTGATGGGCGCTTGCCGCTTTCTCCCGAGAGCGCACCCACAACCCCGGCGAGCCCGGTGCCAAAACCGAAAAAGCCGCCCCCCAATCAAGGCAGCCTTTTCTGATTTCTGACTTTCATCATTCCATAAATACTCCCGCCGGAGGCATCCTGCCCTCAAGGCGGGGGTTGCGGTGAAATGTTCGATATGGGAAATAATAAGTGCAAAATAGTGGGTAAATATCACTTTTAGATTGAAAGATGAAAACTCACACCCCGATCTCCGGACCCAGGCACAAGAGCGGTTCGTCTGATTTTTCCACCTCGTAAAGCTCGGCCATGGCGCGGGGCCCGACAAAGCGCGCCACCAGCCCACCCGCCGAGCGCTCAAAGCTCCAGCATTGCGGTTCAGGGCGGTTGTCATAGATGAAACAGATCATCCGGTCCTCTTCATACCAATGCCCATCTTGGCATTGCCCATCCAGAAACGACCACCGCACGCGCCGATTATCAAGGTATTCCTCACCGCCATAAGGCTCGCCGCCCGCGCCATAGTAAAACGTGTGGCCACGGGTATAGGCATCAAATTCGGCGGCGTTCATCTGGGCCTGCGCCGGGGCGCCAAGGCCGATCAGGGTGAGATAGAAAATCAAGGTTCGCATTGGCTCAGACTGCCAGATTGCGGGCCGTCTCGCCAGATGTATCTTGGGCGCGCCACCGCGCCGCAAGCGGATCCATGATCCGCCGCCACAGGGGCGGCACCAGTGCCAGAACCGCCATCACCGGAAGGGAATGCGGCAGCATCGGCATGGTTGCGGCCTCTAATTGCAGCGCCGGATAGGCGCGCGTGGGGCGCACATGGTGATCCGAGTGGCGCGGCGCATTGAGGGTCATCGCCGAAGACGCCCAATGCGGCGCATTCCACGAATGTTGCGGGCCAACCGGCTCTGGCCGCCCATCGGCGCGCGTCGCACGGCGCAATCCGTAATGCTGGACATAATCCGACAGCAGGATCTGAAGCTGTGCATAGCCGACGATAAAGCCAAGCGCGGCAACCCCGTGCACCCCGAAAATCATGGCGCTCGCGACCAGCATAAGCGCGGCCACGCCCAGATAAAGCGTAAAGGGGTGGCGCAAGATGCCCCGGTCGCGCCCCATCCGCAAGCGGCTTTCAGCATGCAATCCGGCCTTAAAGGCCCCGGCCCAAGCTCTTGCTGTGTAACGATAAAAGCCTTCGCCCGGGCGTGCGCTGCTGGGATCATTGCGGCTCGCGACATGCACATGATGC
>JAVVFB010000258.1:0-4386 GCA_032251095.1 Roseovarius sp. | reverse complement strand
GCCATCCTCACCCTTGGCCAAATCGAATTCTATCGGTTCACCCAAAGGCACTGTTGTCGGATCAACCCCGGCGACCGGCATATCCATCTGCATGGCGGGCCAACCGATATCGGGGAGCGCGTCATGGTTCATTCTGAGCTTGCCATCACCTGTCACCGCCTCGACCACGCCCATCGCGGTCGCCGCAATCCCGTCATCTGCCTCAACGACAATCAGACCAAGCCGTCCATCAGCACCTCTTGCCAATAGAAACGTCACTTTCCCGCCGAGGGTCAAACGTTCTATCGCAATGTCCGCCCGCATTGGAAACTGCGAAGTCATCGGCGGCCAGTCGAGGCTTTCCAGACCGTCGTGGCGAATGGTCGCCATGCGTGTCTCCGGGTCAAGTGCGACAAGCGTACCCCGCCCCCGCGCAGGTTCGGCATCGGTCGGAGCCATGCGCATCAGCCCTGCGGAAAGCGCGCTTTCACTGTCGATCAGGAATTGGGCAGAGGCCACGACCTCTTCGCCGGGGGCCAGCCCCTGCAAGACCTCTGTTCGCCCGCCTTCGCCAAAGGCATCCCGCAGCCCCGTAGTGATCAGACGAGGCTTGAACGTGCCCTCTCCGGTCCTGAGAATGACCCTCTCGGCCCGCCCCGTTTGAATGATCGCCTCGCTTGGAATCGTCACTGCCTCGCGCGTCTGCTCCGGGACAAGCGTGACAGTACCAAACATGTTTGGCTTGAGCAGGCCCTCGCGATTGTCGAATCGCAAGCGCACCGGCAGGGTCCGGGTGCGGGCATCGAGCTCTGGATGAATGTAGTCGATCCGTCCGTCAAAACGCTGACCGGGCAGATGATCAAATTTTGCCACTGCCGTCATGTTATCGGAGAGGCGCCCGATATCGCGCTCGAATACATCCGCGATCAGCCAGACCCGCGACAGATCAGTGAGCGACAGCGCCCGCGTGTTGGGTTGCAGAAACATTCCGTCCGCCGCCTCCAGCGAAATCACAACGCCGTCTTGTGGTGCGTAGACACGCAGATTGCGTGCCGACCTGCCTGAATTGGCGATTTCGTCAATCTGCCGGTCCGACATGCCTTGACTGCGCAGGCTGCTGCGCGCCAGATCGACAATCCTCGGATCGCCCGCGTCAATGGCCCGGATCAAATCGGCACTGGACGACCCGATTGCAGGTGAGAACATCTCAAAAAGAAGATCACCCTTGGCGACCTGATCGCCCACGGCGCGCACATTCAGTGTCTCGACCCAACCCTCGACGCGCGTGTGGACATGGCTTGTCAGGTGATCGTCATAGCCAACGTAGCCCACGGTATCTATCCGTTCCGAGACGGCGTCGACCCGGGCAATTGCCGTGCGGACACCGATCGCGTTGATCTCGGGCCCTGATAGCTGCACCTCGGCAGGATCGTTTGACGGCTCTTGACCTGCGTAGACAGGAACCAAATCCATGCCCATTGGAGATTTCCCCGGCCCGTCCCGGCGATAGTTCGCGTCCATCGGCGCGGCCCAATACAAGATTTCTGGCCCGGTAGCTTCTACTCCTGCAGACGGGTTCCATAAATATCGTTCACCAGCAATTCCGGCCAAAGCGCTTACACCAATGACCAGTATGCTCAACGCGGTATAGCGTCCTCGCATCATATTCTCCGTTCGGGCTTGTCATCGCCCGCATCCTCGATCTGACAAATCGGGCAAACGCACGCGTGCGCTACCCGGGTTCAATTTGGGATCAGAGATGTTTTGGAGGTCTGTCCTGGGAGCCCGGCTTAAATTCAACAAGAATTAACCTGTTAATTTTGTTGAAATTCAAGGTTGAGAAATATTGCCATGCTTGCACAAGCACCGAATCTTCACGCGTAGTCAGGCAACAGGAAAACGACACGCAATCTTTCATTGGATCGCCGGACGCTGTTGAAAGGTCAGCCGACTGGGCGTGTTTTGGATGCGTTGACTCCGAAGTGTGCTCCAAGTGCTTGGTGGAACCATGCTGGTCCATCATTTGCATATCTTGCATCGTTGCAGCATTTGCCATGGCTGGAGTCATGGTGTTCAGAAAAAGCCATGCAAGGGTCATGAGGAGAAGACCCGACGTCTTTAGAATACTGTAACAGGTATTTTGGCTTTTTTTGAACATTATCTGTAACTAATGGGCTGCGAGCCAGATGCAAGTCACATTGTCGAAAGCTGACCTTTTATCGGCTGTCTGTGCCCACGGCACCGGCGTTTTTGAGACGTTAACAACGCTTAGGCTCAGCATTTTGCCGGACCTAGACTGTAAGAATTTTTGCATTTTTGAGTATCGATCTAGCGTCATCCTATCGTTCCCAACAACGGAAACACGTAGAGCAACCAGTATGACAGGGCGCTGAGCTGACCGGTGATCATGGCGATCCCCATGAGGATCATCACCACGCCTGCACCCTGATGCAGACGGCGGCCCAAACGTCCCGCGCCACGCAGGCGACCCGTAAGGCGGTCGGTGAAGGCGGCAACGATCAGGAAGGGGATGCCAAGCCCGGCGGAGTAGATCGCAAGCAGTGTCACGCCCTGTCCGATTGTTGCACTTGTCGCGCTCGCCGTCAGGATCGCACCGAGGATTGGGCCGATGCAAGGAGTCCAGCCAAAGCCGAAGGCGAGCCCAAGCACGTAAGAGCCCGTCGGGCGTCCTCCCGGCAGGTCGAGGTGGAACCGAAAATCCCGCTCCATCGCCTGAATACGTGCCGCCCCCAGCATGAACAGCCTGAACAGGATGATGATCCCGCCGCTCAGGAAGTTGAGCTCATAACGCCAGCGCAGCAAGGATTGCCCGAGAGCTGTGGCCGAGGCCCCGAGGATCATGAATATCGTGGAGAAACCCAGCACAAACCAAAGGCTGAGCCAGACAACTTGCTCGCGGCTCGGGGCCACTGCGCCGCCCACCGAGCGCCCCGCAATATAGGAGACATAGCCGGGCACGAGCGGGAGTACGCAAGGGGAGACGAAAGATATTGCACCTGCAAGAAGAGCCGCAGTCATGCTGATGAGCGAGAGGTCAGCCATGCGAAGCCTCCGGCGTTCTCTGTCGCCATGGCCACCAACCAAGAGCATAGGAATAGGCCGCAGTCGGAATGACCAACCATTGCAGAACAGGACTCAGCCCTGCGTCGATTAAGGGAATGACAGGCATGAGATCGCGGTAAGCCCAGGCCTCACGGACCTCGATGTTCAGCCATTCGCTGAAGATCGTGTAGCCAAGACCGAAGATCAGCGCAGCAAGCAGAACACGGGACCCTTGCGTCCGCGGCCACGTGGGTCGGCCGAACAGTAGGAGCGCCAGAAAGAAGGTGCTGAGCGTAATCAGGATATCGCCACCGGTGCAGTGAACCGCCGCAAAGACGATCTCCCCCAACGTTCCGGTCAGCCAGATCGTGTAGAGCGGCATATGCGCGAATTCCCAGATCAGGTGCGCGATAGCAGAGAAGACGAAATACCGGCGCAGCGCGCCCAGCCAATCGCGCGAACCCGCGACATGTGTGAACGGGACTGCTGTCATTGGAAAACTCCAAAGATGCTGTCGAAATGGCCCGGTTCGGGCGGCGGTGCTGCGTTGGTCAATTCGTTGATGTAGAGGATCAGATTCACATGCGAGAATTCCGCGCCGTGGAATATCGCGGCGTGACGCTCGGCGCGGTCGATGACATGGATCATCGGTGCGTCGGTGTCGCGTTCCGACAGGGCGGCGTAATCATCGGCAGCTTCAGGGATACCGCCCTCGATAGAAATCGCGTGCCAGTTCGTGCTGTCCCAGCCCTCTGCCGCGGGACCCGCCGTGAGGAAGGTGACCAACTCGCGCATTGGCGTGACATTCACTCCTGCCTGCACCACGCGCAATAGCGCCTGCTGCGCCTCGCAGGGTGCGCCACAGTCCTCGGGCGCGAAACTGACCACGATGATCCGGTCCTGCATGGCGTCGAGCCGTAAGGCTACGCCATCGGGATAGGTCCCGCGCAGGCGCGGCGTGCGTCGCAGGTCGGTCGGCTCGAATGCGGGTTCACGCGCAGCCATCACTTCGTCAATCCGCTCGCCCGGATGATGTGCGAAAGCCGGTACCGGCGACAGGGCAAGCAGGAGGCAGAGAAGGATACGTTTCATTCCGCGCCCTCCGGCCCGGTCGCGGCTATGCCGAGGACCTGAACCTCGACCGTGATCTCCCCGGCATGCTGGAAACTCAGGGTCAGGGGGAAGGTGCTTCCCTCATCCAGCTTCGTAACCAGACCCATCAACATCAGGTGCATGCCGCCCGGGGCAAAGGTGACGGGGGAGCCGGGTTCAATGTCGAGCGCCTCGACATGGGCCATGCGCGCGACGCCGTTTGCGTCCGTCTCTGTGCCATGCAGCATCACC
>JAVVFB010000257.1:0-4407 GCA_032251095.1 Roseovarius sp. | reverse complement strand
GTGTCCGGTCACTAGGCTCGACGAGGAAATCGTTTCTTGCCTGAGCTGTGGCTCGGATCGCCCCGCGCAGGTGTTGTCGGAAGTTTTCAGATGCCCGTTTTGAGCCACTATGTCGGTTGGTGGGTAGCATGTCGATCGCCAGAAAGCGGACAAGGTTACCAGTCAGCCTGGATGGCTGAATTTGGGGACTTAGCTGCCGTTCCCTATCGGTCGGGCGAAGGGCAGATCTCGTCACAAGCCGACATCCGGAGTTCCCCGCCTGCATTGCACAGCCGGAAGAACTGGAACGTTTGCGAATTCCCGTAGCCGACGGACGGTCAGACAAGCCACCGGCCCGTTTTCGGTCGCTGGTGTGAGAAAGAGCCGCGATATTGCCACAATCGGTTTCAGATGCAGTGGCTTGATATTAACACCGCGCATTCACCGCGTTGCATCGCCACGATCCTCCGCCAGGAAGGCGCACCACGTAGTCGGTGCCGAAGGCATTTCCGGGGCGGTAATAGTCGGTCGAGACTATCTGGGCTCCGCTCGCGAAGGTCGCCTCGGCACGGGACAGGTCGTTCACCTTCGCCTCCCAGGTGTCGATGTCGGCGCGCGAACGGACGAGATAGCCCTCGCGCACCCGCCGCTCGACTTCGCCCGGACGCCAGGTGGCATTGTCGAGCAGCAGGAAGGCGGCATGATCCTCGCCCGGCTCTGAGCGCAGAAACGCCACGCGGCCCTCGAGGTTCGGACGTCCTTCGAGATAGGCGGCGAGCGGGCCTTTATCGAGCGCGGTGATCAGCAGGAACACGAACTTGCCGCGCGCCTCGGACAGCCGCGGCCAGTTTCCTGCGCGCACTGCGCTCTCGAGGGTGGGAAAACCGCCGCGCACATCGTCGGGCGTGATCACCCGTTCACGGCCTAGTGCCGATAGGATCTCGGTGTCCATCGCATCGTAGGCGGGACCGTCGAAGGGCACCGGGATGGTAGCATCGGGGAAGATCGGGATGGCCTGCGCCTTGGCTTCGAGCATCACAAAGATCGGCGCGTGCCCAGGATGCGCGTCCGACCAGTCGCGCAGCTCCGAAAGGCAGACGGTGAACAGGTTGCAACTCGAACGCACGTCGACATCGACCATGTGGAAGACCTTGAATCCCGGCTTGTCCATGTCGGTCCGGTCGAGCGGAAGCAGGCTTTCTGCCGCAACGCCCGCTGCCTCGAGCACCTTGTATGCGGCCGGGTAGCCGTAGTGCCCGCCAAGCGGGTCGTGATTGAGATCGAGTTCGAGACCGCGCACCCCGGCATCGAGCTGGTCGGTCAGCGTGGTGAAGCTGTAGCTCAGGCTGTCCATGAAGGTAACATCGTTCGGATGGTATTCTGCCGCCGCCGCCTGCGCTTCGGGCGAGGCCTTCTCGCGCATCAGCTTGAGCAGCGGCCCGACGCGTTCGTCGAGCAACGCACGCACCTTGGCATCGGTGCCGAGCGAATAGCTGTTGTGGGTGCCGACCACCTGGATCTGGTTGATCCGCAGGTCTGCCGGTGCGGGATGCTCTTTGCGGTCCGAGGCCGCGGCTGAGGCGGTAAGGGCGGCGGCAAGGCAGGCGGCGAACGCGAGGGGCTTCATCGTTACTCTCCCGTGGGTCGACACGGATCGCGGCGCCCCGCCGGACGCTAGGGCGGCGGGGCTTGCGACCATTGGTCTCAGAAGTTGTAGGTGGCGGTCAGGCGGACATTACGGCCGAACAGCGGGCGACCAAAGATCACCCGGTCAGCGCCCTGGCCAAACAGCGCATCGTTGCGAGGATTGCCTTCAGTGATCCCGCGCGAATTGGTGAGGTTTTCGCCCACCAGCTGGATCAGCAGCGGCCCCTTTGACACACTGATGCCGGCCGCGAGCGTTTCATAGGCAGGCATTTCGGTGCGGTTGGCAAGGTCGACGAAGCGGCGGCCCACGAAGTTGAACCGGCCGAACACGGTCGCATCGAAGCCGCCTAGGTCGAAATCGAAGGCCGGCCGGATATTGCCGTAGAAACGCGGCTGTCGGATCGGCTGGTTGCCGTCGGCCTCCAGCACGCTCTGCTCAACCACGTTCGTGAAATTGCCGAGCTGTGCATCGGCATAGGTCACCGTGCCATCGAGCCTGAACAAATCGACCGGTCGCCATGAGAACTCGAGCTCGACGCCGGGCGTCTGGACGCTGCCAACGAAATCGACAAATTCGATATTGCCGTCATCACCGGTCGTTGCGATGCTCGAGGAGAACGGGTCGAACTCGCTGTAGAAGGCCGTGGCGAAGACCGACAGCGTATCGAGCCGCAGCTTGACCCCGGCCTCATACTGGTCCGCCGTGGTGGTTGAACCCGAGAAAGGCAGGATCAGGTTGAATTCATTTGGCCCGCGATTGGCGCGCGAAGCGCGGGCGTAGAGGCCGAGCCAGTGATTCACCGTCCAGTTAGCACCCACTGTCAACGAGGTGTTCTCGATATTGACCGCATTGGGCACTTCGACGCCGACAAAACCAAGCGCGAAATCGTCCGCGAGTGTCGTCGGATCGCCGAGGTCGAACGGGGCGGGCGCGCGGAAATTGCCGGTGCCATCGTAGAATGTGTGGCGGAACCCTGCCTCCAGGCTAAAGTCGGGCGTTATGAACCAGGTGTCGGCAGCGTAGAGATCCCATTGCTCAACGCTCGAATTGCCCGCCAGCAGTGTCGAGGAATAGCGCAGCACGCCGTTGTCGGTGACAAAGCCAACCGGATTGCCGGCCGCATCATAGGCGACCAGGTCGAGCGGACTGGGCTGGCTAAGCACCTGGAACAGATATTCGTTGGAACGCCACGAGGCGGTCGTTTCGAAATGGGCGTAATTCACCCCCAGTGTCAGTTCGTGATCACCCAGCAGGGCGAATTGGGAGGTGGCGCGAAAATCGTTCTGGATCGCCTCCCATTCGGACTGGATGCTGCGGTAATCGACCGGGACCACCAGCCCGCTGTCACTATCGGGATCATAGGCTGTCATCCCGCCGGTGCCCGCAATGGCATAGCTCAGACGCGCGACATCAGGGCCGAACGCGGCCTGTGCATCGCCCAACCGCGATGCAGCGAAGTCATCGCCGTCCACCGGGTTGGACGTGGAATAGATTGCATCGAAATCGACGCTGCCATTGGTGTAGCGAAAGCGGTTGACAAGGCGAATCGCGTTGCTGACTTCCCAATCGAGCTCCAGCCCGGTAGTGAAATATTCGGTCCTCCGGGCATCGTTAAGCGAGCGACGCTCTTCGGTGATCTGCCCGCTGACGTCGGTGTAGCGGAACAGCGCATTGCCATCGGCGAGCGCGGGTGTGTTGAGCGTACCCTTGAAAAAGTCGACGAATTGATCGAGCGAGCGCGAGGGATCACGCGGGTCGGCAAGCGGAATCGGGAGGTAGAAGGTGTTGCGATCGTTGAAATATTTGGCGTGTGCCTTGATCGTCAGCCGGTCAAATTCGTGCCGCAGGTTGAGGCGCACCTGCCCGCCCTCATCGCTTGGATAGCCGTTGTCGCGATAGCCATCGTGGTAGCGGTAGAAACCGCCGACCGCGAAATAGGTGTTGTCGGCGATCGGTCCCGAGACATAGCCCTCGCCCCTGAAGAGACCAGTATCGCCCACCGTAGCGCTGATCGCGCCTTCGAGCGTGTCGCCGCCCTGCCGGGTGATATTGTTGAAGATCGCCGAGGCATTGGTGGCGAAGACGGGAGCGGGGCCGCCAATCACTGCTTCGAACCGCTCGGTCATCAGGTCGGTTCGGGTGATGCCGTCGCCGGTAAAGAACCAGCCTGCGCTTTCCGGATAGATAGGCAAACCGTCTTCCTGGAACGCGTAGAAACTGCCTTCATTGGGAATACCCCGCACGCGGTAGACGTTCGACGCTTCGCCCCCGGTCGCCTCGGCATAGACGCCTCGGACCTGGCCTAAGAGGTCGGCCGTATTGAGCGGGGCGAGCTGGACCAGGTCGTCGTTCGAGAAGCTGGTGATGGCATAGGACGTCTTGAACTTGGATTGGCCAGTGGCGGTGCCGGTCACGATAATGACGTTGAAGTTGTCCTCGCCTCCGTCGCTATCGGCAGGATCGGTCGGAGCGTCGGCCTGTGGCGCAACCTGGCTTAAGGTGGTGACCGGGCCCTCATCGGCCAGCCCCGGGCTGGACACGGCAAGCAAGGCGAAGCCGCTGGCGGACAGCAGCAGGCGATCGGAAAATGAGCGGATGTTCGACATGAAGAATCCCCCTGAGGAATGGCTAGACAAGCGGCCCCTAGGCAGATTCGATGACATTGATATTACGTTTGTTCAATATATTCGGGTGTCATCCCGATCTCGACGCGTGTCATTGCTCTACCGATATTACTTTCTCGTTCTCTAAGAGGATGGGAAGCGAGCGGTGACCCACAG
>JAVVFB010000256.1:0-4430 GCA_032251095.1 Roseovarius sp. | reverse complement strand
GGGGCGGGCATGGCGGGTCTCCACAGGCGTGATCGGGGCAGGATGCCCTGCCTGCGTTAACCTTTGGTGATCGCAGCGTGCGTCCCGACCGGAACCAGACCGGAACCCGACCGGAACCTGCCCCCTATCCGCCGAACAGATCGCTTTGCCCCGCCGCCCGTGGCGCCTCCAGCCCCAGGTGCCGCCAGGCCTTGGCCGCCAGCATCCGCCCGCGCGGCGTGCGCTGGATCAGGCCTTGCTGCAACAGGAACGGCTCGATCACCTCTTCAAGCGCATCGCGCGATTCACTCAGCGCGGCGCTCAGCGTCTCGATACCAACCGGCCCGCCCTGATAGGCCTCGGCGATCAGGCGCAAATACCGCCGGTCCGCGCCATCAAGCCCAAGATGATCCACCTCCAGGCGAGTCAGGGACCTGTCGGCCAGCTCTTTCGAGATCACACCATTGCCCTCGACCACCGCGAAATCCACCACCCGCCGCAACAGCCGCCCGGCGATCCGCGGCGTGCCGCGCGACCGGCGCGCAATCTCCATCGCGCCAGAGCTGTCGGTGGGGATATTCAACAGCCGGGCATTGCGTGTCACGATCTCGTGCAGCTCCTCGATCTTGTAAAACTGAAGCCGCGTCGGAATGCCAAAGCGGTCGCGCAGCGGCGTTGTCAAAAGCCCAAGCCGCGTGGTCGCCCCGACCAGCGTGAAGGGCTGCAATTCGATCCGCACCGTGCGCGCGGCTGGCCCGGCACCGATCACAAGATCAAGCTCGAAATCCTCAAGCGCCGGGTAAAGCACCTCTTCCACCGCCGGGTTAAGCCGGTGAATTTCGTCGATGAACAACACATCGTTGCGCTCAAGATTGGTCAGGATCGCCGCCAGATCGCCCGCCTTGGCCAGCACCGGCCCCGAGGTCATGCGAAACCCGACGCCAAGCTCTTTCGCCATGATCTGGGCCAGGGTGGTCTTGCCAAGGCCGGGGGGGCCATGAAACAGCGTGTGATCCATCGCCTCGCCGCGTTGGCGCGCCGATTGGATGAACACCGACAGGTTGGCGCGCGCCTCGGCCTGACCGATGAATTCGCTCAGGGCCTGCGGGCGCAAACTGCGGTCAAAATCCTCCGGAAGCTCTTCGGGGCGCACTGTCGGATCGGGCTTTGACATGGATTATCCCTTTGGCGCCAAGAGCTTGAGCGACAGGCGGATCAACTCCGGCGTGGCCGAATCCGGCACCTCGCCCGCCGCCTGCGCCACGGCGCTTGCGGCCTCGCCGGGGCTATAGCCAAGGTTGGTCAGGGCCGATAACGCCTCGGCCTGTGCGCCGCGATTGGGTGCGCCCGTCGGGGCCGGAGCGGCAGCGCGCGGCGCGGCCTCAATCACCGCATCCTCGCCGTCGTCCAGCACCGGCGCCGGGGCCGCGCCCATGGCCATCACGCTCGGTGCCTTGTCCTTCAACTCATTGACCACCCGCTGTCCGGTTTTCGCGCCAATCCCCTTGGCCGCCGTCACCGAATTCCAGTCGCCAAGCGCAATCGCACGCCCCACGCCATCCGGCCCAAGCGCGCCCAGAATGGCCAGCGAGGCCTTGGCGCCCACGCCCTGCACACTCATCAACAGGCGGTGCCATTCCTTTTCGACAAGGGTGGTAAAGCCGAAAAGCTGTAGAATATCCTCGCGCACCAGAAGGTCGGTATAAAGCGCCACATGCTCGCCCACCCCCGGCATCGACGACAGCGTGCGCTCTGAGCAATAAACCAGATATCCAACGCCGCGCACGTCGATCAAAACGTGATCGGTGGCGCGATAATCAATCCGCCCTGCGATCCGCCCGATCATGCGCTTGCCCTTTGCACCGCATCGGCCAGCATCGTGGTGCTGCGCGCGTGATGCGCATGACAAATCGCCACCGCCAAGGCATCCGCCGCGTCCGGCCCGGCAAGCTCGACCCCTGGCAATTGCACCTTGACCATATGCGCCACCTGTTCCTTGGCCGCGTGGCCCACGCCGACAACGGTTTTCTTGACGGTGTTTGGCGAATACTCCCCGACCGCAAGGCCGAATTGCGCCGGCACCAAAAGAGCGATGCCGCGCGCCTGCCCAAGCTTGAGCGTGCCCGCACCATCCTTGTTGACGAAGGTCTGTTCCACCGCCGCCGCCTCTGGCGCATAGCGGTTCAGAATATCGGTGAGTTGATCGTAAAGCGACAACAACCGCGCCGCCAGATCGGTGCCGCTGGAATGACAAATACCATTGGCCACATGGCTAAGCCGACTGCCATTCACATCAATCAGCCCCCAGCCAAGGTTTCGCAACCCGGGATCAATTCCCAAAACCCGCATTTTCCTGCCCTGCCCATCTGTTTTTCAAGCATTAGCACGAAACGAGAACAAAGACCAAGCAGAATGCGCGTTTCAAAACTGCACGATTTGCGGACACTTCGTTGCAAATATGACGCCACCAGGCGATACCCGCGTTGGCGGTGACAACTCAAACCACTGATTGAATTGAATTTAAATCGCATCAAGACCCATGCGCAAAACGCATAAGGACTATGCAATAAACCCGGCTTGTAGGCGCGGTTTTCTCTAACTACCTGCCCCTCAGACGCAAACGATCTCTGCACCCCTCATAGTCAAGGACCTTAAATCATGGCCAGCATCGACAGCAGCCGCACCCTCAATCCCTCTGCCGGTTTAGGTGGGATTTTCGCCCGCGCCCTCGGTATGATCGCAACCTGGAACGAACGTCGCGCCACGCGCAATGCGTTGTCGCAACTTTCGGATCGCGAGCTTGACGATATCGGCCTTGTGCGTAGCGACATCAACACGATTGCACGCCATATCTGAACGCGGCAACCGCCGAAAAGCAAAAGCCCTGCTGCGGAGCAATCCGCGCAGGGCTTTTTTTATGTCAAAACCTCGGGGCCATGACAATGGGAGATAGCGGGGGAAAAACGCCTTGCGGTGCCTAGCGCAGAACCAGGCGAAGCTTGGCTGCCACCATCATGCTCAGGGGATCGGGTTGCATGACAACCGCGCCGACCTGTTCAACGGTACTGCCCTGTGAGAGCTGTGCAAGACGCTCTTCATAAAGGCTCGCCCCGAGATGGGCGATGATCACCGCTTTGAAAAAGAGAAACCCGGCCACGAGATACAAGACACCCCGCACAGGAGCGCCGCCGTGGCGACGTTTCGGGCGAAATACAATAAGCCCGTCTTTGCCAACTTTGCTGGTATATCCACGCTCCAAACGGGCGCGATTTCGATCAATTGATTTTAGTCGAGTGTCAAACCCCTGGAATGCGTCACTCATGATAATAATCCCATTTTCACGGCCCCCACCGCGATCAGAAAAAATTAGGCTTGAATTGTGGCAAGACTAAGGCACAGGGCCTGTTTGGTCCGATTTTTGACTTATTCTACTCAAGTTTTATTAAATGTCAGAGTGGTCCAATCACCAATCTCTTCGCGATGCTCAAGACTGTTTCCAAGGCCGCAATAAACCGCGATCACCTCGTCGGCCTGCTCGTTCAAAATCCCCGAGAGAATCACCTTGGCGCCACCCTGCAAGCGTGACGTAACGTCAGGAGCCAGATCAATCAGCGGGCCCTTGAGGATATTGGCAAAGACAAGATCAAACGGCGCGGCGGCCACAAGGCGCGGGTGATCAAGGCCCGCCGCCTCGACGCATTCGACACGCCCGACAAGATCATTGGCGGCCACATTGGCGGCGGCCACCTCGACGGCGACCTCGTCGATGTCACTGGCCAGCATCACGCCGGGCCAGATCCGCGCCGCCCCCATCGCCAGAACCGCCGTACCACATCCGATGTCGATCACCGACCTGCCGACAAACCCGGCATTGGCCAGCCGGTCAAGCGCGCGCAAACAGCCAAGCGTGGTGCCGTGATGCCCGGTGCCAAAGGCCATCGCCGCCTCGATCAGCAAGGGCTCGCAATCGTCGGGCACCTTGTCGGCGTCATGGCTTCCGTAGACAAAAAAGCGCCCGGCCACGACCGGGGTCAGCTCGCGGCGCACCTTGGCGACCCAATCGGTCTCGGGGAGTTCGGAAATGGTAAACGGCTTGGCGCCATGCATCACCGCCAAAAGCGCAAGACCGGCCTGATCCGGGGCCTCCTCAAAATACGATCCGACCTCCCAGAGGCCAGAGCCATCTTCCATCTCGAAGGCACCAACGCCGGTGGGTTCGGGTGTGAGGGACTCAAGCGCTTCTGCAAGCGCCTCGGCGCTGGCTTTGCCTGTGAGCGTGGTCAGGGCGGTAAAGGTCGGCATCGTCAAACCCTTTCAGATCGGGGGATTATTCGGCGGGCGCGGATACGAAACGCGACCAGATTGTTTCATTGCCCGGCTCGGGATGGCGCGGAATCATCATCGCAAGCGCACAAGAGACACAGGCCATGGCCGAGGCCATGAAGAACACC
>JAVVFB010000255.1:0-4444 GCA_032251095.1 Roseovarius sp. | reverse complement strand
GCGCCAGAATGGCTTCGGTGTCATCCACCTTGACCAAACGGTCGGTGCGTTCGGCTGGCCAGTTGCCCGCCACCGCGCGCTCGGCAATGTCGAGCCGCTTGCGATATTCCTCGATGGTCGCGACAATGGTCTCTAACGCGCGACGTTCCACATCGGGCAGCGGCTCAGAGAGATAACTGTCCAATACCGCATCGAACTGCGTGAACTGATCTATCATTCGAATACGATAGCTGTCGTCCTTGCGAATGACATAGTTTTTGAAATTGTGGATGATCCCTCCATAGCCCAGATATCCACGCAAGGAACTGATCCAGACCCCCTTTTTCTCTGGATCGTCGGCGTAATCCGTCCAACTGTCTGCGATGTCGGTGAACTGCGCGCGGGTCTGTGCGCCGAGATAGAGGCCGGTCGCGACCGTCATCAGCACGAGCAAGGCCGCAGCCATGGCAATTCGATACGTGCGACTGATCGAGATCATGTCGGCCCTTTCACATTCTCTCTACACTCGCGCTATTGCCCTGCCGTGGCAAGATTTTGTGCGAGGATGCACCTGAGATGACCGAACGGATACTTGTCGTGGATGACGACCGTCAGATGACGGGGTTTCTCGACCGCTTCCTCAGCAAGCAAGGTTTTGACGTGCAGTGCGTTGGCTCTGCCACTCGCATGGGGCTGGCGATGGAACATGGCAGCTTTGATCTTGTGCTGCTCGACGTGGGCCTGCCCGACATCGATGGATTCGAGGTGACACGCGAATTACGCCGCTCGTCACGTCTGCCGATTATTCTGCTGACCGCGCGCGAAGATGTGTTCGACAAGATCATCGGTCTGGAACTCGGCGCTGATGACTATGTGTCCAAACCTTTTGAGCCGCGCGAGCTTTTGGCACGCGTGCGCTCCGTGCTGCGCCGGTCCAAGACCATGGGCGCGCCGCATGATGCGCTGCCTGAGGTGCGCGTGTTGCGGTTCTCGGGCTTCGTGCTTGATCTGCCACGTCGACAACTCTCAGATCCAAACGCGCGCGAGGTGGCCCTGACGGGGATGGAGTTCAATCTGCTGAAGGTGCTGGCGGAAAATGCCGGCGACGTGGTCAGCCGCAACAAGATCATGCAGACGATCTACGGCCACGCCATGACCGTCACCGACCGCGCCATCGACGCCCATATCGCCCGGCTGCGCAAGAAAATCCTGGCTCCCAACGGCGGCGAGTCGCTGATCCGCACCGTGCATGGGGCCGGATATAGTCTGGCCGCAGAGGTGCGGTCAGACTGAGAACACGCGCCAGCGGCGCGACGGGACGTGTTGCTGTATCTTTGCTCTGGTATTACCGAAGCCGCCCGATCAGGCGCAAGACGACACGCAGCGCATCGGCGCTGCCATTGGCCTCGCCCTTTTCGAAATCACCCTCGATGGTGCCCATCTGGTTCGTGACATGGGCCAGACAGATCACATCGCGCCCGCGCGCGGTGGCAAAGGCATAAAGGGCAGCCGCCTCCATCTCGACCGCGAGGATGCCGCGCGCGTGGGCTGCGGCAATTGCCGCCTCGGTTTCGCGGAACGGGGCATCGGTGGTCCATGTGGCACCGGTCAGCACGCGAGGGCCGGTGTCGAACGCGCCGTGCAAGTGCTCCATAAGCCCCTGAGGTGCCGCGCTCCAATTCGAGGGTGGCAAATAGTGATAGCTGGTGCCCTCATCCCGCCAGGCCCGGTCGATCAGGATGAAATAGGGCGGTGCGCCCTGCGGTGTGATCTGCCCCGAGGAGGTCACGCTGATCAGCAACCGGCATCCCGAGGCGAACATCTCTTCCGCTAGCAGCACCGCAAAGGACGCCCCCACGGCGCAGCCCACCACCCCAATCTGATGACCTTCCAGATCGAACACCCACATATCCGTGTGATAGCAGACCCATCCTTCATGCCGCTGCGCGCGGCCCTCGGCCCGCAGGGCGCGCACGATGTCGCCATCAGGATCAAGCAGGCAGACCTGCGGCACCGCAACCCGCTCTGCCCCCTTTTGCCGCTGCGCTTCTCGCAAGAGGCTCTCGGGGGTAAAGGCCGAGGGCGCAGCGTGATCCTTGTCGCACAGGAGGGGCGGCAGGGGCGCGTCGCTCATGCCCGCCCACCGCGCCAATCGGCATAGGTGCCCAGACACAAGAACGCAAAGCCACCCAGTTCAGCGGCAAGGGAATAGCGAATATACATCGCAAAAACGATCAGCGCCCATCCGGCAAATCCTAGAAGTACCGGTAGTGCCCGCCCATGCCGCCGCCACCTGAGCCCAAGCGCCGCCACCGCAAGTGCCGCAAAAAGCACGATTGCCCCGGCCCAGACCGCCTCGTTGAGGGCGATGCCAACCCCAAGAGCGCCCAGAAGCGCAATCGCCGCCAGCGTGCCGTAACAGGCCATAAGGGACAGCGCGGTCGCCAAGGGCGCGTGCCATGGGCGTTTCGGTGTCTCAGACATAAGGGGCTCCTTGCTCTATAGGCCGCTTGTCCGCAGCCGGGCATGATCCGGCAAGATGTTCCGTCACCGGCGCGACATATCTCGCGCGCTTGTGATCGACGTTCAGAACACCAGCGCCTTATCCGCCGCCAGCGTGGTCTCGGCCAGTTCGTCCATGGTCGAGCGCGCGACCCCTTCCATCATGTCGCCAGCGTTCAACCCGCGCGCGTCCATGCAGGTGCCACAAGCCAGAACGCGCGCCCCCGCCGACAGAACCCGGCGCAGCATCCGCTCGATATTGTAGAACCCCTCGGGCGTCTTTTGCCCCGCCTTGGCGCAGAGCGCAGCATCGGCCATCAGGAATACGGTGATCTCGGCCTCCGCGTCATGTTTGGCCAGCGCATGCGCCATGCGCAGCCCGTTGAAGCTGCGCTCGGTGCCGTAGGGCGGATCGTTGAGCAGGATCAGGTGTTTCATGGTCGCTCCTTCTTGAAAGTATCCGCATCCAGCGCATGGCCAGAGGCCGGGCCGCGCAATGGCTGCACCAGCATCCGGTCGAGCCACAGATCGCGCCGCGTGCGGAACTTTTCGATCCCGATTTCCATGCCCAGATGCCCCTTGGCGGGCTGCGCTACATAGGTGCCCAGAAGCCGATCCCACCACGGCAGGTTGAAGCCATAATTGGAATTGGTCTCGCGCGGATCGACCGAATGATGCACCCGGTGCATGTCGGGCGTCACCACGATCAGGCGCAGCCAGCGATCCACCCTGCGCGGCAGGTTGATATTGGCGTGGTTGAAGAGTGCAGTGCCATTGAGCAGTACCTCGAAGATCAGCACCGCCACCGCAGGCGGGCCGAGCGCCGCCACCACCGCAAGCTTGATCCCCATCGACATCACGATCTCCACCGGGTGAAAGCGCAATCCGGTGGTCGCGTCGAATTCCAGATCGGCATGATGCATCCGGTGCAGTCGCCACAGCCCCGGCACAGCATGGAACATCACATGTTGCAGGTAAATCGCCAGATCGAGCAGCAGCACCGAGACGAGAACCGCCACCCAGCCGGGCACAGTCAAATTGTTGAAGAGGCCCCAGCCTCGCTCTGCCCCGATCATCGCAAACCCGACCGCGAGGATCGGAAAGGTCAGACGCAGAATGACCGTATCCAGCACCACCAAAGCCAGATTGTTGCTCCACCTTATCACGCGCGGAATCTCTTGCCGCCGCCGGGGCGCTGTCAGCTCCCAGAGCATCATCGCAACGAGAACCCCCAGAAACACCGACAAACGAATCGCGGCCTCTGCATTTAGGATCGTGTCTGACATGGGCAGACCTTTCGGGCTTGCACGGCGATGCGAAGCAGTTAAGTCACCAAATCCGCCACCGTCTATCCCGACGCTTACATCAGTTCGATCTCTTCCTCGACCGAATCCTCAGTTTCGACGGCACCCGTGTCGAATTCGGTTGGCAGGCTCAGTGCCGCGATCAACTCCGAACCATCAGGGTCTTGTAGCCCCTCAAGCGCGCCATCCGCGATGGCCTCGTCATAGGCTGAGATGAGAGTATCAGCATCCGCGAACCCACCCTCAGGCGCATCAATTCTGAACAGCTCTTGCGGTATTTCCAGAACCTCGCCGGTTTCCGTGACCTCGAAGGATACGTCATATACGACCACCGACTCGATCTGTGGGATGGAAAAATCCGGGTCATCGCCATATTGCTCTTGGTAGTAGTTCACGTAGTTTGTGAATGTTCCCTCTTCCCCTTCAGGCAAATCTTCCTCTCGCACAAATACACCGCTCTCGATTCCGCCATTCTCTCCAATGGCTACGCCAAAACCGATTTTGTCAAAGGCTGGCTCGTCCTCAGGCTCCTCTGGGTGATCTGGCTGATCTGAGACCGATTTGATTGACCCGTCTTCTGTGGTGGTCGACGTCGCCCGAATTCCGAAAACGCTTATGTCATCCAGGCTCTCAATATCCAACTCTATCGTGAGAGTATC
>JAVVFB010000254.1:0-4465 GCA_032251095.1 Roseovarius sp. | reverse complement strand
CGGGCAGCCGATAGCCGAGGTTATAGGTGAGGAAGGTCTTGTCCACCGCCCCCACGGCGCGTTGCACCAGCAGTTGAAGCCGCCACGGCTCTGCCGGGTCAAAGCCGCTGTCGGCGGGGATGCGGAACAGGTCAAGCTCGGTGAAACTCGGCGCGCCGTCGGCCGCGATCGCGCCCAGCCGCCGATGATCTCGGTCAAAGAACCGAACCGAGCGATCGCCCTGAATAAGCTGGATCCGGTCAAAGATGCCGCCGCGCACATAGCCCGAGCCCTTGAAGGAATAGCGCCCGCGCCCGGCCACCAGAATGGCGTGCTCGCCCTCCTTGAGCCAGGTTTGCAGGTTGGCGTAGTCATTTTCGCCCAGCAGGCTGCGCCCGATGGTGGGCACGCTGACAAGGGCGGCGCGCATGTCAATGAAGGTCGCGTCATCGGGGCCCTTTTCAGGCCGGGCGATGGCGCGTGCGTCGCCCGTGTCCGCAAAGGCAGCGTTGACCTGCCCCACATCCAGCGTCAGCCCACGCAGCGACCCGTCGCCAGCGAGGGTCTGCCAGTCCTCGACCGTGCCCTCACCCGTTTTCAGCGTGCGTTTCGGCCCTGACTGCGCCACCGGCGCAAGCCCCCCCAGCCCGAGCGCGCGCGCCACCTTGAGCCCGCCGCGCACAAGGCTGTCGTCGATCACCATCACCGTGACCGTCGCGCCCGAAATGATGTCAAGATCATGCGCCGTGCCCGACGCGTCCGCCTCGGCCTTGAGGTCAAGCCCGGTATAGCCGTCGATCACGCGGCGCATCTTGGATTCGGGGATGCCGATCAGGACGATGGGTTCGGAATGCTCGACCAGCACCGCGCCGGTCATCACCGCGTCACTGTCAATCGCCGCGACCACATGGATCGGCTTGCCGGAATATCCCGTGGTGCCCGCAAAATCCGAGGTCAGGAAGGCCCACCCCACGGTTTCCCCAGCCCGCAGCACTGGCGCCACAGGCACATCCTCGCGCATCGGGCCAAAAGCGTCGGCCCCGGGAACAAGGTCTGCCGCGTCGAGACCCGGCAGAAAACGACCCAGCTCCGCCTGATCGGTCCCCGCCGCGAGCGGTGCCGTAAGAAAAACAAGTGTCACCAGCAGCCAACAGGCCGCGCGCCAGAACATGCAGAGACGAAAAAAGTAGGTCATGCACCCAGCCCTATCCCGGCCTACGTGCCGTCTCGTTGACGAAAGTCAAGACTGGTCGATCAAATTCAATGACCCGCTCCTCTTTGAGACCGCATTTATCAGTTCTCTGCGTTCAGGGTTTGGTTCTCGTCTGGCGAACCTTGCCGAAACGAGTGCGCCAGAACCCACTATCACGCGCCTTCGAGCTGAATATCAGCCGCACATGACACCGCTCAACCCTCTGAAATCACTTCTAAACCGCCACCATACATCATCGTCGCAGTGGATGCCCGCGCGGCCTCGGGGGCTGCATGCAAGGGCATTCATTATGTTCGATCAACTCGTAGAGAAAAACGAAACCTTAGCGCATATGATACGCGCACAGGCGGCACGCCGCAACCCTGCCCGCGTAAAGGCAGGTGAGAACGGCGGCGTTTGGGATGCTTCGGCTGCCCGCCAGGACACGCGGAGCCCGAGGATCAGCGATCCTGCTGCGCAAACAGCCTTGCAAATCCTGCATTACATGCGTCAACGGCAGAGTAAAATCCTGCCATTGGGCGGCGCAAAACCGGGCCACTTTCAAAAGGCAAACTGCTCTGATGGTCCATTTTACATGACGATGGGCATGGTGAACACTTTGACCTGCTTGCCATCGGCGCGCCATGACCCATCGTCATTGTGTCATTTCCTATAATCCAAGGATCTTGCGCGTTTGCGAACATGTTGCCACGGGCCGTTCATGTGTGTTGCATATCTCGACAACGCGCCTGACCAGCGCGGCGTTAGAGGGGGCCAAGGTGTCTCGGTCCAGCCGCACGTTATCTTCCAGACCGGTCCGGGCATGACCGCCCGATGCCACCGCCCATTCGTTCAGCGTAAGCTGGTTCGATCCGATGCCCGCGGCACACCAAGGCGCGTCTTCGCCAAACAGGCGACGCACTGTATAAATGTAGTAATCGAACACGTCCCGATCGACCGGCATCGCGTTCTTCACCCCCATCACGAACTGCACATAAGGTGTGCCCGCAAGCTGCCCCTTGTCGGCCATGTCCTTGGCTTTCAGGATATGGCTTAGGTCAAAGGCTTCGATCTCGGGCTTCACCCCATGGGCCAGCATTTCCGAGGCCAGCCAATCCACCAGATCGGGCGGGTTTTCATAAACGCGGGTCGGGAAGTTGTTCGACCCGACCGAAAGCGACGCCATGTCCGGGCGAAGGGACAGCATCCCGCCGCGTGTTTGGCCTGCACCAGACCGACCGCCGGTCGAAAACTGGATGATCATGCCGGGGCAGTGTTTCTCGATGCCCTCTTTCAGCGCCGCGAATTTGTCCGGATCGGAGGACGGCGTTTCATCGTCATTGCGCACATGCGCGTGGACAATAGAGGCACCCGCCTCAAAGGCCTCATGAGTGGAGTCCACCTGTTGCGATACAGTGATCGGAACGGCGGGATTGTTGGCCTTTGTGGGCAGGCTGCCGGTGATGGCCACACAGATGATGCAGGGGCTGGTCATGATCTCTTTCCGTTTGGACGGGCTGACAGAATTTCAGCATGCCATGGTCGAGTTTCTCTCAGGCGGCTTTCACGGCCGCTTTCGGCATCTTTTCCAATGCTTCGACAAAGAACGGGCGGAACCCTTCGGGATGTTCACTCATCGGGAAGTGTCCAAGTTCGTCCATCACTGCCAGCGTGGCACCGGGGATTGCCTTGGCGGTACGCGCGGCATCCTCGGGCGTGCAGGTCAGATCGTAAGCCCCGACGATGATGTGAACAGGCGTTTTACCCGTGTCGATTGTCGGCAACCGAGGGATCAGGCTGTCGTCCCTAGTGTAAAAACTCAGATCGCCACGAAACACACCCGGCCCGCTTTGCATGAACATCCACAGCGTGTTCCAACGCTCGGCATTCGGCGCGTAAGGAGAAATATTGGCGGAAACCAGCGCCGCACCCATTTCGCCACCATGGGCATCGGGACGGTGGAACCAGTCGATATCATACCAGGCAGGCTGGAAATCTGATGCCTCGATGGCGATGAACCCGCTGAATTTTTCCGGGTGAAGGGCCGCCAATTGTAGCGCGATGCGTCCCCCCATGGAACAACCGGCCAGCACCGGGCGATCCAGGTCCAGCCCGTCGATCACCGCAAGAACGGTCTCGATATAGGCCTCTGTCGTGAGCAGGTATTCTTCGGTCTCAAAACCCTCTGGCGGCAGCGACTTGCCGTGCCACGGCATGTCAAAGGCGATCAGGCGGTTGGCTGCGGTGATCTCGGCATCATTCATCAGATGCCGCCATTGGCGGGTGTCCGCGCCCGCGGTGTGCAGGCAGATGACAGGACGTCCCTGCCCGGCTTCTTCAAAGTAAATGCGCCGCGGCGCCCCTTGAAGGGTGACCGTCACATAGCGGCCGGTGATCGGTTCGATGCTCATGCGACCAGCTCCTCTTTTGCGCGCGCCAATGTCAGGACGTCCTTGAAAAATCGCAGGTTCTTGACGAGGCTAAGAATGTCGCCGTCGATCCGGCCACGACCGATTTTCACCAGTCCAAAGAGATCATGAAATCCGGGTTCGGGGCGCGCCTGCCAGAATTTCGCAAGGGCCTCGGCGTCCGTGCGCAGGGCAAAGCGCCACGGGGTTTTGCGGCTCGGACCCTCGTTGACCGAAACGATGTGGCCTTTTTCAAAAGTCAGGTAATATTCGCCACCATCCACCTCGATCAGGACCGTCTCGGAGAACAGGCGCCCCAAGCGCAATAAATGCGGCGTTTCTTCGAGTTTTGATTGGATTTGCTTGAAGGTATCGATCACCTGAGCCTCCCATGGGTTGGTGTGTTCCCTCTTGCTGACACGGACTGGTGCGCCAAGGCCATGCCAATGCGGGTATGGGTCAATACCCTGCAAGCCGCTGTGCCAAAGACATGCTGCAAACATGCGGTTTGTCCCATGCCGGGGCTTTTTTGCCTTGCCACGGTATCACCCGATACCGTCAGGGGCATTGGGGTAAGTGGTCTTTTCGTCGAAGTCTGTATGGTGACGGGAAGCACCCAAATGCCCCGCAATCAAATTTCAGACTGCCAGGAGGAGAAAAGACCCATGGGCATCGTAAACCAAGACAACATCACGGACGTCGTGATCGAGAGCCTCGGCAAGAATGGTGATATCACCGATCGCCAGCGCGAGATCATGACCTCGCTGATCAAGCACATGCACGGCTTCATCAAGGACGTAAAGCTGCAACACAGCGAGTTTCTGGAGGCTTGCAGCTACCTCGTGCGGGCGGGCAAGCTGAGCAATGACAACCGTCAGGAATTCAT
>JAVVFB010000253.1:0-4468 GCA_032251095.1 Roseovarius sp. | reverse complement strand
GGGATATTTTGGGCCAGAAGAAAATTCAGGCGCAGCGCCCGTCTTCTTCTGGCTTCAAATATCCAAATCCCGCCGGATCAGCGGGCGCAACGTCACGGGCTATGCGAGTGCGTCGTTGCAGCGCTTGCAGGTTCCGTCATGGGCGTGGGTGCCCACATCAGGCAGGATTTTCCAGCAGCGCTGGCATTTTTCGCCCTCTGCACGTTCGAAGACCACGGTGACGCCCTCGACCTCGGGAAGGCGAAACGCCTCGGCCGGGGCCGGGTCGCCGGTGAGCTGGATGTCGGATGTGATGCAGACATCCTCGAAACTCACCGACTTCAGCGCCGCGAGCATATCCGCCTCGTGGACGTGAACCACCGGGGCCGCTTCGAGGCTGGCGCCGATGACCTTGTCGGTGCGCTGCACTTCAAGCGCGGCGGTCACGACACGGCGCGCGGCGCGCACCTGCCCCCATTTCGCGGCCAGATCAGCGTCGAGCCAAGCGGCGGGCGTGTCGGGGATATCGGTCAGATGCACCGAGCTCTCCTCGCCCGGAAAACGTTCAAGCCAGACCTCTTCCATGGTGAACACAAGCACCGGCGCAAGCCATGTGGTCAGGCGGTGAAACAAAAGATCAAGCACCGTATGCGCGGCGCGGCGGCGTGCGGTGTCACCATCGCAATACAAGGCATCCTTGCGGATATCAAAGTAGAACGCGCTCAACTCGAGTGTGGCGAAGTTGAAGATTTTCTGGAAAACACCTTGGAAATCATAGCTTTCAAAGCCAGCCTTCACCTCATGATCAAGCTCGGCCAGACGGTGCAGCACCCAACGCTCCAACTCGGGCATATCGGCGGGCTCTACCCGGTCATCTTCGGAAAAATGCGCCAGGGCGCCGAGCATGAAGCGCATCGTGTTGCGCAACCGGCGATAGCTGTCGGCCACCCCTTTGAGGATCTCGGGACCGATCCGCAAATCTGCGGTGTAATCGGCCTGTGCCACCCAGAGGCGCAGGATATCGGCACCGTATTGCTTGGTCACATCCTCGGGCGCGACGGTATTGCCAACCGATTTGGACATCTTGTTGCCCTTCTCGTCAAGCGTGAACCCATGCGTGAGCACCCCGCGATAGGGGGCGTGCCCGATGGTGCCGCAGGCCTGCAACATAGAGGAATGAAACCAGCCGCGATGCTGATCGGTGCCTTCAAGGTAAAGATCGGCCATGCCGTCCTCGGAGCCATCCGCGCGGTCGCGCAGAACAAAGGCGTGGGTCGAGCCAGAATCGAACCACACATCAAGGATGTCATCGACCTTGTCCCACTGATCCGCGTCATGATCATCGCCAAGAAAGCGTTCCTTGGCACCGGATTTATACCAGGCATCTGCGCCCTCGGCCTCGAACGCGGCAAGGATACGCGCGTTCACGGCCTTGTCGCGCAACAGGAAATCCGGGTCAGTCGGCAAAGCGCCCTTTTTGACAAAACAGGTGAGCGGCACGCCCCAGGCGCGTTGTCGGCTCAGAACCCAGTCGGGCCGCGCTTGAATCATCGAATAGAGCCGGTTGCGCCCGGTTTTCGGCGTCCAGGTCACCAGCTTGTCGATGGAAGTGAGCGCGCGTTCGCGGATCGTGGTGCCGTACGCGTCCTGCCCGTCGCCGACGGGGCGATCCACGGCGGCAAACCATTGCGGCGTGTTGCGATAGATCACCGGCGCCTTGGAGCGCCAGGAATGCGGATAGCTGTGCTTGATCTTGCCACGCGCCAGCAAGCCGCCGACCTCGGCCAGCTTATCGATCACCGCCTTGTTGGCGTCGCCCTCTTTGCCATTCGGCTTGAGGATCGCCTTGCCGCCAAACAAAGGCAGGTCATCGCGAAAGCGGCCATCTTCCATGACGTTATAGGTGATCACCTGTTCGAGCATGCCAAGATCGCGGTAAAGTTCGAATTCTTCCATCCCGTGGGAGGGCGCGCAATGCACGAAACCGGTGCCCTCTTCGTCGGTGACGAAATCGGCGGCGCGGAAATCGCGCAGATCATCCCATTCGCCATTGCCGCCCTCAACGCCCGCCAGCGGGTGTTGCAGCGACAGGCCAGAGAGTTCATCGGCGCTGACGTCGCGCAGACGGGTGTACATGCCGTCCTCAAGGCGGGCGCGCACCATCACATCCCCGGCCAGCTTGTCGGCCAGAATGAAGCGCTCGCCAACATTGGCCCAGCTTTCATCGGGGGTCGCGGTCACCTCGTAAAGGCCATAGGCAAAACTTTCACCGTACACCACGGCCTTGTTGGACGGCATCGTCCAGGGGGTGGTGGTCCAGATCACGACATTGGCGCCCAAAAGATCATCGGCGGTGGTCGCCTCTGCCACCTTGAACTTCACCCAGATCGTAAAGCTTTCCTTGTCGTGATATTCCACCTCGGCCTCGGCCAAGGCGGTCTGTTCGATCGGCGACCACATCACGGGTTTGGAGCCTTGGTAAAGCACACCCGACATGAGGAATTTCTGGAATTCCTCGGCGATGATCCGTTCGGCGCGGAAATCCATGGTGAGATAGGGCTTGTCCCAGGTGCCGGTGATGCCAAGGCGCTTGAATTCGTCGCGCTGGATGTCGATCCAGCCTTCGGCGAACTTGCGGCATTCCTGACGGAAATCAACGATATCGACCTCGTCCTTGTCCTTGCCGCGCGCGCGATACTGCTCTTCGATCTTCCACTCGATCGGCAACCCGTGACAATCCCAGCCGGGGATATAGCGCGCGTCGCGCCCCATCATCTGTTGACTGCGCACCACCATATCCTTGAGGATCTTGTTAAGCGCGTGACCGATGTGCAAATGACCGTTGGCATAGGGCGGGCCATCATGCAGGGTAAAGGGCTTGCGCCCCTCGGATTTATCGCGCAGGCGGTCATAGACGCCGATCCGTTCCCACCGATCAAGCCATTCCGGCTCGCGTTTGGGCAGGCCCGCGCGCATCGGGAAATCGGTTTGCGGAAGGTTCAGCGTGGTCTTGTAATCAGGCGTTTGGGTGGTGTCGGCGCACATTGCGGGCGTCCTTTATCACTGGTCTTGCATCAATCTGGATGAGGGGCGGCGCGCTTGGTCATACGCCTTGTCCCGGCGGCTCGATCTGATCAGAGCGCCGGGCATGTAATTCGAATAATGATCGCGGTGCGTGTCATCATGGCCGCCTTATAGGCCCGCCTGACTGCCTCGTCCAGAGGGGGGATTGCCTTGGCCGCATGGGCACGCCACATAGAGGGCATGACAAACGCCCTGCCCCCCCGTTTTGACATCACCCGCGCGCAGATCGAGCAGGTGGTGGCCGCCTTTTATGCCGCCGCGCGCGTGCATCCCGGCCTTGGGCCGGTGTTTGCCGCGCATGTCACCGACTGGCCCGCGCATGAGGCCAAGGTGGCGGATTTCTGGGCCAATGCGATCCTGCACGAGCGGGTCTATGACGGCAGCCCGATGGCGGCGCATGTCAAGGCGCGCAACGTTCAGCCGGGGATGTTCTCCACCTGGCTGGCGCTGTTTGACCGCACGCTTGAGCGCGAGTTGACGCCAGAGCAGGCGGCGGCATGGTCCGCACTTGCGCATCGCATCGGGCGGTCCTTGCGCGCGGGCGTGGTCGATCGCACCACCCTGCCCGGCGGCATCCCCAAGCTGCGCTAGGCTTGCGGTTTGGCCATATGGCGCGCGATGCGTTGGTTGAGCCAGGCCAGCCCCGCAAGGCTAAGGCCCAAACCAAGGAAGGACGCCACCCGCACGAGGCCCGCAAGGCCCGACATATCGACCAGAAACACCTTGGCCACGGTCAGCGCCACCCCGGCCATCGCCAACCGCCGCAGGGTTTCAGAGCGGCGCAGCAGCGCCAGCAGCAAAAGCCCCACCGACACCGCGATCAGAGCCAGGGTATAGCTGTATAATTCGCCATCGCTGACGCCGGGCACCGAGAGGTCGCGCCCCTGCCAGAGCCGGCGGATTTCAAGCGCAGCGTACCAGGCGGCATAGGCCGAGGCGAGCGCCACAAAGGTCTGGCGCAGGGCGCGCGGCAGATGGCCAAGCTTCCACGCCGCCACGCCAAAGGCCATGGCAACCGGCAGATAGGCCGCCGCCAGACTGTCGAAAATCACCGGCCCGGTGACAAGTTCCTTGCGCCACATGAACGGCGCAAGCGGGTTGGTTATCACCATTTGCACCCCAAGCAGGACCGCCGCCATCGCGCCCAGGACCACCGCCAGGCTGACGCGGAACACGCGTATGAAACGCCCCCCCACCTTGAGGCGGTAAAGCTGGGCCATGGCCGTCACAAGCCAGACCGTGGCCGTCAGCCCAAGCCCGGCATGCGCCATCGCGCCAATCCCGCCAAGCCATCGTTGCAAAAGGACGCTGACGAAAATCGCGGCGATGCTCCAGATCGCGCTTTCGATGACAACCCGCGTGGTGCCCTGCGCGCGCGGTGCCATGACCACCCATGCCGCCCCGA
>JAVVFB010000252.1:0-4474 GCA_032251095.1 Roseovarius sp. | reverse complement strand
GGGTGACGCCACGCGGTGCGGCGCGCGCCACCTCGGCAAAGCTGGTGTCGGGCATAAGCAACCCGTCGCGAAGCACAGCCATCAACCCGCCAAGCGGCCCGTTGGCATAGGTCACGCCTTCGGCCTCGGTCAAACCGGCAAGCCCGGCCGTAAGCCCCGAGGCCACCCTCAGAGTGGCATTTGGGGCCAGCATAATCACCGCAGGGCCATCCACCCCCGCCGCAATCGCCGACAGCGCATTGAGCGACAGGCCAGCGGCGCCAATCCCGAGCCGGGTGACCGATCCGGTTCCGGCGGGCAAAAGCCAGCTGTCCTGACCATCCCCGGCCATCGGCCCGATTGCCAGGATCAACAGGCGCTCAACATCGCCGCCTGCGATATCCGCTTCGATGCCAAGGGCCGCCGCGCGCATCGCGCCCATGTTGCCGCCATTCGGGGCGAGCACGTCAAAGCCGCCCTCTTCCAAAGCGGCCTCAAGATCAAAGGCCACCGCAGAGCGGCGTTCGCTACTGGTGCGTGCATCAAGGATCAAGGCAAGGTCAGCGGCCAGAACCGGCCCTGTCGAAACGGCCAGCCAGAGGCCCGCGATCCATCCCAAGCCCCGTATCATGGCACTGATCCTTTCGACTCACTCGTAGGTGCGTTGATCTTCTATCACTTTACCATCATTGGGAAGGCTACCCTTGGCGACCACCTCGATCCGGCCCTTGAGCTTGAGCGTTTCCGCCACGGCACTGGCGAAGGCATCGCCATTTTCGGCGTCGGATTCAATCTTGACGGTCATCACGTCGGTCTCGCCTTCACGGCTGGCGACGACCCGCGCGCGGGCAATCCCGGCATGCCCGGCAACAAGCGCAGCAACCTGCTCGGGGCGCACGAACATGCCCTTGATCTTGGTGGTCTGATCGGCGCGCCCCATCCAACCCTTGATGCGGATATTGCTGCGCCCACAGGGGCTCGTCCCTTCCAGCACCGCGCTAAGGTCGCCGGTGGCAAAACGGATCAGCGGATAGTCGGGGTTTAGCGTTGTCACCACGACCTCGCCCACCTCGCCGGGGGCAACCGGGTTGCCGGTGCCAGGGGTGACGATCTCGACGATCACGCCCTCATCGACAATCATTCCCTCCTGCGCAGGGCTTTCATAGGCGATGTTGCCAAGATCAGCCGTGGCATAGCATTGCAGACAGGTGATGCCGCGCGCACCGTATTCCGCGCGCAGCGACGGGAAAAGCGCACCGCCGCCAACCGCCGCGCGGGTGATTTTCAGAGGCAGGCCAAGCTCCTCGGCCTTGTCGAGAATAACCTTGAGGTAATCGGGCGTGCCGGCATAGGCCGTGACCCCCACGTCATGCGCGGCGCGCGCCTGAAGCTCGGTCTGCCCGGTGCCTGCGGGCAAAACCGCCGCCCCGACCGCGCGCGCGCCATTCTCGAAAATCATGCCGGCCGGTGTCAGGTGATAGCCGAAACAGTTCTGCACGATATCGCCCGGGCCAACCCCGCAGGCATGCAGGAACCGGCCCATCCGCCACCAGTCGTGATCGGCGCCGCCCGGCTCATAGATCGGGCCAGGCGATTGGAAAATATGGGCAAACCCATGCGCCGGGCGCGTCGTGAGCCCGCCAAAGGGGGCCGCTTCGCCCTGTGCCTGACCAAGGTCGGATTTACGCAAAACCGGCAGGTGCGCCAGATCGGCGATGGATGCGATTTGTCCTGCCTCAACGCCGCTCAACCGGCCACCATAGCCCGGCAGGCCCTGCGCCCTGGCGATCTGCGCCGGAAGGGATTGGGCCAGAGCGGCGGCGCGCTCATCCTTGCTGCGGGTTTCAAGCTGGTCATAAAACTGGGTCATGGCGCCATCCTTTGCCGGTCACCCGGCAGGTCATGAATTGTGTCTGTGTGTGTCATCGGATACTGGGCCGGTGGGCAGGTTCGTGCCCTAGCTCAGCCAACGCTTGCGACGGCGATAGCTGCGCACATCGCGGAACGATTTGCGCCCCTCGTCCGACACCCCAAGATAGAATTCCTTCACATCCGGGTTCTCGCGCAGGCTGGCCGCAGGGCCATCCATCACCACGCGCCCGGATTCAAGGATATAGCCATAGTGGGCAAAGCGCAGCGCCACATTGGTGTTCTGCTCGGCCAGAAGAAAGGTGTATCCCTCTTCCTCGTTGAGCGTCTTCACAATGTTGAAAATCTGCTCCACAAGCTGCGGCGCAAGGCCCATGCTTGGTTCATCCAGCAGGATCGTCTCGGGGCGGCTCATCAGGGCGCGCCCGATGGCAACCATCTGCTGCTCGCCCCCCGAGGTATAGCCCGCCTGGCTTTTGCGCCGCTCTTTCAGGCGCGGAAAATAGTCATAGACCTTGTTCAGATCCTCGTCGATCTCGCCCCGTGACGAGCCGCGCGTATAGGCGCCAGTCAAAAGGTTTTCCTCGACCGTCAGGTGTTCAAAACAGTGACGCCCCTCCATCACCTGAATGACACCTTTTTTCACAAGGTCGGAGGGCATCAAATCCTGCACCCGCTCGCCGCGATACATGATGCTGCCCTTGGTGACCTCGCCGCGTTCGGACTTGAGCAGGTTCGACACCGCCTTGAGCGTCGTGGTCTTGCCCGCACCATTGCCCCCCAAAAGGGCCGTGATCCCGCCTTTCGGCACCTTCAGGCTGACGCCCTTAAGCACAAGGATGACGTGATTGTAGATCACCTCGATATTGTTGACCTCAAGTAGGGTCTCGTCACTCGGTCCTGCATCCAACATCCCGTGTCTCCGTCCCGGTCGGGCACTCGGCCCTGCTTTCATCGTTCCAAAAATACTCGAATTCCCCCGGCCGCCAAAGATAGCGCGGCCGGGGAAAGGGTCTGGCTTAGCAGCCCGGCGTAATGCCGTTCTCGGCGGCATAAGCGGCCGAATCTTCTGCGATAAGCGGCGCAAGGATGTCCTGATCCGACTGGAAGTAATCAGTGATCAGCTTCCATTCCTTCGCCACGGCATCCCACTGCGCCATGGCGCCAAAGCCGTCGCCACCGTGGTTTTCGCAAGACACCTTGAACTCGGGGCCGAATTTCGGAAGGCCAAGGGCGGCCATCTTCGCTTCGGTCATCTCAAGATTTTCCATGCCATCGCGCATCATCGCAGGGGTGATCGTGGTGGTCCCATGGATTTCCTGCGCGGTTTTGGCCGCCTCGGCCGCCAGCATCGCGGCATACATGCCCCGGTTATAAAGCGCGGTCCCAAGCTGATCACCGGCCCCTGCGGCCTTGCCGGCATCCACAACGTATTTCTTCAGGTCCGCATAGAACGGGTAATCGCTTCCAAGGTTGTGGAAGGTCAGCGCCTTATAGCCATTCGCACCAGCGCCGGCAGGCAGCACGTCGTTTTCCGAGCCAGACCACCAGATGCCGATGAAGTTTTCCATCGGGAATCGGATGTTCACAGCTTCCTGAACGGCGACCTGGTTCATCACACCCCAGCCCCACATCAGGACGTAATCTGGCTTTTCGCGACGGATCTGGAGCCATTGCGATTTCTGCTCCTGACCGGGATGGTCAACCGGCAGCAGCGTCAGCTCGTAACCGTGCTTTTTCGCTAGATCTTCCAGCGTGCGGATCGGCTCTTTGCCATAGGCAGAGTTGTGATAGACCAGCGCGATTTTCTTGCCGCTGATATCGCCACCGTTGATGTCAAGGATATGCCTGACCGCGTGACTTGCGCCATCCCAATAGTTGGCGGGATAGTTGAAGATATTGCGGAACACTTCGCCGTTCTTGGCCGAGGTCCGGCCATAGCCCATCGAGTGCAGCGGAATGCCATCCGAGGTCACTTTGGGGATCAACTGATAGGTGATGCCGGTCGACAGCGGCTGATAGACAAGCGCGCCCGAGCCTTTGGTCGCCTCATAACATTCCACACCTTTTTCGGTGTTATAGCCGGTCTCGCATTCAACGATATTGACCTTCTCGCCGTTGATGCCGCCATCCCGCTCGTTAAGCAGCGTGAAATAGTCGATATAGCCATCCGCAAACGGAATGCCGTTGGCCGCATAGGGCCCCGTGCGATAGCTGAGCGCGCTGAACGTCAGGTCCGCCAGAGCCGGCCCTGCGGCCATCACGGCCGCAATCGCGGCAGTTGCCAGTTTAAGTTTCATCGGTTTAGTTCCTCCCTTGGATTTTTCCGATATTGCGTAGGGCGCGCATTTATGGCGCACCACACGTTCCAGACCTGCCCCTAGTGTGGGAAAGGCCAAAGTCTCAGCTTTTCCTTGGTCACGCGCCACAATTGGGCAATCCCGTGCGGCTCTGCGATCAAGAAAATGATGATCAGCGCCCCCACGATAATGAACTCAAGATGCGCCGCAAGGTCGGTCGGCCAACCAAGACCGCCCACAAGCGTATTTTTCAAAAGCACCGGCAACAGAACAAGGAATGCCGCACCGGCAAAGCTTCCAAAGATCGAGCCAAGCCCGCCGATGAT
>JAVVFB010000251.1:0-4505 GCA_032251095.1 Roseovarius sp. | reverse complement strand
GCCCGGCGGGCAATACCGTGGTCCTCGCGCTGGCGACGCACGCAAGCCTCAAGCTCGATACGGTCTGCTGAGGAAAGAAAGCCGGGGCGCATCATAGGCATGGCTGAATCGGTCAAAGCCCAGCCGTCAAGTCACCAAATTCGGCTTCCGCAGGACTCGCAGTATAGAACAAAGATTAAGTGCGGGGAATAACGCAGGTTTCTGCTCGCCCCCTGTCTTTCATCTTTCCTGAAATACTCAAATTCTGACCTCTTGGCCCGCGCCGCGGCCCTTGTTGCGCGCGGCCATCACATCGCGCCCGAGGTGAAGCGTATAGGCCTCAAGCTCGTGCAGCGCCTTTTGCGCGGCGTCGGGCGTGTGCGCCTCAAGCGCGTCGGCGATGCGGCTATGCAGCGCAATAATCGCCTCGCGCGAGCGGGCGGTGAAGGTGATCATGTTCATTAGCGGCTGCATCGCCTCGACCGCGCCGGCAAGCTGATAAGACAGCACCGGATTGCCCGCGCCATCAACAAGTGCGCGGTGAAAGGCCACGTCAGAGGCGCAAAAGCTTTCGTCGCTCAGGCCCGGCTGGCCTTGCCGGTGGATTTCGGCGCGCATCGTGGCAAGGATATCGGCGCTGCGCCGGGCGGCGGAAAGCGGTGTGCAGGCCCGCTCAAGCGCATAGCGCGCCTCACAGGCGACATCAAAGCTGATTGCGTTCATCGACAGCAAAAGCGTGGCGGTGGTGATCTGTTGGCCGTAAGCCTCTTCATAGCTGAGGCGATTGACGAAGGCGCCGCCAAAGGCGCCCCTTTGGGTGCGGATCAGCGATTGCGCCGCAAGCCGCTTGAGCGCCTCGCGCACGGTCGGGCGCGAGACCGCGAATTGATCGGCAAGTTCTGCCTCCGAGGGCAGGCGCTGATCGACGATCATGTCGCCGTTGACGATTGCGTCGCGGATTGCCTTGGCGATCTGTGCCGAGAGGTCGGCCTTGTTATCCGGGTCAATTTTCATTTGTCATACATTTAATTGTCTGACATTTTATTTTCAAGCTATGATTCGCGAGGAATGGCGATGTTTTCAACTCAGGTAAGGCGGATGACGGGGGGGCACTGGCTGGTGCTGTTCGGCCTGATCGTTTTGGCCTGGGGGCTTTTGTACGCCATGGCGCTGCCCGAGGACCTGCGGGCGGGGGCGGTCACCTATGGCGGGGATTTCCTTGCCAGCCTGTGCATCGTGACCCCCGACGCCGCCGGGTTTTGGCGCATAACGCTGATGTGGGCGTTGATGTCGGCGGCGATGATGGCTCCCACGGCCTTGCCGGCTTTTGCCACTTATGACGACCTGTCGCACACCGGCCAGACGCGGTTTGGTCTGCTGGTGGCGGGCTATATGGTGGTCTGGCTCGGGTTTTCCATTTTGGCGGCAGGCGCGCAGATGGCGCTGTTTCAGGCCGGGCTGATCAGCGCCTTTGGCGATAGCCGCTCTGGCACACTTTCGGCGGCGCTTCTGGCGGTGGCGGGGCTGTATCAGTTCAGCCCGGCGAAAGAGGCCTGCCTTTCGAAATGCCGCCGACCGCTGTCGTTCTTCATGCAGTATTGGGACGAGGGCGCCTGGCGCAACGGTGTGCGGCTTGGGCTTGTGTGCCTGGGCTGTTGCTGGGCGCTGATGCTGCTGGCCTTTGTCGGCGGCGTGATGAACATCGCCTTCATGGGATTGGCGACCTTGATCATGGTGCTGGAAAAGCTGCCTGATCTCGGCCGCTGGCTGACCCGGCCGCTTGGTGTCGCTCTCCTGGCGGGGGCGGGGTGGGTCTTGCTGACAACATTATAATCTGGAGGAGGCCGAACATGGCGCTGGACGAATTGGGCACTGTGCCCTGGACCATCAAGGGGGAATTGATCCTCAACTGCAACTGCACGGTGTTTTGCCCCTGCGTTGTCAGCCTTGGCAAGCACCCGCCCACAGAGGGCTATTGCCAGGCCTGGGCCGGTGTGCGGATCGACGAGGGCCAGTATGGCGATCTTGATCTGGGCGGGCTCAATGTCGGGCTGATGCTGGAAATCCCCGGCCTGATGGGGCGCGGCAACTGGAAGGTCGCGGCCTATATCGACGAGCGGGCCGATGATGCGACCTATGAGGCGCTGATCAATATCTTCAGCGGCAAGGCGCGGGGCACGACGGGTCTGTTCAGTGCTCTGGTCAGCGAATTTCTTGGTGCCGAGCGCGCGCCTGTGGTGTTCGAGACCGAAGGCAAGGCGCGTCGCCTGATGGTCGGCAAGAAGATCCAGGGCGAGGTGGTGCCGGTCGAGGGCAATCGCGGCGAAGATATCGTCGTGACCAACACCGAATATTGGATGGGGCCGGATATCACCGTTGCCACCGCCACCAAGGGGCGCGTGCGCGCCTTTGGCCGGGTCTGGGATTTTGACGGGCGCAGCGCCGAAATCTGTCAGATTGATTGGAAAGGTCCCCGCTGATGGCGCTGATTTCGCCCTCGCGCCGGTTGCGCCGCACGCCGTTTTCCGACGGTGTCGAGGCGGCCGGCGTCAAGGCCTATACGGTCTATAATCACATGCTCTTGCCGACGGTGTTTCGCTCTGTGCAGGAGGATTACCGCCACCTCAAAGAGGCGGTGCAGATCTGGGATGTGGCCTGTGAACGTCAGGTCGAGCTGCGCGGGCCGGATGCCGGGCGCCTGATGCAGATGCTGACCCCGCGCGATTTGCGGGGCATGACGGTTGGGCAGTGCCATTACGTGCCCATCGTCGATGAGACCGGCGGCATGCTCAACGATCCGGTGGCGGTCAAGCTGGCCGAGGACCGCTGGTGGATTTCGATTGCCGACAGTGACCTTTTGTATTGGGTCAAGGCGATGGCGCATGGCTGGCGGCTTGATGTGCTGGTGGATGAGCCGGACATAAGCCCGCTTGCCATTCAGGGACCAAAAGCCGACGACCTCATGGCGCGGGTGTTTGGTGACGGGGTGCGCGATGTGCGCTTTTTCCGCTATGGCATCTTTGAGTTTCAGGGCCGTGACATGGTGATTGCGCGCTCGGGCTATTCCAAGCAGGGCGGGTTCGAGATCTATGTCGAGGGCGGCGATATCGGAATGCCACTCTGGCATGCGCTGATGGAGGCGGGGCGCCCGTTTGATGTGCATGCGGGTTGCCCGAACCTGATCGAGCGGATCGAGGGCGGCTTGTTATCTTACGGCAACGACATGACCGACGACAACACGCCGCATGAATGTGGGCTTGGCAAGTTTTGCAACACCCATACCGCGATTGGCTGTGTCGGGCGGGATGCCTTGCTGCGGGTTGCCAAGGAAGGCCCGGTGCAGCAGATCCGCGCCATCGAGATCGACGGTGCACCCGTGCCCGGCTGTGACCGATGGTGGCCGATCACGGCGAATGGCAAGCGGGTCGGACGGGTCAGTTCGGCGGCCTGGTCGCCGGATTTCAACACCAATGTGGCGATTGGCATGATCCGCATGACCCATTGGGACGCAGGGACCGAAGTCACCGTCGAGGCGCCCGACGGGCCGCGCATGGCGCGGGTACGAGACGCCTTCTGGGCCTGAGCGCGCAGAGGCAGCTGCGGGACTGAGGGGCGCTGCCCCTCAGACACCCCGGGATATTTTTAGCCAGAAGACGCAGGGCGCAAGCTCTGCCAGGAAAGGAAAACGATATGTTCAACGCATTGGTGGTGGAGAAGGACGAAGACAGCGGCAAGACGAGCGCCGCCGTGAAGCAGATCGGGCTTGACGATCTGCCGGAGGCCGAGGTGACCGTCGCGGTCGACTATTCCACGGTGAATTACAAGGACGGGTTGTGCATCGGGCCGGGCGGCGGGTTGGTGCGCAAATATCCGCATGTGCCGGGCATAGATTTTGCCGGCACTGTCGAAGAGAGTTCGGATGATCGCTATAAGCCGGGCGACAAGGTTGTCCTGACCGGCTGGCGTGTGGGCGAAGCCCATTGGGGCGGCTATTCGCAAAAGGTGCGGGTCAAGGCCGATTGGCTTGTGCCATTGCCCGAGGGGCTAACGACTCGTCAGGCGATGGCGGTGGGCACGGCGGGATTCACCGCGATGCTGGCGGTTATGGCGCTTGAGGATCACGGGCTGGTGCCCGGGCATGGGCCGGTTCTTGTGACCGGGGCCGCAGGCGGTGTTGGGTCCGTGGCGACCGCCATTCTGGCCAATCTTGGCCATGAGGTGGCGGGGGTGACCGGCCGCCCGGAGACGGCGGATTACCTCAAATCCCTTGGCGCCACGCAGATCGTTGCGCGCGAAGAGATCAACGAGACCGTCAAGCGCCCGCTTGAGGCCGAAACCTGGACGGGCTGTGTTGATGCCGTGGGTGGTGATATGCTGGCGCGGGTGCTGGGGCAAATGAAATACGGGGCCAGCGTGGCGGCCGTGGGTCTTGCCGGGGGCGCCGCTTTGCCTGCGACGGTCATTCCGTTCCTGCTGCGCGGGGTGAACCTTTTGGGCATCGATTCGGTGATGCAGCCCTATGAAAA
>JAVVFB010000250.1:0-4535 GCA_032251095.1 Roseovarius sp. | reverse complement strand
GCTGTTGCGCCTGCTCTATTCCCCCGAGCTTGTGCCCGGCATGACCGCCGATCAGGCGCGCCCGATCATCCACCGCCTGCTTGCCCTGCGCAGCGGCGGCCCGGTTTAATTCGCGATACAGGAGTTTCCCGATGTCCATTTTCGATTTCCTCTCAGGTCAGTTCATCGACGTCATCCACTGGACCGACGACACCCGCGACACGATGGTCTGGCGGTTTGAACGTGAAGGCCACGAGATCAAGTATGGCGCCAAGCTGACCGTGCGAGAGGGTCAGGCGGCGGTGTTTGTGCATGAGGGGCAGTTGGCGGATGTGTTCACCCCCGGTCTTTACATGCTTGAGACCAACAACATGCCGATCCTGACCACGCTCAACCATTGGGATCACGGCTTTCGCTCGCCGTTCAAATCCGAGATCTATTACGTCAATACGACCCGGTTCAATAACCTCAAATGGGGCACCAAGAACCCGATCATGCTGCGCGATCCGGAGTTCGGCCCGACCCGCATCCGGGCCTTTGGCACCTATACCGTTCGGGTCAGTGATGCGGCGAAATTCCTGACCGAGATTGTCGGCACCGATGGTGAGTTCACCATGGACGAGATCAGCTATCAGATCCGCAACATCATCGTGCAGGCGTTTTCGCGCATCATCGCGGGCGCCGGCATTCCGGTGCTTGATATGGCCGCCAACACCGCTGATCTGGGCAAGCTGGTGGCAACCGAGATTTCCGCCGTGGTGGCCGATTATGGCCTCGCCATCCCCGAGTTCTATATCGAGAACATCTCGCTTCCGCCCGCCGTGGAAGAGGCGCTGGACAAGCGCACCTCGATGGGGGTGGCGGGCGATCTGAACCGCTTTACCCAATATTCCACCGCCGAGGCGATGACCGCCGCCGCCCAGAACCCCGCCGGAGGGGGCGGTATGGGCGCGGGTCTTGGGATGGGGATGGGCATGGCCATGGCCCAGCAGATGGCCGACAAGGATGGTCCATGGGGCGCGCGACCAGAGGCTCGTCCGGCTTCACAGCCAGCCTCGCAAACCCCACCACCGCCGCCGCCCGTCGAGCATGTCTGGCATATCGCAGAGGGCGGCGAGACCAGCGGCCCGTTTTCCAAGGCCGCGATGGGGCGGATGGCGCGCGAAGGCAAGCTGAGCCGGCAAACCCATGTCTGGACCCCCGGTCAGGATGGCTGGATGCTGGCCGAGGATGTGGCCGAGCTTGCCCAGCTTTTCACCGTTTTGCCGCCGCCGCCACCGGGCGCATAACCCGCGATGCGGCGTCGCGCCACCATCGCGTTGCACTGGCTTAACGCCAGCTTGCTGCTGTTCGTGCTGGCCGATGGCGGCAAGACGGCGGTGCTTGCCTGGGTCTATGTGTCGGGCGCGTTGAGCATGAGCCTTCTGGCGCTTGTGTTCGGCTTGATGAATGGCCCCGGCCCCAAGCTTGAGGGGCTGTTTCGCCGCCTGCATCCCTGGCTGCATCGGCTGATCTATGCTCTGATGGCCTGGGGCGCGGTGGCGCTTGGCGCGCAGGGCCTTGGCCGTGCCCTGCCCGGCCCCGAGGCGCGTGTTTTGCTTATGGCACTCTTGGCGGTGACGCTGTTACACGGGGTGTTCAACCTCTGGCGCCACACCGCGCTTGGCGATGGCGCGCTGCGCCGGATCACGCCGCGCGCGATCCATCACATCCTATAAGGCACCCGCAACCGCCATGACAGATTTCACACCGCCCCCCGCGCCCAAAGCCGCCCCGCAGGACGAGCATCGCTTTCCCTGTCAAAGCTGTGGCGCCGATTACCGGTTTGATCCCGACAATAGGCAACTGACCTGTGACCACTGTGGCGACACCTGCGCCATCGACCTGGGCGGCCCTTGGCAGGGCGGCATCCGCGAGCTTGATTTCAAGACCGCGATCAACGCCCAACTGCCCGCGCAAGAGATCGAGGAAACCCGCGTCACCACCTGCTCAAGCTGTGGCGCGCAGGTCGAGTTTGACGAGGCCACCCATGCCCGTGAATGCCCGTTCTGTGCCTCGCCCGTGGTCACCGGCACCGGCAGCCATCGCCATATCAAGCCGCGCGCGCTTTTGCCGTTCGGTCTTGACGAGGGCACCGCGCGCAGGGCGATGAGCGACTGGCTTGGCCAGCTTTGGTTTGCCCCAAACGGTCTGCGCGATTATGCCCGCAAAGGCCGCAGGATGGAGGGCATCTATGTGCCCTACTGGACCTTTGATGCCGATACGAAATCGAGCTATCGCGGCGAGCATGGCACGGTCTATTACGTCAATCAAAGCGTTATGCGCGATGGCAAGACCCATCAGGTCAGGGTGGCCAAGGTCCGCTGGCGCCCGGTCTCGGGGCGGGTGGCGCGGTTCTTTGACGACGTGCTTGTGCTGGCCTCGACCTCTTTACCGAAACGCTTTACCGACGCGCTTGAGCCTTGGGATCTTGCCGCGCTTGAGCCCTACCGCCCCGAATACCTCGCCGGGTTTCGTGCCGAGGGCTATACTGTCGAGCTTGAGACCGGTTTTGGCGAGGCGCGCAGCCAGATGGACCGGGTGATCGCGCGCGATGTGCGCTTTGACATCGGCGGTGATCGCCAACGCATCCACAACATCCAGACCGAAATAGGCGGCGTGACCTTCAAACACATCCTGCTGCCGGTCTGGCTTGCGGCCTATAAATACCGCGGCAAAACCTATCGCTTTGTGGTCAATGGCCGCACCGGGCAAGTCCAGGGCGAACGCCCCTACTCGGCCTGGAAGATCGGCTTTGCGGTGCTGATCGGGGCTGTTATTGCGGCGGCTGTGGGATATGTGGTGGCCCTCAATCAGGGAGGGTTCTGAGACATGCAATCAAGCCGCAACATTCAGATCGTATCGGCCCATGCGGGCGGCGAGGTCGGCGATGTGATCACCGGCGGCGTGGCCCCGCCCCCCGGCGCGACCCTGTGGGAAAAGTCGCGCTTCATCGCGCGCGACACTCAATTGCGTCAATTCGTCCTGAACGAGCCGCGCGGCGGGGTGTTTCGCCATGTGAACCTTTTGGTGCCACCGGTGGATGCGCGCGCCGATATGGGGTTCATCATCATGGAGCCGGCCGATACCCCGCCAATGTCGGGCTCCAACACGATCTGCGTGGCAACCGTTTTGCTCGAAACCGGCATTCTTGCGATGTCCGAGCCGGAAACCCACCTTATGCTTGAGGCGCCGGGCGGGCTTGTGGCGGTGCGCGCCGACTGCTCGGGCGGCAGGGTCAGCCGCATTCACCTGCAAAACCTGCCTTCCTTCGCCGCGCGCCTTGATGCGACGCTTGATGTGGCGGGCCTTGGCGCGATCACGGTGGACACCGCCTTTGGCGGCGACAGCTTCGTGGTGGTCGATGCCCCGGCCCTCGGACTTGACCTTATCCCCGGCGCGGCGCGCCACCTGGCCGAGCTTGGCACCCGCATCAGCGCCGCCGCGACCGAGCAGCTTGGTTTTCACCACCCGACAAATCCCGATTGGCGTCATATCTCGTTCTGCCTTTTCGCCACCGCGCCCGAACGCACAGAGACCGGCCTTGTGGCCCGCCACGCGGTGGCGATCCGCCCCGGCAAGATCGACCGCTCGCCCACCGGCACCGCCCTATCGGCGCGCATGGCCTTGCTGCATGCGCGCGGTGCAATGGAGGTCGGCGATCGCTATAGCGCCACCTCGCTGATCGGCTCTCGCTTTGACGGTTTGATCGTCGAGACGCAAACGATGGGCGACACGGCCGCGATCCGGCCCGAAATCTCGGGGCAGGCCTGGATCACCGGAACCCATAACCTGATGCTTGACCCCGATGACCCCTGGCCGCTTGGCTATCGCCTTTCCGACACATGGCCCGGCGCACAGGAGACCCCGCAATGACCGATGACTTCACCAGCCTGCGCCACACGCTCGATGCGCGCTATTCCTGCCGCGCCTTTCGTCCCGATCCGGTGCCCGAGGCCATCATTCAACAGGTCGTCATGGCCGCAGGGCGCGCGCCGTCCTGGTGCAACGCCCAACCCTGGAAGGTCACCGTCACGCGCGGCGCCGAGACCGCGCGCTTTCGCGACGCCCTGCTTGGCGCCGTGCAACACGACACCCCCGCGCCCGACCTGCCCTGGCCCGAGAGCTATCCCGGCGCCCATGGCGCGCGCCGCCTTGAATGCGGGTTGCAACTCTACGAGGCCGTGGGCATCGCCCGCAACGACCGCGCCGCCCGCGCCGAGCAATCCTTGCAGAACTATCGCTTCTTCGGCGCGCCGCATGTGGCCATCATCCAATCCGAGGCCGCGCTTGGCCCTTACGGCGCGATGGATACCGGCGGTTTTATCACCGCCTTTACGCTCGCCGCGACGGCGCTTGGCGTGGCCAGTATCGCACAGGCGTCGGTTGCGGCCTATGCCCCGATGATCCGCAGCCATTTCAGCCTGCCCGAAAGCCGGTTGATCCTCTGCGCGATCTCCTTTGGCTGGCCTGACCCGGATCACCCGGCCAACGCCTTTCGCACCCGCCGCGCGGCG
>JAVVFB010000024.1:0-21032 GCA_032251095.1 Roseovarius sp. | reverse complement strand
CGCCCGCACCGCCAATACGACGGCGCTACCGTGGTCTAATTTTGCACCGCCGTTCTCACCTGCACAAATCCGGGATTAGGGTCACCACCTGCGATTAGGCCCTAAAACGGCCGTTTTGGAGACACCATGCCACGCTACGAAGAAACCTTCCGATGGGGCCTATATCTTGCCACCGTCACAGCAACAAAACGGGCGTGCCACGGTCATGGCCGCTACGAATGCGTCCACAGAGCTCAGATTAAAGGAAAGTAGGGGGCCTCAGGGCCTTGTGATACGATCCTGCCCCCTACCGGAATCTACCCCCTCAATCCCGGGGCTGGGTCGGGTCACTGCGGTTGCGATCTTGATCGAGTGTCCGGAAATCGGCACCCTGACACGCAAGCAGATCGCCAGCCTCGCGGGGCTGGCGCCGATGACCCGACATATCCGGCCGTCGCCATTGTCGCTCGGACCAATGGCGCTCCCATGGCGACCGTGGCACCGCCTTCATCCAGGGCGGACGTAAATTCCTGCGCGATGCGCTGTACATGCCCGCGCTCGTCGCCGCCCGCTACAACCCGGATCTGCGGCAGAAATACCAGACCATGATCCAGGCCGGAAAGCCCCCGAAAGTCGCACTGACGGCCCTCATGCGAAAGCTGATCGAAATGGCCAACGCACTCGTCCGACAAGACCGCGAATGGAAGCCAAAAGCCGCTTGATCAAGACGGATACTCTAAGCTGGCACTCAATAACGCGGACTCCGGTAAATCCATGGCTCTCGCTGTAAGTTGACCCATCTCGCAGAAACAGAAAACTGCCATCTTTAGTCGCCGCAGAACGCGACCAAAGGATCGAAGCATCCGGGCGCAGCACTTCATTCCCCAATCATAACCAAAAAAATGCCCCGAGGCAGAGAATAACCACTTTTTCACATCCCTTTGCGCCGCTTACTCTTCTTCTGGCTCTAAATATCCCGGGGGAGACGCCCCAAGGGCGGCGGGGGCAGCGCCCCCAAACTGCGCCGCGCCCGCCTCAGGCAACGCCCTGATCGACAAGACGCTGCGCGAGTGTGGCATAGGCCTTGGCCATCGGCCCAGCCCCGAGCGCCACCGGCACACCCGCGTCGCCCGCAAGCCGCGTCTCAAGGTCAATCGGCAGCGCGGCCAAAAGCGGCAGACCAAGGCGCACGGCCTCATCGCTCACCCCCCCATGGCCAAAGATGTGCGCTTCATGGCCGCAATCAGGGCAATGAAAGACCGACATATTCTCGATCAGCCCGAGAATCGGCGTCTCAAGCGTCTGGAACATATCGAGCGCCTTGCGCGCATCCAAAAGCGCCACGTCCTGCGGGGTCGACACGATTATGGCACCATCCGGGCGCGCCCTTTGGCACAGGGTCAGCTGCACATCGCCCGTGCCCGGCGGCAGGTCGACAATCAGCACGTCAAGCGTGCCCCATGTCACCTGCGTCATCATCTGTTGCAGCGCCCCCATAAGCATCGGTCCGCGCCAGACCACCGCCGATGCCGGGTCAAGCATCAGGCCAATCGACATCATGCTTACCCCATGCGCCATCAGCGGCGCCATGCTCTGACCATCCACGCTGGTCGGACGCGCGCTTTGCCCCATCATCCGTGGCTGGCTGGGGCCATGAATATCGGCGTCCAGCAGGCCCACGCGCCGCCCCTGCCGGGCCAGCGCAACGGCAAGGTTAGAGGCGACCGTCGATTTGCCGACCCCGCCTTTTCCCGACCCCACCGCCAGAATGGATTTGACCCCCTCCGGCCGGATCGAGCTATTGCCGCCCTTGGGATGCCTGCCAAGCTTGAGGCTTGGCGTGGCCGGGGTCGCATGGGCGGTCAGGGCCACGCTGGCATGGCTGACCCCCGGAAGGGTCAGCGCCGCGCGCTCGGCGGCGGCGCGCAGAGGTTCCATCATCCGCGCCATTTCCGGGCTTGGGGCCTCGATCACGAATCGCACCTCACCGCCGGAAATGGTCAGCGCGCGCAGCATGTCGCGCGACACCAGGGTGCCACCATCCGGCAGCTCAAGCAGTGCAAGCCGGGCTTCGATATCGGCGCGGGTTATCGACATGATCAATCCTTTGGCAATGGTGCCGCATTAGGTGGCAGGTTTCACCGCGAGGGCAAGGGGCGTTAACCAAGTGCCTATAAAATGTAGGTATTGCTAAACGTTAGGTCAATTTCCCTTATGCATTTGCTGCATAGCAGCATTGTCAAACTGAGGTATTGTGCACCTGCAGCAAAAGCGTATCTTGAGGTCAACAAAGACGAAAAGAACATCGTCGAAAGCGAATATAACCCAATACGCAAGGAGCCGAATATGGCATTTGCAACCGACACCCGCCGCGCCAGAGCGCAGTACCTGAGCGAAGACCTGAGCGTCGCCGTTTATGGCGCAGTGCAGCGCATCATCAACTATCGCGCCTACCGTCGCACGATCCGCGAGTTGTCGGACCTGAGCAGCCACACACTGGCTGACCTCGGCCTGCACCGCAGCGAGATCCGTCGGATCGCATATGAAACAGCTTACGGCACCCGCTCGTAAGCGCGAGATCGGATGTTCCTCTCCTCCTCCCTGGGGCATCTGAAACGGTCAAAGGCCTTTTTCCTCCTCCCTGAGGCCTGAGACCGGAAAATTGGGGCAAATGCCCCCACCGATTGCCAACGGCCCTCTCCTCCTCCCTGGGTCGGACGCACAAAGAACGGCGGCGCCTCTCCTCCTCCCTGGCGTCGCCGTTTTTCGTTTTTCAAGCCCTTTTAATGCAGCACACGCGCCCGGCCACGCCGCGGCCTTTGCATTTGCGCGCTCCGGCACGCCTGCTCCAGATAGCCGACAAAGGCCCGCGCCGCAGCACTTTGGGCCGCCAGCACCGCCGGGTCGCTCAATGCGTCACGCGCCAGTGTTGGCGTGACCGAACCCTTGACGGACATCGCCCATTCCAGAAAACCACATCGTGCGTGATCAAGCGCCTGCCTGCCGATTGCAGTGCTTTGTTCCAACCCGTCGAGAATTCGATTCAGCGACATTTCAAGACTACTCCACGGCCACACCCCGGGCCGAATGGGGCGGCGGGCATGGTTGGACAGGGCTTGCGGTCACCCGCCCACACCGCCCCCCGCGGTTTGACGTTGCACCTGGGCTGGTTTCCGGGCTTGGAGGGGTGGGCCAGATGATCAGGCCCTGCGTTTTGACACCTTCCCAGACCCGTCTGGGCCCAGTGGTCTTTTGTCAAAGCGCCCTCCCTTACCGTTGCGGGGGCAGCGCCGGAATTGCACCGGCTTCCCAATTCTCCGCCAAAGGCGGCACCAAGGTAGGACCAGCCTAACAGCCAATGCGCGCACTGCAATGGGTAAAACCGAAGCCCCTGGGGCAAAAACCGTCAGCCGGGCGACTCGCTGTAGGCGCGGATTTGAGTATTTATGGAAAGATGAAAGTTGGAATTGCGGGCTTGCCGTGGGTGATTTGCAAACCTAATCTGGGCCATAGCTAATCTGCAAAGCCAAGGGTGGGACGATCATGGCCACACAGAAACTCTATGCCGGTGCCAAGCTGCGCGAAACACGTCAGAGGCTGGGGCTGACACAAAAGGATTTTGCCGCCAAGCTGGGCGTATCCCTGCCCTATCTGAACCAGATGGAGAACAACAACCGCCCGGTCAGCACCACTGTGGTTCTGGCGCTGGCGCAGGAATTTGGTTTTGATGTCACGGAGTTATCGACTGGAGATGCCGAGCGGATGGTCAGCGACATGCGCGAGGCGCTCGCCGATCCGGTGTTTGGCGATGACCCGCCGCCGCTGGCCGATCTGCGGCTGACCGCGTCGAACGCCCCGGCTCTGGCGCGCGCCTTTCTGGAATTGCACAGCGCCTATCGTCAGACCCATGAGCGGCTTGCCTCGCTTGACGAAGCCCTGGGGCGCGAAGATGCGCGCAGCCAATCGAGCCCCTGGGACGAGGTGCGCGACTTCTTTCACTATTGCGACAATTATATCGACGCCGTCGATCATGCCGCCGAGCGTTTTGCCAGCAGCGGCAGCAAGAAGGCGGCCTATGATCTGGCCGCCGAGCGCCTTGCGACGATGGGACTCACGCTGGCGCAGGATGATGTCGGCAAACTGCGCCATTATGACCGCGCGACCGGGGTTTTATACCTGTCGTCACGCGCCGCCCCTGAAACCCGGCGATTCCAGATCTTGTTACAGCTGGCGCTGTTGACGCAGGACGCGCTCTTGGAGGCGACGCTGGATTTCGCGCGCTTTCAATCCGACACGGCCCGTGCCATCGCCAAGATCGGCCTTGCCAATTACTTTGCCGGCGCGGCGATGATGCCCTATGGCAAATTTCTTGAGGCGGCGCAGGAAACGCGGCATGATCTTGAGTTGCTCGCCAACCGTTTTGGCGCCTCGATCGAGCAGGTGTGCCATCGTCTTTCGACCCTGCAACGGCCCGGCGCCAAGGGCATTCCGTTCTTTTTCGTGCGCGTCGATCAGGCCGGTACGATCACCAAGCGCCATTCGGCGACGCGGCTTCAGTTTGCGCGCTTTGGCGGGGCCTGTCCGCTCTGGAATGTGCATCGCGCCTTCGAGACGCCGGGGCGGTTTCTGCGCCAATTGGCCGAAACCCCCGACGGCGTGCGCTATATCAGCCTTGCGCGCGACGTGAGCAAACCCGGCGGCAGTTTTGGCGCGCCGGTGCGCCGTTTCGCGATTGCCCTTGGCTGCGAGGTGAAACATGCGGGCGATCTGGTCTATGCGGATGATCTTGACGTCAGCAACGCCCGCGCATTCGAGCCGATTGGCATTTCCTGTCGGATTTGCGAGCGTGCCGAGTGTCATCAACGCTCGGTTCCGCCGCTTGAACGCCGCCTTCAGGTGACCCCCGACGAGCGCGGCGTGCTGCCCTATAGCGTGGGTTAACCGACCGAGGACTGAAGGTCGAAAATCGGCAACAGGATCGCCAGAACGATCACAAGAACCATGCCGCCCACCACCATCATCAATAGCTGGTGGCCAGTCTTCCGGCAGAGCCTCGGGTGTGGCGGCATCCACCGCCGCAAGCGCCGCCCCGATCTAAACCGGGGCCGCCGCCTCAGTGCCGCGTGTCACAAGCATAAGCCCAAGCTGTCCGCCGCCATAGCCAAAGGCAACCACCGCGGCACAGGTCACAAATCCAAGCCCGCGCATCGCATCAGATCCGGCCAACAGCACCGCGAATGGCGCGGTCAGGAGACGGGGAGAGGTTTGGCAAGATTGGCGATCCCTTTTGGCAAATAGGTCGAGTGTCTGGAAAAATCGCTTGCAATAACGCCAATAATGATAGCCCGGCGCGCGCCCCGCGACAACAGGCTATGACCGCCCTAGCCCATCGGCGCCACGCGCACGGGCAGCGGCCAATCCGCAGGATTGCTCAGCTCGTCTGCGGGGCGTGCCAGAAGGACCTGCGCATGAAAATGCCCGGTGGTTTCCACGCCCTCGGTATCATGGCCCTGTAGCCTTGCATTGGCGATGGCGCGGGCCTGTTCCTCCGCGCTCTCGAACCGGCGATGCACAAAGGGCGGCACCGGCACCTGTTCCACCACAAGCCCGTGTGCGCGCAACACCTCGGCCGCCTCGGGCCGCTCATTGCCACGAATGGGCGAGGTCATCACCCAAGGCTTGCGCGCACCCGCCGCCGATAAAAGCCGGTCAAGCGCGTTCGGCATAAGCTGTGCCACGCTGCCGCATTCCACGATCATGTCGGCTTGCGCAAGCTCTGCGCTCAGCGCGCCCGACGCGGGACTGTCCTGCAAATCCTCGACAAACCCCGCATCAAAAAGCCCCGCGCCCAGCCCATAGGCCACCGCATTGGGCGCCACATCAATGCCGACAAACCGCATCGGCGGAGCCTTGCGGCGCTTGCTTTCAAGCCAGGCGCGATCCTGTCGGATCACCTCTTGCGCGCCCAACCCGTCAAAGGCCGGGGCGCGGTAGCGGTCAAACACCTCGGCCAGCGTCAGGTCATGCCCCATCAGCGCACTGACGATGCCATAGCTGCTGGCAAAATCCACGATCCGCGCCGAGGCGAGCCCGCGCAGCCGCATCATCTCGGCAAGGCCCGCGCGAAACGCGGCCACCGCGTGATGCTGATTGCGATAGCCAAGCGCATCCATCATCCGAAAATAAGCCCGGCAATCGGGCTGATTATAGGTATCGTCGAAAATCGTGACAAAGCCGGTCTTTGCGTCTTGTGATTGCTCTGTCATGCTCTGGATTGCACCTCGTGTTCCTGTCGCTTCGCGCCCCGATGGCCCGTCTTCCTGCGCAACCTTGCCGCAGAGCGGTTGCATTACAACCGAAATCACGAAGATTTTCACGCCTGCCCACACAAGCGTGACCCAAGGATCGGTTTTGAAACAATATTACGTGCCGCTATCGGCAACGTGACGGGCAAGTGTACAACCGTGCATTGATCGACCCTCGGCGAAGGCGCAGGCTGGGAGAAGAAAGCCATTTCAGATCAGGACAGCCATTATGAGCCATGCCCCCACCCAAACCCTGCCCGATCAATCCAAGGTCTTGCTGGGCGCCGCTCTGGCGTGGGTTGCGGTGATCATCTATGCCTCGTCGAACTCGCTTGTGTCGCTGCTGGCCGATATCGGATCGAATAACCGGGTCATGGGGCGCAATGTCATCACCTATTGCAACCTGCTGTTTGTCGGCTCTTTGATGTCGATGGTGCCGATGGTCTTCATGTTCTGGCGCGACTGGACGCTTGAGAACCTGCGCGCGCTCAAGGCGAAACACTGGATTATCCTGACGCTTTCGGCATTTTTGTCCTCGGCGCTGACACCGGGGCTGTTTTTCTATGCGCTGGAACATACCACGGTGACCAACGTGGTCCTGATGGGGCGGATCGAGCCGCCGCTGTTCCTGCTGGCGACCTATCTGTTGTTGCGCGAAGAGTTCGAGCCGTGGTCCTTTGCCGCCGGCCTTGTTGCCCTCTGCGGTGCGGCGCTGATGATCGCGCTCAAGGGCGGCGACAACAGTTTTGTCCTCGGCAAGGGCGAGATTGGCGCGCTGCTTGCGACCCTGTCCTATATCGCCTCGACCCTGGTGGCGCGCACCGGGCTTCGCGGCATCCCGCTCGGTATCTTCTCGATCTACCGCACCGCCGTAGGCACCACCTTTTACTTTTTCCTTGCGATCTATCTGTTCGGGCCGAAACACTTTGAGGACGTGTTCAATCCTATCGTCTGGCAGTGGGTCTGGATCTACGCGCTGATCGTGGTTATCGGCGGTCAGTTCGCCTGGGCGCTTGGCCTGAAATATGCCCGCTCTGGCGATGTCTCACTGGCCACCTCGTTCTCGCCGCTGGCGGCGATCCTGATTGCCATGGTGATGCTCGGCGAAGATCCCGGCCCCGGCCTGATCCCCGGCGGTGCGATCATCCTTTTGGCGGTCGGCATCGGGCAATATGGCCGAACCCGGCGCAACCGCAGCGATGATCGCCAAAAGGCAGCACAGGAAAATGCAATGGAGCATGAAGGCGAGGTCAACTTCAAAGGCGCCTGAACACAAGCGCCGCCGGCCCATTGCAGCCCCTAAACTTGTGACGGTCAGGACGTCAGCCCACAGAGGGGCGCGTCGTCGCCGGGTGAAACCCGGGCCGAAGCGCCTCTGGCAGCGACGCATAGCGTTGGAACACCTCGCGCATCACCATCTCTGTCTGCGCCTCTGGATCAATCCGTGATAGCGCCATGCGTTTGATCGCCTCGCCATCCGCAGTCTCGGGGGCGATTTCGGGGCGGAAACCGCTTATCACACGCCCCGCCGTATGAACCGGCATGAGCAAAAGCTCGCAGGGGCAATCACCCGCCCCCGCATCAAGCCCCACAGCCGCCTCAAGCGCATGCGTATCGCCGGCCTGCGGGAAAGGCGCCAGAATACAGAGATTTGTCGTGGTTGCACCGGGCGCAAAGCCCGCAGCCCGCGCAAGCGGCAGAATACGCAGTGTCGGATAGGGCGCCAGCAACTCGCGTAAAAGCGGAACGGCCGGGCCGTCATCGCGTGCAAGATAGATCGTGACCCGACCGCCCGCGACCGCCTTGGCGGCCAATGTGCCAAGCGCGTTGCGGATCACATCCTCGGCATCCTGCGCCAGCACCACCAATTCAGTGGTGATCTGACGACTTTGACGGCTGAGGAAAAACCGCAGAAGTTCTTCGGCCATGGCATTGTAATGGGGCACGTCGCGCACGTCATGTTCGATCCGGCCGATATCGACCTCGGCCACCTTCGCGCCCGACGCATGCACCCGCAGCATCACATCAAGATCGACGGCATAGTCACCGACAAGCGCCTCATGGGCGATCAGCGACTTGTTGAACAGGTAAAGCCCCGAGTTGGGCGCCCGCAAATGTCCAAGCCCCGGAAACATGAGACAGATCGCCGGCATCACCAACAGCCGCGTCATCGGCATATTATCCGCCGGATCATGCCATGCACCCTTGACCAGCCCGATTTCGGGGCCGCGCGCGGCGGGCATGCGTGCGAAAAGGTCAGTGTCGAATTTATCGAGATCGGCATCGACCTTCATCACCCAGTCGTATCTTGTCGCCGCAATCCCCGTGCGCACCGCGTGGCCCATGCCGGCCTGTGGCTCGGACACAACCCGCGCGCCCGCTGCGCGCGCCTCGGCGGCGGTTGCGTCGTCGGATGCATTGTCGATCACGACAACCTCGCCCACATCTGCCATCCCGAACAGGACAGAAACCACCTTGCGAATGGTTTCGGCCTCGTTTCTGGCAGGGACTATGACAGAGACCGGATCGGTCATGGGTGCTCCTTCGGGCCAAAGGCCCATTCATCAATTCCTTAAAAAAGTAATATGATCAAAGGCCGTTAACAATAGGCGATGAGATCACAACGGCGAAACCTATCGTGACCTCATCATACCATCTTTCAGGCCAATATCCTAAAAACCCAGGGTTGAATCGACTGCCCGTTTCCAAGCCGCGGTCTTGCTCTGGCGCACTCTGTCATCCATCGCGGGCAAGAACTGTCGTTCAAGCGCCCAGGTCGCGGCGAATTCGTCCTGGCCGGGGTAAAGCCCGATCTGCATCCCGGCAAGCCAGGCCGCCCCAAGCGCCGTGGTTTCAAGCACCTCGGGGCGATCCACCGGCGCATCAATGATATCCGACAAAAACTGCATCGCCCAATCCGACGCGCTCATGCCGCCGTCAACCCGGAGAACCGCATCGGCGCCCTGACCGGCCCAATCGTCGCGCATCGCCTGCAACAGATCGCGGGTCTGAAAGCCGACGCTTTCAAGCGCCGCGCGCGCCAGTTCCTCGGGGCGGGTATTGCGCGTCAACCCGAACATCGCGCCGCGACATTCGGCGTTCCAATAGGGCGCGCCAAGTCCGGTAAAGGCCGGCACAAGCACCACGTTCTGTTCCGGGTCGGCGCGTTCGGCCAGGGGCTGTGTCTCGCTCGCCGCGCGGATGATCCCAAGACCATCGCGCAGCCATTGCACCACCGCCCCGGCCACAAAGATCGAGCCTTCAAGCGCATAGGTCGGCGTGCCGTCAAGCTGATAGGCGATGGTGGTCAACAGCCTGTTTTGCGACACGACCGGCGTGTCGCCGGTATTCAAAAGCGCAAAACATCCGGTGCCGTATGTAGATTTCAACATGCCCGGTTTGAAACAGGCCTGCCCGACGGTCGCGGCCTGTTGATCGCCCGCCACCCCGCGAATGGGAATTTCACGCCCGAACAGATCGGCGCGCGCATGGCCGAAATCATCGGCACTGTTGCGCACCTCTGGCAGCATCTGCATCGGGATATCCAGAAGATCGCAGATCGTCTTGCTCCACCTGCCCTTGCGGATATCGTAAAGCAGGGTGCGCGCGGCATTGGTGGCATCGGTGGCATGCACCGCCCCGCCGGTCAGCTTCCAGATCAGGAAGCTGTCGACCGTCCCAAACAGCAATTCACCGGCCTCGGCGCGCGCCCGCGCGCCTTCCACATTCTCCAATATCCAGCGCAGCTTGGTGCCCGAAAAATAGGGATCAAGCAGTAAGCCGGTGCGCTCGGCCACCATCGGCTCGTGGCCTGCCTCGCGAAGCGCGCGGCAATACTCGGCGGTGCGCCGGTCCTGCCAGACAATCGCGTGATGCACCGCCTGCCCGGTCTTTTTATCCCAGACCACGGTGGTTTCACGCTGATTTGTAATGCCGATCGCGGCCACATCCGCACCCGTAAGCCCGGCCTTTTCAATCACCGCGCGACAGGTGCCCGCCGTGCTTGACCAAAGATCGTTGGCATCATGCGCCACCCAACCCGATTGCGGAAAATGCTGGGGGAATTCTTCCTGCGCGGTGGCCACGATCCGCATGCTCTCATCGAACAGGATCGCCCGGCTTGAGGTGGTGCCCTGATCAATGGCGAGGATATGGGTCATGGGCGTGGTCCGTTTTCAAAATGAGTCATCCCCGGGCGTGACCCGGGGATATTTCAGTCTTGCGTTCCTCGGGTCAAGCCCGAGGATGGCGCCCGTCGCCGGGGCACGCCCCGGCGGCTGCCGTCACTGCCAGGATTTGATCAGCTCGTCATAGGCGACGGTGATCGGCTCTTCGTCCTCGTTGGCAAGCTTGGCCTTGGGCGATCCGGGCTGGCTCAGCCAGTATTCCGGGTCCATCTCGTCGTTGAGCTTGGGACCGACATCACCCTGAATGCCGGCGCGTTCCAGACGGGCAAGCACCTTTTCCTGATCCGCACAGAGGCTATCAAGCGCCTCTTGCGGGGTCTTGGCGCCCGACATGGCATCGCCGATATTCTGCCACCAAAGCTGTGCCAGCTTGGGATAATCGGGCACATTGGTGCCGGTGGGCGACCACTGAACCCTTGCCGGCGAGCGATAGAACTCAACCAGACCACCAAGTTTGTCGGCGCGGTCGGTAAAGCTCTGATGCTGGATCGTGCTTTCACGGATAAAGGTCAGGCCGACATGGCTTTTCTTCACATCCACGGTTTTCGAGGTGATGAACTGGGCATAAAGCCAGGCCGCCTTGGCGCGGTCCACCGGCGTCGATTTCATCAAGGTCCACGAGCCGGCATCCTGATAGCCGATCTTGGTGCCCTCAGACCAATACGCGCCATGCGGGCTTGGGGCCATGCGCCATTTCGGCGTGCCGTCCTCGTTCATCACCGGCAGGTCGGGCTTGACCGTGGCGGCGGTAAACGCGGTGTACCAGAACATCTGTTGCGCGACATTGCCCTGTGCGGGAATCGGCCCCGCCTCGGAGAAGGTCATGCCGGCGGCGGCGGGCGGTGAATATTTCTCAAGCCATTCAATCGCCTTGGTGACCGCATAAACCGCCGCCGGGCCGTTTGTGGCCCCGCCACGTGCAACGCAAGAGCCGACGGGTTGTGAGTTTTCATTCACCCGGATGCCCCATTCATCCACCGGAAGGCCGTTCGGCTCGCCCTTGTCTCCCATGCCGGCCATCGACATCCACGCATCGGTATAGCGCCAGCCAAGGCTTGGGTCTTTCTTGCCGTAATCCATGTTGCCAAAGACTTCGCCCTCGACCCCAAGGTGGCTAAGGTCGCGCCCGGTGAAGAATTCCGCGATATCCTCATAGGCCGACCAGTTGACCGGAACCCCAAGATCATAGCCATAAGCCGCCTTGAAATCCGCCTTGTTCTTTTCGTCGTTGAACCAGTCATAGCGGAACCAATAGAGGTTCGCGAATTGCTGATCGGGAAGCTGATAGACCTTGCCATCGGGGCCGGTGGTAAACGACAGCCCGATGAAATCCTGAAGGTCAAGATTGGGGTTGGTCACATCCGCCCCCTCGCCCGCCATCCAGTCGGTCAGGTTGCGCGCCTGCTGATAGCGCCAGTGGGTGCCGATCAGATCAGAGTCGTTGATGTAACCGTCATAGATATTCTCGCCCGATTGCATCTGGGTCTGAAGCTTCTCGACAACATCGCCCTCGCCAATAAGGTCATGGGTGATCTTGATGCCGGTAATCGCGGTAAAGGCCGGGGCCAGCACCTTGGATTCGTAGCTATGGGTGTCGATGGTTTCCGAGACCACCTTGATCTCCATCCCCGCAAGCGGTGCGGCGGCATCAATGAACCACTGCATCTCGGCCTCTTGATCGGCGCGGCTCAGCGACGACAGATCGCCGATCTCGCTATCCAGAAACGCGCGGGCGCTCTGCATATCCGCCAGTGCCGGACCGGCCGCCAAGGCCAGCGCCACCAGCGCGGTTGAGGTTTTCAGTCGAAAGTTCATTTTGGATCCTCCCTAGATCGAACTTCGTTATGTATAAGCCCCGGCCACTCTCGCGCCCGAAGGGTATTCTTCGCGGGGTCAAACCCAGCGAAACACCGCCGCCGCGTAGATCGCGCAAACGATCATCGCATAGGGCTGATTTGTGCCCACAAAACCAAGCCAGGCTAGATTGATAAAGGCCGAGCCCAGAAGCGTGATGAAAAGCCGGTCGCCGCGCGTGGTCTCAATCCTCAGCACACCCACCCTGGGCGTTTCAGGAAACTTGATCGCCAGCACCGTGAAGGTGATCAGCAAGACGGCAATGACCGCAAAGAAGATCGCCGTGGGGAGTGTCCATGCCATCCAGTCCATTGTTCAAACCCTCCCCAACGCGAAACCCTTGGCGATGTAGTTGCGCACGAAATAGATCACCAAGGCCCCCGGCACGATTGTAAGCACCCCGGCAGCGGCGAGCACGCCCCAATCGAGGCCAGAGGCCGACACCGTGCGGGTCATGGTGGCCGCAATCGGCTTGGCGTCGACACTGGTCAGGGTGCGGCTCAGCAGCAGTTCAACCCAAGAGAACATGAAGCAGAAGAACGCCGCGACGCCGACGCCGCTGGCGATCAATGGCATGAAAATCTTGATGAAGAACCGCCCGAACCCATAGCCGTCGATATAGGCGGTCTCGTCGATTTCACGCGGCACACCGCGCATGAATCCCTCAAGAATCCACACCGCCAGCGGCACGTTGAACAGGCAATGCGCGAGCGCCACGGCGATATGCGTGTCAAACAATCCGACGCTTGAATAAAGCTGAAAGAACGGCAAGGCAAAGACCGCAGGTGGCGCCATCCGGTTGGTCAAAAGCCAGAAGAACAGATGCTTGTCGCCCATGAAACTATAGCGGCTGAACGCATAGGCCGCCGGCAGGGCCACGGTGATCGAAATCACCGTGTTCATCACCACGTAAATCAGCGAATTCACATAACCCATATACCAGCTGGCATCGGTCAGGATGGTCGCATAATTGGCAAATGTCAGGTTCTGCGGCCAGAGCGAAAACACCCCAAGGATCTCGTCATTGGTCTTGAGGCTCATGTTGATCAGCCAATAGATCGGCAGCATCAGAAACAACAGGTAAAGCCCCATAACGATGGCCTTGCCATTGAGGCGCGATGCGTTTGGCCCGGCCATCAGTTGCCCTCCCGCTTGTCAAGATTGACCATCACGGTATAAAATACCCATGAAATCAGAAGTATAACCAGAAAATACATGATCGAGAACGCCGCCGCCGGGCCAAGATCAAACTGACCCAAGGCCATCTTCACAAGGTCGATCGAAAGAAAGGTCGTGGCATTGCCGGGGCCCCCGCCGGTGACGACAAAGGGTTCGGTGTAGATCATGAAACTATCCATGAAGCGCAACAGAATGGCGATCATCAGAACCCCGGCCATTTTCGGCAGTTCAATATAGCGAAACACCGCCCAACGGCTCGCCTGATCAATCTTGGCGGCCTGATAATAGGCATCGGGAATGGATTGCAGCCCGGCATAGGCCAGAAGCGCGACAAGCGAGGTCCAGTGCCAGACATCCATCACGATCACGGTGATCCATGCGGCGGTGATATCCTGGGTATAGTTGTAAGAAACCCCCATCTTATCAAGCGTATAACCCAGAAGCCCGATATCGACCCGGCCGAAAATCTGCCAGATGGTGCCGACCACGTTCCACGGGATCAACAACGGCAGAGACATCAGCACAAGGCAGAGCGAGGCCCAGAACCCTTTCTTTGGCATGTTGAGCGCGACGAAAATGCCAAGCGGGATTTCAATCGCCAGAATGATCGCCGAGAACGCCGCCTGCCGCGCAAGCGCATCCCACATCCGTTCGGAACCGAGCATATCGTCGAACCATTCAAGACCGGCCCAGAAGAATTGGTTGTTGCCGAAGGTATCCTGCACCGAATAATTAACCACGGTCATCAGCGGGATCACGGCGGAAAACGCCACCAGGATCAGCACCGGAAGCACCAGAAACCACGCTTTTTGATTGACGGTCTTGTCCATTATGCGGCCTCTTCTGCGGGGGATTTCGGGCTGACGCGCCAATCGTCGGCGTAGACGTTGATCGCGCTCGGCTCAAAGATCAGCCGCGTCATATCAGGCGAAATGCCCTGCCCCTCGGCGGCGATCACGTTGATCTCGGTGCCCTGAAATTCACAGCGCAGGATCTTGTGGCGGCCCACATCCTCGACCCGGCGCAGGGTCACGGCAAGGCCCGCATCCCCGGTTGCCAAAGTCACGAATTCGGGGCGCACGCCGATCTGAACCCGGCCCTTGGGGCGGCCATAATCGGCACCAAGCGCCACCTTGGTGCCCGCCACAATCGCGGTTGTGCCGCTGACTTCGGCGTCCAGAAGGTTCATGCCGGGCGAACCGATGAAATAGCCTACGAAAGTATGCTCGGGGCGCTCGAACAACTCTTGCGGCGTGCCCATCTGCACCACCCGCCCGTCGTGCATCACCACCACCTTGTCGGCAAAGGTCAGCGCCTCGGTCTGGTCATGGGTGACATAGATCATGGTGTGGCCAAATTCGTGATGCAGCGCCTTGAGCTGGGTGCGCAACTCCCATTTCATATGCGGGTCGATCACCGTCAGCGGCTCGTCAAACAAAAGCGCGTTGACATCCTCGCGCACCATGCCACGGCCAAGCGAGATCTTCTGCTTGGCATCCGCCGTCAAACCGCGCGCCTTGCGGTTCAACTCGGCCTCCATGCCGATCATCTCGGCAATCGCCTGCACCCGGTCGCGGATATAATCCGCCGGCGCGCCTCGGTTCTTGAGCGGAAAGGCAAGGTTGTCGCGGACAGTCATCGTGTCATAGACCACCGGAAACTGAAACACCTGCGCGATATTGCGCGCGGCGGTGGCCTGTGCGGTGACGTCGTGATCGTTGAACAGAATGCGCCCCTGTGAGGGATGCAACAGCCCCGAAATGATGTTGAGAAGCGTTGACTTGCCACAACCCGACGCCCCCAAAAGCGCGTAAGCCTCGCCATCGGCCCAGACGTGGTTAAGCTCCTTGAGGGCATAATCGCCCTCATGCGCGGGCTTGGGCAGATAGCTATGCGCCAGATTATCAAGCGTTATTTTTGCCATGTTCCCCCCTCAGGCCGCCAAGGCATAGGCCGCAGGGGCCATAAGCGCGCCGTCTTGGGCAAAGACATAGACATGCGCCGGATCAAGATAGACCCGAAGCGCCGCCCCCAGTTTCAGATCGCGCACGCCATGCACAAGACCCACCCAACGCGCGCCATGATGATCAAGATGCACAAAGGTTTCCGAGCCGGTGATCTCGGTCACGCTCAGGCGGGCGTCAAACACCAGGCTGTCTCTGGCCCGCTGTTCCAGCTCAAGGTGATTGGGGCGGAACCCGGCAAGATACGGCCCGTCGCCCAGATCGGCCATACTCGCGATCGCGGGGGCGGATTGGCCCTCGCCGAAAAGAATACGATCCCCCGCCTTGGTGACCTCAAGGAAATTCATCGGCGGATCGCTGAACACCCGTGCCGTGGTGGCGTCATTGGGCTGCCGGTAGACCCCCGGTGTCGGGCCGAATTGCGTGACCCGCCCTTCCCAGAGGGTGGCGGTATTGCCGCCCAGCAAAAGCGCCTCTTCGGGTTCGGTGGTGGCATAGACAAAGATGCTGCCTGCCGCCTCGAAAATCTTGGGGATCTCGGCGCGCAACTCTTCGCGCAGCTTGTAATCAAGGTTCGCCAGCGGTTCATCCAGCAACACCAGCCCGGCATCCTTGACCAAGGCCCGCGCCAAGGCACAGCGCTGTTGCTGCCCGCCCGAAAGTTCGAGCGGCTTGCGATCAAGCATCGGCGAGAGCTGCATCAGATCGGCGGTGTTGCGCACGGCGGCGTCAATCTCGGCCGGGGTCTTGCCCATGAGGCGCATCGGCGAGGCGATGTTGTCATAAACGCTCATCGAGGGGTAATTGATGAACTGTTGATAGACCATGGCAACGCGGCGATCCTGCACGCGCATGCCGGTCACGTCCTGCCCCTGCCAGAGTATCCGCCCCGTGTCGGGCACATCCAGCCCCGCCATAAGCCGCATAAGCGAGGTTTTCCCCGACGATGTCGGCCCCAACAGCACATTCATCGTACCCGCCTCAAGCCTAAGGTCGGTGGGATGGATATGCACCCGCCCGTTCACCCGCTTTGATACGCCCTTCAGGTCAAGCGTCATTGATTGAAACCCCTGTTCATCCCTTGGCCACCGCGCGCACCGCAGAGGTGCGGCGCTCTTGCAGCATGAAATCGTCAAGTGCCGCAATCTGCGCCTCGCTCAGGCGCAGACCAAGCCGCGTGCGCCGCCAGACCACATCGCCGGCCTCACGGGCGAATTCGCGGCGCATTTGCCAACGCACCTCGGCGCCCGTGAGGGTGGCGCCAAAATCCGGGCCAAGATCACCGACCTCGCGCGCATCGCCAAGGATATCCACCGCCTCGGAGCCGTAAGCGCGCACAAGACGGCGCGCCCAGGGCCCACTCAGGAAAGGATAGCCCCGTTGCAGGCTTTGCGCCAAGCCCTCAAACCCATCGACCGGAAAATCCCCGCCCGGAAGGGCCACGCCCGCCGTCCAGCCGCCCTTTGCCTGCGGAAAATGCGGCGCAAGCTTGGTCAGCGCCGCCTCGGCCAGCTTGCGATAGGTGGTAATCTTGCCGCCAAACACATTCAAAAGCGGCGCGCCATTTGTGTCTTCCAGCGACAGCACATAATCGCGCGTCGCCGCCGTGGCCGATTTGGCACCGTCGTCATAAAGCGGGCGCACGCCGGAATAGGTCCAGACGATATCGTCCTGGGTCACCGGCGCCTTGAAATATTCGCTGGCAAAGCGGCACAGATACGCGGCCTCCTCTGGCGTGCATTCCGGCTTTTGGCTGGCATCGGGATGCTCGGCGTCGGTCGTGCCGATCAGGGTAAAGTCGGTCTCATAGGGGATGGCGAAAATGATCCGCCCGTCGCCGCCCTGAAAGAAATAGCATTTGTCGTGCTCAAACAACCGCTTGGTCACGATATGGCTACCGCGCACAAGCCGCACGCCTTCGGTCGAATTCAGCCGGAGCGTGCCCGAGATCACATCCTTGACCCAAGGCCCGGCGGCATTCACAAGCGCGCGCGCGCGCAGGGTGCTGCGATGGCCGGTCGCCTGATCGACAAGCGTGATGCGCCAGAGATCACCGGCCCGCTCGGCCGATTGCACCTTGGTGCGGGTGCGGATCGCCGCGCCACGCGCCTGCGCATCGCGCGCGTTCAGCACCACAAGGCGGCTATCCTCGATCCAGCAATCGGAATATTCAAAGGCGCGGGTGAACTTGTCCTTGAGGGGCGCCCCCTCGGGCGCGCGAGCAAGGTCAAGCGTGCTTGTGCCCGGCAAAATCCTGCGCCCGCCAAGGTGGTCGTAAAGAAACAGGCCAAGCCGGATAAGCCAAGCCGGGCGCCGACCCTTCATCCAGGGCATCACCAGATTTAGAATGCGCGAGGTCGGCGTTTCCCCCTCGAACCGCATATCCTTATGATACGGCAGGACAAACCGCATCGGCCAGCTGATATGCGGCATCGCGCGCAACAGGGTTTCGCGCTCGATCAAGGCCTCGCGCACCAGCCGGATTTCGAAATATTCCAGATAACGCAGGCCACCGTGAAATAGCTTGGTCGAGGCCGAAGAGGTCGCCGAGGCCAGATCATTCATCTCGGCCAGTTCGACCGACAAGCCACGCCCCGCCGCATCGCGCGCAATGCCACAGCCGTTGATCCCGCCGCCAATGACGAACAGATCGACAATCCTGTCTGCATTGGCATCCGGCACCGATATCCCCCTTCAATCTGCGACAAAACGACCATCAATTCGGTGAAACGTCAAGAAAAGAATATTCGTTTATTTTCCCTTTTACCCGCCTTGATTGTTTTCATTACGATTTACCTGAAAACCTCCGACATGGCTTGGCTGCAAGAGCCAAACCCCGCCCCTTAACCTTGGGTCAGCTTGGCAAATCAGGCCGCGATTCGTGGCTTTCGCCCGAAACTTGGCCCACAGCCTTGCGCAACGGACAAAAACGAACATAATCGAACCAAGGCCCGTTTAAGGCCCGTGTAAGGACAACCATATGTCGCAATCGTTTCGCCAACCCGACATCCTTGAAATCGCCCGCGCCGAGGGCAAGGTCACCGTCGAAGGCCTTGCCGAGCGTTTTGACGTCACCGTCCAGACCATCCGCCGCGACCTGACCGAGCTTGCCAATGCCGGCAAGCTTGAGCGGGTGCATGGCGGCGCGATCCTGCCCTCGGGCGTCAACAATATCCTCTACGAGGAACGCCGCCGCCTGAACGAGGCCGCCAAGACCGCCATCGCGCGCGCCTGCGCCGCCGCGATCCCCGACGAGGCCTCGGTTTTCCTTGATATCGGCACCACCACCGAGGCCGTCGCGCGTGAATTGATTGATCACCGCAATCTGATGGTGGTCACCAACAACATGAACGTGGCGCAAATCCTGCTGGCCAACAAATCCTGTAACATCGTGGTTGCGGGCGGTGCTCTGCGGCGGGCCGATAACGGGCTTGTAGGCAACCTGACGGCGCGCACGATCGAGAATTTCAAGTTCGACTATGCGATTCTTGGCTGTTCGGCGATGGATGTCGATGGCGACCTGCTTGATTTCGACATTCAGGAGGTGGTCGTCGGCCAAACCCTTCTCAACCGCTCGCGCGAGGTGTTTGTGGTGGCCGACGCCTCGAAATTCCAGCGCAGCGCGCCGGTGCGGATCGGATCGCTGCGCGATGTGCATCAGGTCTTTACCGATCAGCCCCTGCCGCCGCGTCTGACCGAGCAATGCACCGGCTGGGGCACGCGCGTGCATGTGACCGGCCCCGCCCCCGAATAGCGCGCGCCGCTAGAGCATGTTGCTCAAAACCGGTTCCCACTTTTGAGCAGACTCTAGCCGCGCAGAAAGCTGGCAAAGGGGATATAGCGCACGCTGTCGCCGGATTTGATCTCGGCGCCGGCCTCGGGCAACTCGATTAACCCTTCGGCCCAGCTTAGCCCGCTGATACGACCAGAGCCTTCGGATTTGAACACCTCGGCGCGCCCCTCGCGCATGCGCGCGCGCAGGTATTCGCGCCGACCGGGTTTCTTGCGCTTCCCGAAATTCGCAGGCACATCAAAGCCTTGCGGCTCGAACCACCCGGCACCAGAGAGTGAGGCCATCGCCGGGCGCGCAAAGATCAACGTACAGACAAGCGCCGCCACCGGATTGCCGGGCAGACCGAACACCGGCGTTTCCCGCCAAATCCCAAGCGCCAGAGGCCGCCCCGGCTTGATCGCGATGCGCCATTCGGCCATCGCGCCCGCCTCGTTCAAAAGCGCCGAAACGTGGTCTTCATCCCCCGCCGACGCCCCCCCCGAGGTCAGGATCACATCCGCCTCGGCCGCGCCACGATCAAGCGCGCGGCGCAGCGCCTCGCGGTCATCCGCCACCTTGCCAAGGTCAACCACCTCATAGCCAAAGTCGCGCACAAGCGCGCTTAGCATCGGGCGGTTGGCGTCAAAAATCTGGCCCTCGCGCGGCGTCTCTCCGGCCTCGGCCAATTCATCCCCGGTCGAAATGATCGCCACCCGAAGCCGCAGGCAGACCTCAAGACGCGCCACGCCCACAGCGGCACAAAGCGCCAGATCGGCGGGTGTCAGAACCCGACCGGGCGCAAGAATGGTCTCGCCCTCGCCCACATCCTCGCCCGCGCGGCGGGTATTCGCGCCCGGCTTTATGCCTGCGCGAAAGGCAATCGCATTCTCGCCAAGGCTGACATCCTCTTGCAGGATCACCGTATCGACCCCCTCGGGCAAGGCCGCGCCGGTCAGAACCCGAACCGCATGCCCCGGCGGCACCGCGCCCGCATAAGGCACCCCCGCCGCCGCGCGCCCCGCCACCAGCGGCAGGGTCTGATCGCCTTCGCCAAGGCTGGCAAAGGCAAAGCCGTAACCATCCACCGCCGTGTTGGGATGCGGCGGATTTGCGCGACGCGCCGTGACAGGCGCGGCAAGCACCCGGCCCAGGGCACGCGCCAGATCAACCTGTTCCTGCCCGACAACCCGGTGCAGACGCGCACGCAACAACGCCAGCGCCTGATCTGCCGGGGTCCAGTCGACACCACCGGGAAGCGCAAAGCAATCGTCGCGCAGCGGCGGTGGCGTTAGCCCCTCTGCCGCGCGGCTCAATTCATCCTCATGGCCAAGCCCCATGATCCAGCCCTCCTCGGGTGCGTCGACAGCCAACATGGCCTCCTGCTCTTGCACAGGCAAGCGCGCAAGCGCCCGCGCCATCAGCCGCACTTGATGCGCATCACGAATTCCGCCCGCGCTTTCGGCCCGTTTGACCACATCGTTGATCAGCCCCGGCCAGATTTCCACAAAGGCCACCGGGCGCGCAAGATCCTCGAACGGCCAGACCGCCACATCGCCCTGAAACCGGCGGCGCAATCGGTTGAGCACCGGCAAGCCGGTCAGAACCTGCCCGCCAACGGCGCCGGCCCCGCCCATCTGCCAACAGGTGAAGGTGCCGGACGCATCCGCCGCGCGCCGTTCGGGCAATCCATGCCCTGCGCGCGTATCGCGCCGCGTCAGCCCGGCAATATCGCGCCGCAACCCGTTGAACCAAAATGGCCCCGTACCGGGAAAAAACCCATTGGCCAGGGCCG
>JAVVFB010000249.1:0-4558 GCA_032251095.1 Roseovarius sp. | reverse complement strand
CTTTGGCCCGTATCTCGCACAGGCCAAGGCCAGCGGAGCGGACGCGGTCTATGTGTTCTATGCGGGCGGCGAGGCGATTTCCTTCGTCAAGCAATATGACAGCTTTGGTCTGAAAGCCGAGTTGCCGCTTTATGGTTCCGGGTTCCTGACCTCGCCGCTTTATGTGAATGCCGAAGGCCCTGCGGCCGAAGGTGTGATCACCGCGCTGCACTATGTGCCGACCATCGACACCGACGCGAACCGCGTGTTCGCCGAGGCCTTCACCGCAGCGACCGGCCGCGTTCCGTCAGAGTTCGCCGTGCAGGGATATGACGCGGCGCGTGCCTTGATCGAGGCCACCAAGACCGGGGCCGCAGATCGCGAAACGCTCGCCAATGCGCTGCGTCAGGTCGGCTTTGACGGCCCGCGTGGCATGCTGTCGATCGATCCGGCGACCAACAACGTAGTCCAGTCGGTCTATGTCTACGAGACCGTGGCGGGGGCAAACGGCCTGACGCAAAAAGTGTTGGCCCAGCTTCCTGCCGAGGCTGACCCGGTCAATGGCTGCGAGATGGCCCCCGTCTCGAACTGATCCCGCTGTCCCGGCCGCTTGACTGTGGTCGGGACTTCATTCCGAGGAGGACCTCTCATGGCACACGATCTTGGTTTTTGGACGCTTCAGGCCCTGAATGCGCTGCAACTGTCGATGCTTCTTTTTCTGCTTTCCATAGGCCTGACTGTCATCTTCGGGCTGATGCATTTCGTCAACCTTGCGCACGGATCGCTTTATGCGCTCGGGGCCTATTTCGCCGCATCGCTGGCCTCTGTCGGGGGCTATTGGATGGGGTTCTTTTTGGCACCCGTCGCTGTGGCCGGGGTAGGTGTCCTGCTCTATTCCGGGCTGATCAAACGGATGCGTAAATCCGGGCCGATGGCGCAGGTTCTGGTCACCTTTGGCCTGATCTTTGCAATGCTTGATCTGACCCGCATCTTCTGGGGCGATCTGGCGCTGGCCATTGAGGTGCCTGCGCTTCTTGAGGGGCGACTGGCCTTTCTCGGCGTCGAATATCCGACCTATCGGCTGTTCATCGTCGCGCTTGGCCTTGCGATCCTTGGCGCACTGGCCTTTGTCCTGAGCCGCACGCAGATCGGCGCGATGATCCGCGCTGGCGTCGATAATGATGCCATGGCTGCCTGTCTTGGGATCAATGTCGAACGGCTGTTCTTTACCGTGTTCTGCGTCGGTTGCGCATTGGCCGGTCTGGCCGGGGCCGTTGCCGCGCCGCTCTTGAGCGTCACGCCCGATATGGGGCTGCAAATCCTGATCCCGACTCTGATCGTCATCGTGATCGGTGGGTTGGGCTCGCTCAGGGGCGCTATCGCCGGATCGCTGATCTACGGCTTCGTGCAGACGTTCGGCGCGGTGCTCGCCCCGCAACTGTCGTCTGTTCTCATTTACGCCTTGTTGGCCGCGGTCCTTGTGATCAAGCCCGTGGGCTTGTTCCCAGCGAAAGGATAAGTCGATGTTTCGTCAAAACGCTCTTCGCTATACCGCTCTCGTTGCTTTGGCTGCCGGGGCTTTGTTCCAGGCCTTCACGGCCGAATATTTCGGGCTCGAGATCCTGACCGAAATCCTGATCCTCGCCATGTTGGTTCTGGCCCTTGATATCGTCGCAGGCTTTGGCGGGATGGTCTCGCTGTGCCACGGCGCGCTGATGGGGGTGGGGGCCTATGCCTATGGGGTTTTGTCCACCAAGGCGGGCATCGCTCCGCCCGTGGCCATGGCCGGGGCCATTGCCGTGACCGGGGCCGCGGCCTGGGTGATCGGGGCTGTCTGTTCACGCAGCCAGGGTATCTATTTCATCATGGCGACGTTGGCCTTTGGGCAGATGGCCTATTCCTATGTCTTTGAGGCGCCGATCTTTGGCGGCGACGATGGGCTGGGCGGCATTTCGCGGCTGGATCTGAGCTTTATCGGTGTTGATCTGAATGACAGCCGCAGCTTTGCGCTGTTCTGCCTTGCCGTGCTTGGCGCTGTCTATGGCGCGGCGGTTCTGATCTTGCGCTCCGGTCTGGGCCGGTCGCTGACGGGGGTCATGCACAACGAACAGCGGATGCGCGCGCTTGGCCTGACCGTTTGGCGGGTCAAGGCGGATGTGTTTGGTCTGTCGGGCATGATCGCCGGTCTGGCGGGGGCACTTGCGGCGCAGCACATCCTTTATATCTCACCCGGCCTGCTTGGCTGGACGGTGTCCGGCGAAGCTCTGGTCATCGTCATCCTCGGTGGTCTTGGCACGCTGGTCGGCCCGCTTGTAGGGGCTGCCGCCTTTGTACTGCTCAAGCATGAGTTGAGCGCCGTGACGACCTATTGGCACCTTGTTGTGGGTGTCATTCTGATCGCCGTCGTGATGAGTCGTACCAACGGGATTTTCGGCTGGATCGAGACCCACTGGGGCGTTTGGATCGAACGCCGCGTGGCCGATGCCACGCGCAAACAGCAGCCCGAGGAGGTAGCGAGAGATGCTTGAGACACGCAATCTGGACAAAAGCTTTGGGGCCGTCCACGTCACGCGAAAGGTGTCGCTGAAGCTGGAACGGGGCGAGCGTCGCGTGATCCTCGGCCCCAATGGGGCAGGTAAGACGACGCTTTTCAATCAGCTGGTGGGGGAACTGACACCGGACAGCGGCTCGGTTCATCTGGCGGGCGAGGACGTCACGGCGCTTCCCGTCGCCAAACGCGCCCGCCGTGGCCTGTCACGCAGCTACCAGAAGAACACATTGTTCGACGGGCTGACGGTTGAGGAAAACCTTGGGCTTGCCGCCGCCGTGCATACCGGCCACGCGACACGGCTTTGGTCCGACAGCCTTGCCAAACCCGAAGTGCGCGAGATCGTCCAAGAGGTGGCCGCGCAGGTCAACCTGATGCCCTATATTCACGCCAGGGTGTCCGAAATCAGCTATGGCGTGCGCCGCCAGCTTGAAGTCGGCGTTGCGCTTGCCACAAGGCCGCTGGTCCTGTTGATGGACGAACCGACCAGCGGTGTCGGGCCGGAGATGGCAAAAGGGTTTCATGATCTGCTGAACAACCTGCCGCGCGACCTGACCTTGCTGATCATTGAGCATGACATGGATCTGGCCTTTGACGTGGCGGATACGATCACCGTGTTGAACTATGGCGAGGTGGTGTTTGACGGCCTGCCGGAAGAGGCGCGCGGGTCGAAACTGCTCAAGGAAATCTATCTGGGGAGCTGGGAAGATGCTTGAACTGAACGCAATTGAATCGGGATATGGCGAGACGCAGGTTCTGTATGGCCTGTCTCTGGAGGCCCAAAAAGGCCGGGTGCTGGCGATCCTTGGCCGGAATGGTGCGGGCAAATCCACGACGTTAAAGACGATCATGGGCCTTCTTCCGATCAAGTCCGGGAACATCCTTTTCGAGGGGAAACCGATCGCGGGCCAGCCCTTTGACATCGCAAAGAGCGGGATCGCCTATGTGCCCGAGACGCGCGACATCTTTCCCTCGCTGTCTGTGCGCGAAAACCTTGAAATCGCGGCCAAGCGGTTTGGCGAAGCGGGTGCGGATTGGACCATGGAGCGGGTCTTGGATCTGTTTCCGCGTCTCGGCGAACGCATGGACAATGGCGGCACGCAACTGTCTGGGGGGGAACAGCAAATGCTGGCCATCGCGCGCGGCTTGTTGATGAACCCGAAGCTGCTGATCCTTGATGAACCGACAGAAGGCTTGGCGCCGATCATCGTGAAGCTGATCCATGACAAGCTTCAGGATCTGAAATCCGCAGGGTTGTCGATGATTGTCGTCGAACAGAATTTCGGCTTTGCCACCTCGCTTGCGGATGACGTTGTGGTCGTCGGCAAGGGCCAGGTCGTCTGGACCGGCAGCGCCGACGAGATCAAGGCCGATGACGACGCGCAGCACACCTGGCTGGGCGTGTGATCCGGTGCGGCCCGGGCCACGAGCCGCACGGTCAAATCACCTTGCGGGCAACTTTTTGGGCGATGCTGACGAAGTTTTTCACATGCACGCCCTGGTCGTCGAGACGATAATTTACCGAAAGCTCCGTGCGCGCGATTTCGGGTTCGATATTGAGAAACTTCATGCCTTTGCGTGGCGCATTCGCGACCGACGCAGGCACGATGCAGACGCCCTCGCCAACAGCGACCAGACTGAGCGCGGTTTGAAGGTCCATGCACCAGATGCGCATTGGAGCCTCGAATCCGGCGTCCTCGACCGCCTTGAGGACCATATCCGCATAGCTGGGCCGGGGCCGCTCGGGGTAGAGAATGAGGTTATGCGTCATCAGCCGTTCAAGCTTGGCAACGGTGCGCCCGCCGGTGTCGACAATATCGGGCAGCGCCAGGATCAGCTTTTCCTCGATAAGGTGCTTTGACAGGAACTCGGGGTCTTTCAGCGTAGGCCGGGCAAACACCACGTCCAGCTCACGCGAAACGAGGGCCCTGTGCAGTTCTGCGTTGTTCATCGGGTTGAGGCTCAGATTTACCTCTGGATAATTCGCACGGTAAGACCTGATGATGTTCGGAAGTATCCCGAACGTTGCAG
>JAVVFB010000248.1:0-4562 GCA_032251095.1 Roseovarius sp. | reverse complement strand
TTGCACAGGCCCGCGCCTGCGTTAAACTAGGCCCACAACAGGCAGGACGGACAGAGCATGGCCCCGCTAAAACTTATCGGCACCTGGATTGACGCGGTTGTCTTTGACCTTGGGCGGCAAATGCGCTGGACCTTCCTGCCGCCGTTGATGATCTATTTCGCCGCCGGGTTTTCCGGGCTGACGATGATTGTCGGCACCTTTTTCGTGAAGGAATACCTTGATCTCTCGGCGGCCTATCTTGCCGGGCTTGCGTTTTGGGCCGGTCTGCCCTGGGCGCTCAAGATGCCGCTGGGGCATCTGGTCGATATCTTCTGGCGCTGGAAATGGCTTTTGGTTTACCTCGGCGCCGGGTTGATCGGGCTGTCGGTCTTTATCATGTACCTCGTGCTGAGCCAGCCCGCGATGATGGCCGCGATCATGCCGATAAGTGCGTGGTACGTCACCTCTTACCTTCTGGCGCCAAGCGGGCTTGTCCTTCAGGACGCGGTCGCCGATGCCATGTCGGTCGAGGCGGTGCCGCGCTTTGACGATACCGGCGCGCCGATCCCTCTTGAAGACGCGCGCGCGATGCACACCACGATGCAGACCCTTGGCCGCTTTGCCCTTATTTCCGGCACGGTCGCGGTGGCGATGCTCAACATCTATATGTTTTCGGGCATCGAAGCGCTCGACGCCGCCGCGAAATCCGCGACCTATGCCGGGATTTACCTTTTTGCGCTCTTGATCCCGCTGGTGTCGGTCTCGGGCGTGGTTCTGGCGGCGGTTCAGAAAATCCGCATGCGCCGCAACCTGTTGCACCGCGGCCTGAGCGACGCCGAGGCCGACACCCTGTTTGAACGCCCGGATGAGAAGACTACCCCGAACCCATGGTATTTCATCGGCGGCGCGGGCTTTGTGGCGCTGTCGCTGACCATTGGCCTTGGCGATGTGCCCTATGGTCAGGAAATCATCTTTGCCGGGTCGATGGCGATTGTCCTTTTGCTGATGCGCCAGTTGGTGTCGGTGCTTGACCCGGCCAAGGCGCGCGCCCTGATCGGCACCGCGATTGTGATCTTCATCTTTCGCGCCACGCCGCGACCGGGCGACGGGCTGACCTGGTTCGAGATTGACGTGCTGAACTTCGATCAGCAATTCCTGTCGATCCTGTCGCTGATCACCTCGGTTCTGACGCTGGTCGGGATGGTGGTGCTGCGCCCGCTGATGGCGCACCGGCCGATTGTCTATATCATCGTGCTTCTGACAGTGATCGGCGGGCTTATGTCGCTGCCCAATATCGGGCTTTACTATGGGATTCAGGACATCACCGCCGCGATGACCGGCGGCGTGGTCGATGCCCGCTTTATCGCCATTCTCGACACCGCGATTGAATCGCCGCTGGGACAGATCGCGATGATCCCGATGCTGGCGTGGATCGCGCGCAATGCGCCCTCGAACCTCAAGGCGACGTTCTTTGCGGTGATGGCGTCGTTCACCAATCTGGCGCTATCGGCCAGTTCGCTGTTTACCAAATACCTCAACGAGGTCTTCGTGATCACCCGAGAGGTCACCGATCCGGTCAGCGGCGCGGTGACGACACCCGCCGATTACACGGATCTGGGGATTCTCCTGATCCTTGTCACGGCGCTGACGGTGGGGCTTCCTCTGGTGGCGGTGGTGCTTGTGCAAAACTCACGCTTGCGCACCCCGGACTAAGCACAACCCAGAGCCGCCAAATCTGCGTAAATCCGCTCAAGCCTCGGCACATAAACAGAAATTCAGTGGATAAGAGAGGGTAAAGCGGCCTACTCTACCTGTCACGTCAAACCAGTGTCCTTTTATTATGTATCCGTCAGGCAGTTTATGACCAAGGCGCCCTGTTACAGCGATCAGATCGACGCCCTGCGCCGCGCCGATGCGTCTTCGCTCACGGAAATCGGCCTGCGTTTTGGTCTCATTGCCGTGACAAGCCTTATCCTTTGGATGAAAACCGAAAACCCGGCCATGTTGGTCTGGGGGTTTGGCTATATCGGCATGAGCGCAACTTATATCCTGTTGCTCGCCTCGCGTCGGCTATCGGGGAACTTGCGCACCTATTTGACCTTCCTCGGCCTCAGCATTCTGCTGTCGTGCTGGTATGTCTCGGTGATGATCTATCTGATCACTCTGGACAGCAGGGTTTACGAGTTCTTCGGGATCTGCGGCATCATCGGGCTTGGGCTTTATTGTCTGGGGCGCCACAGCGACCTGACGCTGCTGGCGGTCTGGGACAATGTGCTTATGTCCCTCAGCATCCTCGGCGCGGTTCTGGCCTATATCGGGAAAACCGACAGCACCGCGGGCATGATCGCCATCGCCTTTGCCGGGCTCGCCATAAGCACCTATTACTCATTCAACTTTTTCCAAACGATGCGCACCCGCAGCCGCCTTCGCCTTGCCCAAAAGGCCGAGGCAGAAGCGCAGAAAATGCGCGCAGTGGGGCAGCTGACGACCGGGATTGCCCATGACTTCAACAACATCCTGACCGTGATCCGTGGCAATCTTGATCTTCTGACCGAGCTGCCAGAGGCCGAAGACCGCGATGTGATGGTGAACGAGGCGCGTGCTTCGGTTGACCGGGCGGCGCATCTTGTACGTCAGCTGTTGGCCTTTTCACGCAAATCCCAGATGATGCGCCGCGATCTGGAGGTGAGCCCGTTCCTGACCGCCCTGCAAGGCACGCTTCGTGCCATGCTCCCCAAGAGCATCAAGGTTGAACTTGCCACGCCTGTTCCTGATCTGACCATCCGGACCGACCGGCACCTGCTGGAAGCCGCATTGTTGAACTGCGCCCTTAATGCGCGCGACGCGATGCTGCCCGAGGGCGGCATCTTGCGCCTGCGCGCCGATCATTCGGCCACCGCTGATGAACTTGCCCTTATGATAGAGGATACCGGCCCCGGCCTGCCTGAAGACATCAAGAACCGCGTCACAGAGCCGTTTTTTACCACCAAGCCAGTCGGCGAAGGATCGGGCCTTGGGCTGTCGATGGTCAAGGGCTTTGCCGAGCAATCCGGCGGGCGGCTGGAACTTGACAACCTGCCGCAAGGCGGGCTTCAGGTGGCACTGTTCTTGCCGCTGCTCGCGGCGTCCCAATCGCCCTCACCGGCGACCCCCCGCTCAAGCCCCGGATAGCGAAGCCCAAGCGTAATGCCGCGCGCGATGAAGCTTATCAACAGCGCCAGCCATAGCCCGTGATTGCCCAGGACCGGCACAAGCACGGCAACTGCGATGCCATAGATCACAAGGCTGACCGCCATCATGTTGCGCATGTCGCGGCTGCGCGTGGCGCCGATGAATACCCCGTCCAACATATAGGCGGCCAAGCCCAAAACCGGCGCCACCACCATATAGATCAAATAGGTGCGCGCCGCGTCCTGCACCGCCGGGGCCTTGGCCATCACGTCAATGATCGTCCCGCCAAAGACGGCAAACCCCGCCGAAAGCACGAAACACACCACAAGCCCCCATTGGCTTGTCATGATCGCAGAGCGGCGCAACAGGGCCCGGTTGCGCGCGCCACATGCCTGCCCGACAAGCGCCTCGGCGGAAAAGGCGAACCCGTCAAGCGCATGGGCGGTGATGCTCAGGAATTGCAGCAACACCTGATTGGCCGCCAGCGTCACATCGCCAAAGCCGCTTCCCATAAAGAGGAAAGACACGAAGATCACCTGAAGCATCAGGGATCGCAAAAGGATATCGCTATTCACCGCCGCCATGTTGCGCAGGCGCTCGGCGTCAAACACCCGCGGCCAATCGCGCCAGGCGGGCACCGCAAAGGCATCCCGGCAAAACCAGAAGCCAAGCGCAAGCCCGCTCCACTCGGCCATCACCGTGGCGCGCGCGACACCGGCCACGCCCCAATCGAGGCCAAGCACGAACCACAGATCAAGCAGGATATTGGCGCCATTCATCAACACCTGAATGAACAGCACGGCGCGCGTGCGCTCTTGCGCGATAAGCCAGCCGGTCATGCCAAACAACGCGATCATCGCAGGCGCGCTCCAGACCCGGATCGCAAGGTATTCGCGTGCGAGGGTCTCGACTTCGGCGCTGGCCGGAGAGAGCTGAAACGCCCCCCAGAAAATCGGCGCCTGAAGCGCGATAAGCGCGACACCCCCGGCAAAGCCGATCATCAGCGCGCGGGTCAAAAGCGCGGCAACCTCGCCCACCTGCCCGGCGCCATGCGCCTGACTTGTCAGGCCGGTGGTGCCCATCCGCAAAAAACCGAAAATCCAGTAAATGCCGGTCAGGATCACCGCACCAATGCCCACCGCGCCAATCGGTGCGGCAAGCCCAAGCTGTCCGACCACGCCAGTATCGACCGCGCCCAAAATCGGCACCGTCGCATTGGATATCACAATCGGCAGAGCAATCCTTAGAACCCGCCTGTGGGTCATCGACATGGCGCTATCAGCCATCCCGGCGCGGCATCAGGAAATGCCCCGTTGCCTGGGCAAAGGGGCGCCCGCGATTGTCTTGCCAGGCCTCGACATGCACGCTTGCATAGCGCCGCCCCGATCGGTTGATCTGCGCGCGCGCATAGG
>JAVVFB010000247.1:0-4593 GCA_032251095.1 Roseovarius sp. | reverse complement strand
GAGGGGGAGCGGTCATGCCCCTGGCGGGATGCAGGGTTGCGCCCGGCGCATGCAGATCGGGCGCGCAACGCTCGACAGCCGCTGTTTTGCATGAGTTAATGGCGCAATGCGTGCAGAACCGACCCTTTCGCCCAAACTGGCCACAAATCCGATCCTGGGCATCTTCTGGATGGTTCTGACCGGTCTCCTTTTTGTCGGGGTGACCGCGCTTGTGAAGGTGCTTGGCACACGGGTGCCGGCCCCGCAGGCGGCGTTTCTGCGTTATGCCATGGGGCTTGTGTTCCTGTTGCCGATGTTGCGCCCGTTGATGCGGTTGCGGCTTGAGCGGCGGATCTGGCTCATGTTCGGGGCGCGCGGGGCGGTGCATACGATTGGGGTGTCGCTCTGGTTCTTTGCCATGGCGCGTATCCCGATCGCCGATGTGACGGCGATGAATTATCTCTCGCCGATCTATGTCACCCTCGGGGCGGCGCTTTTTCTGGGTGAAACGCTGGCGCTTCGCCGGGTGCTGGCGGTGGTGGCGGCGCTGATCGGCGCGCTGATCATCCTGCGGCCGGGATTTCGCGAGGTTGGGCCGGGGCATTTTGCGATGCTGTTCACGGCGGTGTTTTTCGGCGCTTCATACCTGACGGCCAAGGTGCTGTCGGGGCGTTGTAGCGCGGGGATCGTGGTTGCGATGCTGTCGATCACGGTGACCATCGGGCTGGCGCCGCTGGCGGCGGCGGTCTGGGTGACGCCGACGATGGGCGAGCTGACGATCCTGTTCGGGGTGGCCTGTCTTGCGACGGCGGGGCACTACACCATGACGCTGGCGTTCGGCGCTGCGCCGCTGGCGGTGACGCAGCCGGTGACCTTTCTGCAGCTGGTCTGGGCGGTGGCGCTTGGGGCGTTGGTCTTTGACGAGGGGGTGGATGTGTTCGTCTTGTTGGGCGGCACGGTGATCGTGGCGGCGATCAGTTTTATCAGCTGGCGCGAGGCGGTGCTCAAGCGGCGCGCGATCACACCGGCGGTCTCGGCGACCAAGGTCTGAGGGCGGGCAGGTCCTGAGGCGGGCAGGGGGCGCTGCCCCCGTCGCGCGGGGCGCGACTCCCCCGGAGTACTTCTGGAACAGTGAAAGGGCCGTCAGGCGCGCGGGTCGAGCAGTTTGGCGAGGATCCGGTTGCGGGTGATCTGGCCGATGATGTGACCCTGATCGGTGACGCCGACGGGGTTGTCGTGGCCCTGGGCCTGTTCCATCACCTGTTGAATGGTGGCGTCGGGGGCGACGCAATGTTCGGGCGTGCCGCTTGCGGGTTCCATCACATCGCGCGCGCAAAGCACGCCGAGGGGGTTCATATGGGCGACGAATTCGGCCACATAATCGGTCGAGGGATTGGTAAAGATATCCTGCGGGGTGCCGCATTGCACGATGCGCCCGCCCTCCATGATGGCGATGCGGTCGCCGAGTTTGAAGGCCTCGTCAAGGTCATGGCTGACGAAGATGATGGTGCGCCCGAGGGTTTTTTGCAGGTCGATCAGCTCGTCCTGAAGGTGGCTTCGGATCAGCGGGTCGAGCGCCGAGAAGGGTTCATCCATCAGCAGGATCGGCGCGTCGGTGGCAAAGGCGCGCGCCAAGCCGACGCGCTGTTGCATGCCGCCAGAAAGCTCGGCCACCTTGCGGTCGGCCCAATCCGAGAGGTTGACGAGGTCGAGCTGTTTTTGCACGCGCGCATCGCGTTCGGGCTTGGGGATGTCGGCGAGTTCGAGCCCGAGGCCGACATTCTCGCGCACCGAGCGCCAGGGCAGCAGGCCGAATTGCTGAAACACCATCGCGACGTGATGCTGGCGCAGGCGGCGCAGGGTGGGGGTATCGGCGCCGGTGACATCGACCATCTGTTGGCCGTCAAAGATCTCGACCTTGCCGCGCACCACCGGGTTAAGCCCGTTGACGGCGCGCAAAAGCGTCGATTTGCCCGACCCGGACAGCCCCATAAGCACAAGGATTTCGCCGGGTGCGACCGAAAGGCTACAGTCATGCACGCCGAGCACCTGGCCGGTTTGGCTCTGAATTTCGCTGCGCGACAGGCCCTGGTCCATCAGCGGCAGGGCGGTTTTCGGCGTGTCGCCAAAGACGATCGAGACGTTCTGGAAATCGACGATGGGCCGGGCATTGGGGGGAAGGGTCATTTCGGGTCTCCCATCCGAAGCATGCGGTCAAGCACGATGGCGACGACCACGATCATCAGCCCGGATTCAAAGCCAAGCGAGATATTGACCGTGTTGATCGCGCGCAGGACCGGCACGCCAAGCCCGTCCGCCCCCACAAGTGCGCCGATCACCACCATCGACAGCGACAGCATGATCGTCTGGTTCATCCCGGCCATGATCTGGGGCAGGGCATAGGGCAGCTCGACCTTGAACAGGGTCTGGCGCGCGGTGGCGCCAAAGGCCTGCGCGGCCTCAAGCAGGGGTTTGGGGGTCGACGAAATGCCAAGATGGGTAAGGCGGATCGGCGCGGGCACCACGAAGATCACCGTGGCGATCAGGCCGGGCACCATGCCGATGCCGAAAAACACGATCGCCGGGATCAGGTAGACGAAGGGCGGCAGGGTCTGCATCAGGTCAAGCACCGGGCGCAGCCAGTCGTAAAGCCGCGGGCGATGTGCGGCGGCGATGCCGATGGGCACGCCAATCGCCATGCAGAAGATGCAGGAGGAGAGCACCAGAGTGAGGCTTTCGGTGGTTTCTTCCCAATAGTCCTGATTGTGGATGAAGAGAAAGCCGAGGAACACGAAAAGGCAGGTCTTCCAGTTGCGTTGCAGCACCCAGGTGAGGCCGACGAAAATCGCCATGATCACAAGCGGATGCGGTGCCTGAAGCAGCCAGAGAAAGCCGTCGATCAGCCCCTCCATCAGGGCCGAGAGCATGTCAAAGAACCACGCGGCATTGTCCTGAAGCCAGAGGAAAAAGCCTTCGGCGGCGTCGCCGACGGGGATTTTGTGATCGCTCATCCAGTCCATGCGCGCGCACCTTGTTTGTTGCGGTGGAGAAAGGAGCCGCCCCGACCGATTTTGGCCGGGGCAGGGTCAACAATCAGAGGCCAAGCGCCGCTTTGACGGCGGCCATTGCATCGCCACCTTCGCGGGTGGTCACACCGTCAAGCCAGGGGGCAAGCACCTCGGGGTTGGCGGCGAGCCATGCGGTCGCTGCCTTTTCGGGCTTTTCGCCGTCGTCAAGGATGGCGCCCATGATCTCGTTTTCCATGGCGAGGGTGAACGACAGGTTTTGCAGCAATTTGCCCACGTTCGGACACTCATCAACATAGCCCGCGCGGGTGTTGGTATAGACCGTCGCACCGCCAAGATCGGGGCCGAACCAGTCGTCACCGCCGGTCAGATAGGTCATGTCGTGATTGGCGTTCATCGGGTGCGGTTCCCAGCCCAGAAAGACGATCGGTTCTTCCCGGCGATCCGCGCGGCTGACCTGCGCCAGCATGCCCTGCTCCGAGCTTTCCTTGACGTCGAACTCTTTCAGGCCAAAGGCGTCGGCGGCGATCATATCCATGATCAGCCGGTTGCCGTCATTGCCCGGCTCGATCCCATAGATGGTGGCATCAAGCGCCTCGGCCTGTGCGGCGATGCTCGCAAAGCTGGTGATGCCGAGGGCCGCGCCGGCGGCATTGGTGGCCAGCGTGTATTTCGCGCCTTCCAGGTTGGCGCGCACGGTGTCAACGGTGCCGGCCTCGCGATAAGGCGCAATGTCGCCCTCCATGGTGGGCATCCAGTTGCCAAGGAACACGTCGATATCGCCCTTGGCCATCGAGGTATAGGTGACCGGCACCGACAGAACCTTGATGTTGGCGGCATAGCCAAGCGCGCGCAGCACCTCGGTGGTGACGGCGGTGGTGGCGGTGATATCGGTCCAGCCGACATCGGCAAAAACGACCTCGTCGCAATTGGCAAGGGCGGGGCCGGTGGCCACGGCAAGGGCCATGGCGGAAAGCGTTGTTTTAAGGGTCATTTTGGCAGTCTTTCATGTTCGGTGTGTCGAAAAGGGGCCCGGCGCATGCTCTGCGCCCGGCCCCCCGCTTTTCATTCCGTGGCGAGGGTTATGCGAACCACCAGCGTTCGATAAAGCGCATGCCGTCCACATCCCAGTTCGAGCCCATTTGCTCGGTATGGGCGACCTTGGTCGAGTTGCCGAAGACATAGTTGGCGAACATCGGCACGACCACGCCGCCGTCGCTGCTGCAAATCGCCTGCATCTCGTAGTACATCTCTCGGCGCTTGGCCTCGTCAAGTTCCGAGCGCGCCTTGAGCAGGAGTTCGTCAAAGCGGTCATTGCACCAGAAACTGTCATTCCAGGATGCGCCGCATTGATAGGCGGTCGAGAACATCTGATCCTCGACCGAGCGGCCCGACCAATAGACGGCCGCAAACGGCTTTTTCATCCAGACATCGGACCAATAGCCATCATTGGGTTCGCGCACGGGTTTGAGGTTGATCCCGCCCGCAGCGGCCGAATTCTGGTAAAGAACGGCCGCATCGACCGCGCCGACAAAGGCCGCATCCGCCGCCGAGAGCGAAACATCGACGCTCTCAAGCCCGGCAAGCT
>JAVVFB010000246.1:0-4614 GCA_032251095.1 Roseovarius sp. | reverse complement strand
CGCCGGATTCTGGCGGCGGATGCGCACCTGCGGACCGGTGGCGAGGATGGCGGTCAGCCACGCATCGCAGGTTGGCTTGCGGCGGGCGCAACCATGGTGATCATCGCAGGCGGCGGCGTGTTGCTTTATGACCGGATCGGCGCACCCGGCTACGGCGATCTGCCGATTGCCAAACGGATCGCTGCGTCGGATGCGGCCCGCGCCGAGCGCCTGTCACAGGACGAGGCCGAAGCCCGCTTTGGCCAACAGGATCAGAGCGTGCCGGAGGGCACCAGCGAGGATTATATTGCCCTGATCGAGCAGCTGCGCAAAACCGTCAAAGAGCGGCCCGACGACCAGCAGGGCCTGCAATACCTTGTGCGCAGCGAGGCCGCCCTTGGCAATATGGCCGCCGCGCGCCGCGCCCAGCAACAGCTTATCGCGCTCAAGGGCGAGACGGCCAGCGCCGCCGATCACGCCATGCTGGCCGACCTGATGATCAATGCCAGTGCGGGCTATGTCTCGGCCGAGGCCGAAGCCGCCCTGCGCGAGGCGCTTCGGCTTGATCCGCGCGAACCCAGTGCCCGGTTCTATCTTGGCCTTTACCTTCTTCAGGTGGATCGCCCCGATGGCGCGTTTCGTACATGGCAGGCGCTGCTTGAGGAAAGCACGCCCGACGCGCCCTGGGTCGCGCCGATCCGCGCCCAGATCGAGGACCTGGCGGCGCGCGCCGGGGTGAAATACACCCTGCCCCCGGCGGACGGCTTGCGCGGGCCGACAAGCGAGGACGTGGACAATGCCGCCGGAATGAGCGCCGAGGGCCGTCAGGACATGATCCGGGGCATGGTCGCCGGGCTGGCCGAGCGGTTGTCGACAACCGGCGGCAGCGCCGAGGAATGGGCGCGGCTTATCAACGCCTACGGCGTGCTTGGCGAGCAGGACGAGGCGCGCCAGGTCTGGAGCGAGGCGCAGGTGGTGTTCGCGGCCAATCCGGCGATGCTCGACACCCTGCGCGCCGCCGCAGCCAATGCCGGGATCAGCGAATGATTATCGAAGACATGCAAGAGCTTGGCGCCGCCCTTCCCAAGGGACGGCCGATCATCGGGCTCGACCTTGGGGAAAAGACCATCGGCGTGGCGCTCTCGGATCGGCTCTTGTCGGTGGCCAGCCCGCATGAGACCGTGCAGCGCAAGAAATTCGGCATTGATGCCGCCCGCCTGCTTGAAATCGCCGCAAGCCGCGAGGTCGGCGGGATCATCCTTGGCCTGCCGCGCAACATGGACGGGTCCGAAGGCCCGCGATGCCAGTCAACCCGCGCCTTCGCGCGCAATCTGGAACGGCTGACGCCGCTGCCGATCGGCTTCTGGGACGAGCGCTTGTCGACCGTCGCCGCCGAAAGGGCGCTTTTGGAGGCGGATGCGACCCGAAAGCGTCGCAAGCAGGTGATCGACAATATCGCGGCGGCCTATATCCTTCAGGGCGTATTGGATCGTTTGCGACATATGAGGGCCGCCCTGTGACCGATGAAACCCCGTGGAAGCGCGATGAGGTCGACTCGCCCTGCGTCAAGGTCTGCGTGGTGCATCCCGAGGCGCGGATATGCACCGGCTGTCTGCGCACCATCGACGAGATCACCCGCTGGTCGAAAATGCCCTCTGAGGAGCGCCGCGAGATCATGGCCGCCCTGCCCGACCGCCAGTCGATGCTGCGCAAACGTCGCGGTGGACGCGCGGCGCGGTTGTCACGGGGATAAGATTTTTCGCAGAAAAATCTTACGGGCGCACGAGCCAAGAGGGCTGCTTCACCCCCTCAAACTCGGGGCGGAAATAGGCGATCATGCGCCCCTCTGGCGGGGCCTCGGCGCCCTGCCCCCAAGGTGCCACGCCATGAAGCGCAAGCCGATGGATCAAGGAGACACCGCCAAGCGGCACCGGCACGGTCACGCGCGGGCAGGTTTCAAATACCTCGCGCCGTGTGGCCTGATAGATGTCGGTCAGATCAACCTCGCCCCACTCCTGTGGCGCAACCCCGTCGAGCGCGCGTTCAAACGACCGGCGCATGATGTGGTGGCTGCCCTCCCAGACCACAAGAGGGCTTGCCTCGGGCGCGCAATCGGTGAGCGACACCCCGAGGATATAGGCATGGCGTTCGCGCAGCATCCGGCGGCGCTCGGGGCCAATCGCCAAAAGCCCATCCACATGCCCCGCGTCGCGTTTTAGGCGATAGCGAAACGCCGCCTCGCTTTCGCCCGCCCGTGGCCGCGGATAGCCGGGATAGATCACCGAGACCTGCGCGCGATGGAGCGGCAATGCCCCGTAAAGCGCGCGCGCCACGTCGTAGCCCGCGCCGGTCAACGGCCCGCTTTGCGCCACCGCCCCGGTCGCATCATTCCTCAGGCAATCCACCCCGACAAACCACGTGCCTTCACATTGCAGGCTTTTGGCCGCCTCCTCGGGGTCACTGATCCGCGCCAGGGCCGCCGCGCGCGCAGAGGCCGCCCAGCTCAGCACGCCCTGCTCTGGCGCAAAGACCGCCCAGCCCTTATCGAACAATGCCTTCACCACCCAAGCGCCTTGCGCAGCATGTTGAGCGCCACCAGCGTCAGGAATACCGCAAAGACCCGCTTTAGAAGCTTGCCATCCATCGCATGCGCAAGCTTGACCCCCAAAGGCGCCGTGATCAGCGTCATCGCGATCACCACGCCAAAGGCCACCAGATTGACCGCCCCCACCGTAAAGGGCGGACGGTTTTCGGCGGCCACGTCGAGAAACAGGAACCCGATCACCGAAGGCACCGCGATCGCCAGACCAAAGCCGGCCGCCGTCGCCACCGCCCGGTGAATCGGGCTATTGAAGAGGGTCATCATCGGCACACCGAAGCTGCCGCCGCCAATGCCCATCAACACCGACAAAAACCCGAGGATCGGCGCCAGGATCGCCCGCCTGACGCCTTTCGGCATCTCAGAGCCCAACCGCCATGTGGCCCGGCCAAAGCCAAGGTAAAGCCCGATGAAAACACCAATGACGCCGAACAGCGCCTGCAAAAACGTCGAGCTTAGATTGGCCGCGACACCGACCCCGGCAAGCGCCCCGATGGCGATGCCCGGCGTCCAGCCCCTCAGGATATGCCAATCCACCGCGCCCCGCTTGTGATGGCTCAGAACCGAGCGAATCGAGGTCACGATGATGGTCGCCAGCGAGGTCGCAAGACAGACCTGCATAAGCTGTGGCCCGCCATAGCCAAGCGTGCTGAAGACATAAAAGAACGAGGGCACAAGAACGATGCCGCCCCCCACGCCAAGCGCCCCGGCAAGCACACCGGCAAAGCAACCGGTCGCCATCAGCATCAGCGTCATTTGTACCAAAAGGCTCGGGTCAGGCATCGGGACGGACATCATTACGCTCCGCAGTCAGGATAGGCGCGGCCTACACCGACGCGGCCCGTGACGCCAGTTCGATTTCCGCCAGGGCCTGTTCAAGCAAGGCAGGCCCCGCGCCGGGGCGATGCGCCCCCTCTGACAGCATGCGCCGCCATACCCGCGCACCGGGACGCCCGGCAAACAGGCCAAGCATATGCCGGGTGATCTGGTTCAACCGCCCGCCCGCCACAAGATGCGCCTCGATATAGGGCAGCATGGCGCGCACCGCACCCTCGGCGGTGGCATCCGGGCCGCTCGCGCCGAAAATGCGCCGGTCGGCCTCCGCAAGGATATCCGTCGGCTGATGATAGGCCGCGCGCCCCACCATCACCCCGTCAAGCCCCGCATCAAGAAAGGCCTCGACCTGATCGAGCGTGGTAATACCACCGTTGACCGACAGGTGCAGCGCCGGAAACACCCCGCGCATCGCTTGTACCAACTCGTAATCGAGCGGCGGGATATCGCGGTTTTCCTTCGGGCTAAGCCCTTGAAGCCAGGCCTTGCGCGCATGGATGATGAACCGCCCCACCCCGGCGCTGGCCACCCGCGCCAGGAACTCGGGCAGCACCTCGCGCGGCTCCTGATCATCGACCCCGATCCGGCATTTCACTGTAACGTCAAGCGGTTGCGCGGCGATCATCGCGGCGCAGCACTCGGCCACAAGGCCGGGATTCATCATCAGAACAGCGCCGAATGTGCCCGATTGCACCCGGTCACTCGGACAGCCGACATTGAGATTGATCTCGTCATAGCCTGCCTCGAACCCCATCCGCGCCGCCTGCGCAAGTTCCTTCGGGTCCGATCCGCCAAGCTGCAACGCCACGGGATGCTCCTCTGGCGCGTGATCCAGCAAATGCAACGCATTCCCCCGCACCAAAGCAGGCGCGGTCACCATCTCGGTATAAAGCAACGCCCGCCCCGACAATTGCCGATGCAGATATCGGCAATGCCGGTCGGTCCAGTCCATCATCGGCGCAACACTCAGTCGAGATGCGTCGGAAAGACCTTTTTTTATTGTAAAATCAGTCATATATATAGCATCTCACTGGGACGTATTTGGTGCCTTTTCGGCGTAATTGGGCCTATACATCCTCATCAGTAGTCCTCAGGACTACCAAATTCTTGCTGAGGACTACTGAAATGGGCTCAATCGTCGAACGCAAACGCAAGGATGGCACGGTCAGCTATCGCGCGCAGATCCTTATAAAGTCCAAGGG
>JAVVFB010000245.1:0-4633 GCA_032251095.1 Roseovarius sp. | reverse complement strand
GTGATTCAGATCTTTTACCTGTTCTTCATCCGCAACATCCATGGCACCTCCCTGACCTGGGCTGCGGCACGGGGCACTCGGGTCGTCTGGGCCTGCGTGATCGCCGTGACTGCGGCGCAATGCGCCATCACCTACCTGCCGCCGCTTCAGGCGATCTTCGGCACCCATGCCGTGCCGCTTTTCGACGGGATGGTGATCATCGCCATCGGGGTCGCCGTCTTTGCGCTGATCGAGACGGAAAAGCAGATGCGGCTTGCCTTCCTGCCGCGTTGAGTTGCGGCTTCGGGTGATGCGGCAGGGTATCACCCAAGACCCCACCCATCATCGACAGAATCCGCCTTCTGCGGGCAATCTACATCGCAACGAAACCTTTTACAGATGTGGTGAACTCCGTGAGCAAGATCGATCAAATCGAGACCCTGATCCTCGATATCCCGACCATCCGGGGGCACGTGCTGTCCATGGCCACGATGCGGGTGCAGACGGCAGTTCTGGTCAGGATCAAATTCTCGGACGGGTCCGAAGGGGTCGGCGAAGGGACCACGATTGGTGGCCTCAGCTATGGTCCCGAAAGCCCTGAAGGTATTCAATCGGCCATTGACACCTATATTGCTCCGGCTCTTCTTGGGCGCGACGGTGATGACATCAACGGCGCACTCCAGCTGATTGACAAGCTGGTCAAGAGCAACCGTATCGCCAAAACGGCCGTCGAGATCGCACTTTGGGACGGTCTTGGCAAGCGCCTCGGCGTGCCGGTGTCGCAGCTGTTCGGGGGGGGCGTGCATGAGAAACTGCCGGTCGCCTGGACACTGGCGTCGGGCCATTCCGAGACGGATATCGCCGAAGCACTTCAGATGATCGAAACCCGCCGCCACAATATTTTCAAGTTGAAGATCGGCAAGCGGTCGGTGCGCGATGACGTGGCCCATGTGGCCCTGATCAAACAAGCGGTCGGTGACGCCGCTAGCGTGCGGGTCGATGTAAACACGGCATGGTCGCTGCAAGACGCCCGCTGTGGGTTGAAAGGATTGCAGGACGCCGGCTGCGAGCTGGTCGAACAGCCCGTTCCGGCGCGCTTTCGCCGGGCGATGGCAGAGCTGACCAGCGGTTATGAGATTGCCGTCATGGCGGATGAGGCCCTGAACGGGCCGGAAGATGCGTTAGACGTTGTGGCCGCGAAGGCGGCGGATGTCTTTGCGGTCAAAATCGGCCAGTCGGGCGGGCTCAAGCGGGCCTCCGAGGTGGTCGCGATCGCTCAGGCGGCCGGCCTGGGGCTCTATGGCGGCACCATGCTTGAAACCGGATTGAGCACCGCAGCGGCGCTGCAACTCTTTTCGACGGTCGAGACGCTGCACTGGGGCACCGAACTCTTTGGCCCGTTGCTGCTGACCGAAGACATTCTCGCCGAACCGATCGTTTACCGCGATTTCTGCGTCGAAATTCCCAAAGGCACGGGCATCGGCGCGACACTCGATCCCGACAAGATTGCATTCTTCCGCCGGGATGGCGGGAGAAACATCAAAGCCGTCGCCGGACAGTAACCGGCGGCAAGGCATCAAACCCAGCCGAAACGCCAGAGCGAGCGTCGCGGCACTCAGGAGGAGGAAACCATGTTCACCCAATCCAATCTCGATGAATTCGAGGCCCGTCTTGACGGTGCAATCCAGGACGACCCGGAAAACGGTGTTTTCCGCTGCCGCCGCGATATCTTCACCGACGAAGAGCTGTTCGAGCTTGAAATCAAGCACATCTTTGAAGGCAACTGGATCTACATGGCGCATGAAAGCCAGATCCCCGAGCCGGGCGACTATTTCACGCTGACCATGGGGCGCACGCCGGTCGTCATCACCCGCGACAAGGATGGCGAGTTGCACGCGCTGGTCAACGCCTGTTCGCACCGTGGCGCGCAGCTTTGCCGCTTCAAGCGCCGCAACCAAAAGACATTTACCTGCCCGTTCCACGGTTGGACCTTCTCGAACACCGGCAAGCTCTTGAAGGTGAAGGACGCCAAGGGCGCAGGCTATCCCGAGCAGTTCAACCAGCATGGCAGCCATGACCTGACCAAGGTTGCGCGGTTCGAGAATTATCGCGGCTTCCTGTTCGGATCGCTCAGCGCCGCTGTGAAGCCGCTGGAAGAGTACCTTGGCGAGGCGCGCAAAATGATCGACATGATCGTCGATCAGGCCGACGAGGGGCTGGAAGTGCTGCGCGGGTCCTCGACCTACAGCTATGACGGCAACTGGAAGCTTCAGGCCGAGAATGGCGCGGATGGCTACCATGTGTCGGCCGTGCACTGGAACTATGTCGCGACCACCGCGCACCGCAGCGATGATGGCAAGGAAGACAACATCAAGGCGACCGATGCCAGCAAATGGGCCAAGCAGCGCGGCGGATTTCATGCCTATGAAAACGGTCACATCCTGCTTTGGACCGAATGGGCCGATCCGACCAACCGCCCGAACTATCCGCGCCTCGAAGAGTGGACGCAGCAATACGGCAAGACCAAGGCCGATTGGATGGTGGGCGTTCTGCGCAACCTCTGCCTATATCCCAACGTCTTCCTGATGGATCAGTTCAGCAGCCAGATCCGGGTGTTCCGTCCGATCAGTGTCGATCAGACCGAAGTCACGATCTATTGCATCGCGCCGAAAGGCGAAGCCCAGGAGGCGCGCACCCGCCGCATCCGCCAGTACGAGGATTTTTTCAACGCCTCTGGCATGGCGACACCGGACGATACCGAGGAATTCCGGGCGACGCAGCGCGGCTATGCCGGGGCGGCCCACGCCAAGTGGAACGACCTGACCCGTGGCGCGACCCAGTGGATCAAAGGCCCCGATGAGGACGCCAAGGCCTTGGGCATCAACCCCGTCCTGTCCGGCGCCCGCACCGAGGATGAAGGCCTGTTCGTCATCCAGCACACCAACTGGTCTGAACGTATGGGCGACGCCATCGCCAAGGAACGCGAAACCGCGCCCGGCGCGCCCGTCGCGGCCGAATGAGGAGGAAAAGCCATGAGCACCGCAACACTTGACCGCACCGAGGCCGACGCGACGATGACCTTTGATGATATCCAGGCCTTCCTTTATGCCGAGGCGCGCGCATTGGACGATCGCGACTGGGACACCTGGCTTGCCTTCTACCACAAGGACTGTCCGTTCTGGATGCCGGCCTGGGATGACTACGACACGCTGACGGAGGACCCGTTGAACGAAATGTCGTTGATGTTCTATCCCAACAAGCAGGGCATCGAGGACCGCGTTTTCCGGATCAAGACCGACCGGTCTTCGGCCACGTCGCTTCCGGAACCGCGCACGAACCATAACCTTGCCAATATCGAGGTGCTGGGCCGCGATGGCGCGCAGATCAAGCTGCGCTTCAACTGGCACACGCTGACCTATCGCTACAGCACCACCGACCAACATTGGGGCACGTCGTTCTACACGATCGACACCAGCGGCGCGCGGCCGGTGATCACCGACAAGAAGGTGGTCCTGAAGAACGATCACATCCACCACGTGATCGACGTCTACCACGTCTGACCCCGTATTTTCGGACAAGACAGAACCTCCGCGCACCTTTGGCAGGTGCGCGGCCAAGGGAGGAGCATGCCATGACGACCTATAACGTTGCCCTGAATTTCGAAGATGGCGTCACCCGCGTCATCCAATGTGATGACGACGAGAAGGTGACCGATGCCGCCTTCCGCCAGAAGATCAACCTGCCGATGGATTGCCGCGATGGCGTTTGCGGCACCTGCAAGTGCTTTGTCGAAAAGGGCGAGTACGAGCTGGAATTCTACATGGACGAGTCCATGAGCGACGAAGAGGCCGAACAGGGCTATGCTCTTGCCTGTCAGATGATCCCCGAAAGCGATTGCATCGTGCGGGTCCCGGCATCCTCCGCCATTTGCAAGACAGCGCCCGACGCCGTCGAGGCCGAGGTGCTGGGCGTTGATCGCCTGTCCGAAACCTCGTTCGGTCTGCGCGTCAGGCTGGCCAAGCCGATCAACTTTCTGCCGGGGCAGTATGTGAACCTCACGGTTCCCGGTGCGGGCAAGCACCGGTCGTATTCGTTCTCCTCGGCGCCGGGCGCTGAAGTGGCCAGTTTCCTGATCCGAAACCTGCCCGGCGGCGTGATGAGCACCTATCTTGACGAGCAGGCCCGGCCCGGCGATGCGCTGACCGCGACCGGCCCGATGGGTGCTTTCTACCTGCGCCCCGTCGAGCGCCCACAGCTTTGGCTGGCAGGCGGAACCGGGCTTGCGCCATTCCTGTCGATGCTCGAACAGGTGGCCGAGCAGGGGGCCGATCAGCCCATCGTGCTTTACTATGCGGTGACCCGCGCCGCCGATCTGGTGGAGTTGGAGCGTGTGAGGGGCCTTGCCGATAAGATTGGCAATGTTTCGGTCATCACCATTCTGGCGGCCGCTGAAGATGACCACGACCGCAAGGGGTTTGTCACCGATCACCTGACCGCCGAAGACCTGAACGCCGGTGAGTGCGACGTCTATCTTTGCGGTCCGCCGCCGATGGTTGACGCAGTGCGCGCGCATTTCGGCAAACTCGGGGTCGAGCCGGCCAATTTCTACTTCGAAAAGTTCAATCCGACCGAAGCCGAGGTTGAAGCCGCATGA
>JAVVFB010000244.1:0-4659 GCA_032251095.1 Roseovarius sp. | reverse complement strand
CAGTCGACATGCGCATAGTGACGCGCGTCGGTCTCATATTCAACGTGGGCGGTCGAAATGGTGATCCCGCGGGCCTTTTCTTCCGGCGCGCCGTCGATCTGATCATAGGCTTTGAAATCGCCGAAGTATTTGGTGATCGCAGCCGTCAACGTCGTCTTGCCGTGGTCAACGTGACCAATGGTGCCGATGTTTACGTGCGGTTTTGAGCGGTCAAACTTTGCCTTAGCCATATTTCAGGGCGCCTTGTCAGTTGGGGGGCCCATCGGCCCGGTTATCTACTCCGCGCGCCGTCTATTGGGTTGCGCCGGGAAAATCAAGCCCAACTTGGCCGCTGAAGCCGCAGCCCTGCACCGCGTTGTATCTACTCGGCCACAGGCGCTGCCAGTTCCGGCTCTTCGATGACCTGCGCGGCGGCAACCGCCTGCGCGGCGGCACTGAAGGTCTCTGCGGCGGGGGCCTCATCCGCCGCGGACGCGTCGGCCTCGGCAGGTGTCACGCGTTCGGGGCGGCTCTTGTTCTTGGCCGGCTTTCCGTCATCCTCGAACCAGCCAAGATCGTTGTTCTGATTCTGAAGCCATGTCTGAATTTGCTTGGCGGCATTGCGGGTCAGGTTGAGCATCTGTTTTTCCTTGCTCTGGGTCAGGCCCGAGCCAAGCAAGGTCGAGGGTGAAATACTTTCAAGCACGGAAACGGTATGCGTCTTTTCATTCAGTTTCTTGCCCGCCGCATCGTCCCAGACCGTGACATTCAGGATCAGGGCCGATTTCGGCGAGGCAACAAGCGGCACGCCCGGTATAGCGAGCACATAGCCTTCGATACTGATCCCGATATGATAGAGCTTGTCACCATCATAGCGCCCGAAGCGGTCTGACATCGCCGTGGTCATCGCGTCGATCCATTCTTCCTTGCTGGCCGCGCGGGAAACCGGGCCTTTGACCAGATTCGGCGCAACCACCACATTATGCCCGAGATGGAAATTGCCCAGATAGGCGGGCGCCTTTTCAAGGTCGTTGGGGTTGGTGCAGGCGGTCATCAGAACGAGGCCGAGAAGGGCGAGCAGTCGGGTCATTGGGCAATCCCTTGGAAATGGTGTTGCAGACCGATACAGCAGCCGACCACGGTTCGCAATCATTTGCCCCGACGCACCGCTGCCCCTATATCAAAGGGACATGCAGAAAGGTGCCCGATGGACCCCTCAGCCCCTCTCACCGATACCAACCCCTCTCCTGCGCCGCCGGTTCAGGTGCCGCTTGTGACCGAGCCGATGAGCATCCTCGCCAGCCTGAGGGCCGCGCGCGCCAATGTATTGTCGATCATCCCCGCCATCGCCACCCGTCAGCCGATGGTGTCGGGGCGCACCGGAAAACGCTGGCATATGGTGATGGACCCAGACGCCATTCGACGCATGCTTTTGGAAAACCTCGATAACTTCCCAAAATCTCTGGTCACCAAGAACCTGTTGCGTCCGGCGATTGGCGAGTCGCTTTTCATCGCCGAGGGTGCGCATTGGCGCTGGCAGAGGCGCACGGCGGCGCCGGTGTTTTCGCATCGCAACATGATGGCGCTTGCCCCGATCATGACCGCCGCCGCCGAACACTCTTGCGCACGCATCTCAGAGGCCGGCCCCCGCGCGGTGGATATGGCCGCCGATATGGTACGCACCACCTTTGACATCATCGCCGATGTCACCTTTTCCGACGACGGCACTTTTGACGCCGAGGTCGTGCATCGCGGAATCGACGCCTATATCGCCGATGCGGGCCGGATATCGCTGTTTGACATCCTGGGCCTGCCTGACTGGGTGCCGCGCCCGGCGCGGATCATGTCGGGGGGCAGCGTGTCTGCGATGAAGCGCGTGGCCGATGAGGCGGTCGAGGCGCGCCGCGCCCGTGGCCCCGAGGGGGTGCCGGACCTGCTCGATTTGTTGATCGCGGGCGAAGACCCGGAAACCCACCGCAAGATGGACACGGCCGAGCTGCGCGACAACCTGTTGACCTTTATCGTGGCGGGCCATGAAACCACCGCTTTGACGCTGGCCTGGTCGCTTTATCTTTGCGCCTATGATCAAGGCGTGCAGGATCGCGCCCGCGCCGAGGCACAAAGCGTTTTGCAGGGGCGCGCCGCCACCGGCGAGGATGTGCCCAACCTGCCCTATATCCGCCAGATCATCGACGAGGCGCTGCGGCTCTACCCGCCAGCCGGGATCATTTCGCGCACAGCAAAAGCCGCCGATACCCTATGTGGGCGCGAGGTGCGCCCCGGTGACACGGTGATCATCCCGATCTATGCGCTGCACCGCAATCACCTGCTCTGGGACGAGCCGGACAGATTTCGCCCGGATCGTTTCGCCGATCGCAAGGCGGTGCCGCGCTATGCCTATCTGCCATTTGGCGACGGGCCGCGGATCTGCATCGGGGCAAGCTTTGCCCTGCAAGAAGCGGTGATCATTCTGGCGACGCTCTTGTCGCGGTTTCGGTTCACGCCAGTGGCCGGGCGCGACCCGGAGCCGGTGATGATCTTGACGCTGCGCCCCGACGGCGGTGTCTGGCTTGAGGCGGAGCCGGTTTAGGGCGCTCCGCGCGGGGAGTATTTATGGAACGATGAAAGCCAGCGGGGGCGCTAGAGCATGTAGCGTTCATTCGAATTCACGCTAAATGCTCTAACCTATTGATGTCGCATGTTCGGATCGCTCAAAACCGGGTCCCACTTTTGAGCAACATGCTCTAGCGTGTCGGCACCGGGGTTTCACCGCGATAGTCATAAAAGCCGCGGCCGGTCTTGCGCCCAAGCCAACCGGCCTCGACATATTTGGTGAGCAAGGGACAGGGCCGGTACTTGGTGTCGGCCAGCCCGTCATGCAGCACGTTCATGATCGCAAGGCAGGTGTCCAGACCGATGAAATCGGCCAGCTCCAGCGGGCCCATCGGATGATTGGCGCCAAGCTTGAGCGACTCGTCGATGGATTTGACGTTTCCGACCCCTTCATAGAGCGTATAGACCGCCTCGTTGATCATCGGCATCAGGATGCGGTTGACGATAAAGGCCGGGAAATCCTCGGCCGAGGCGGCGGTTTTGCCAAGCTTTTCTACCACCGCAAGGCAGGCGTCATAGGTTTCGCGATCGGTGGCAATGCCGCGAATAAGCTCGACCAGCTGCATCACCGGGACCGGGTTCATGAAGTGAAACCCCATGAATTTCTCGGGGCGGTCGGTGCGGCTTGCCAGCCGGGTGATCGAGATCGACGAGGTGTTCGACGTCAGGATCGTGTGGGGCTGAAGATGGGGCAGCAATTCATCAAAAATCGCCTGTTTCACCGGCTCGCGTTCGGTCGCGGCCTCGATCACAAGGTCGGTGGCGCCAAGATCGGTCAGGGTCTGGGTGGTGGTGATCCGCGCCATGGCCGCATCCATGTCGTCCTGGCTGATTTTCTCACGGCTGACCTGACGGTCAAGGTTCTTGCGGATCAGCGCGACGGCGCTTTGCAAGGCCTCGCCGCTGATATCGTTGAGCAGCACGTCATAGCCCGCAAGCGCCATCACATGGGCGATGCCATTTCCCATCTGCCCTGCGCCGACCACGCCGATTTTCGCAATATCCATCTGCCTGCCCCTGCCGTTGTTCGCCCCTAGCATAGGCCCCGTCCGGGGCGGGCCGCAAGAGCCGGAAACCGCTAAAAACAGGGGTTAATTTTAGCTTTAGGAATTTCTCAACGTAATTGCGCGAATCCTGTTCCCGGGTGAGTTAAAAATGGGGGGCGTTATGGCCTTTGAACGTATGGGGCGCCTGCCCCTCGACTATCAGCCTGTGCGCTATGGGACATCAAAACTTTGGTTTCGTGGTCCGCAACAAATCTTGACGAATGGCTATGTCGCCTGCCTTGGCGGCACTGAAACCTATGGCAAGTTCATTGATCGGCCCTATCCAGATCTGCTTGAGCGCGAATTGGGCGTGGCCTGCGCCAATTTTGGCTGGGCAAATGCCGGGGTCGATGCGTTTTTAAAGGATGACGGGATTATCGCTCTGGCGCAATCGGCGCATGCGGTGGTGCTTCAACTGCCCTGCGCGATGAACCTGTCAAACCCGTTCTACCGGGTTCATCCGCGCCGCAATGACCGGTTTTTATATGCAACAGATCGCATGCGGCGGCTTTATCCCGAGGTGGATTTCACCGAATTCCACTTTACCCGTCACATGATGGCGCGACTGAACCAGATTGCGCCGGAACGCTTTTCGGTGCTGCGCGAGGGGCTTCAGGAAACCTGGGTCACGCGCATGCAAGAGCTGCTCGTACGGATCGAGCGCCCCGTGATCTTGCTGTGGTTCGCCGGGCACAATCCCGGTCGTGGCGAGGGCCCGGCCAATATTGCCCATGATCCGGCCTTTGTCAGCCGGGCGATGATCAATGCCATCGGAATCCGTGCCGCACGCGTGGTCGAGGTGGTGATCAGCCGTGCCGCACGCGATCAGGGCACGCTTGGCATGCGCTTTGCCCCGATGGAAGAAAGCACCGCCGCAGAGCTCCCCGGTCCGCTGGCCCATGTTCAGGTCTCAAAGGCGCTTTTGCCCGTCCTGACCGAAATCCTGGGCGCATAAAAAAGGCCCGCTCAGGTGATCTGCGCGGGCCTTTGAAATTCAAACCGCGAGGTCGATTTCAGAGTT
>JAVVFB010000243.1:0-4673 GCA_032251095.1 Roseovarius sp. | reverse complement strand
GGTCGAGGCGGTGGGTCTTATCGGCTCGACCCAGGTGCAGGGCCGTGCGACGCTGGCGGGCAACCTCTGCAATGCCTCGCCCGCCGCCGATAGCGTGCCCGCGATGGTCGCGGCCAATGCAACCGTGCGGATCGTCGGCCCCAAGGGCAGCCGTGATATCGCGGTGATCGACGTGCCCGCAAGCCCCGGCAAGACCACGCTGGCGGCGGGCGAATTCATCGCCTCGGTGTTCTTGCCGGGCAAACCCAATCATGGCGGCGATGCCTATCTGCGCTTTATTCCGCGCACCGAGATGGATATCGCCGTGGTCGGTTGTGGCGTTGCGCTTGTGCTTGACGGCGCGGGCAAGGTCACATCGGCGCGCGTCTCGCTTGGCGCGGTTGGCCCCAAGGTGATGCTGGTCGAGCCCGCCGCCGAGGCCCTGATTGGCCGCGCGCCCGAAGGCGCGGCACTTGAGGATCTGGCCGCCGTCTGTTCGGCCGCCGCCACCCCGATTGACGACAAACGCGGCACGGTCGATTTTCGCCGCCACGTGGCGGGCGTTCTGGCTCGCCGTGCGACCCTAATCGCCGCGACCCGCGCAAAAGGAGAAACCGCATGAGCCAGATTCACGTAACAACCTCGATCAACGGCGACGCCACGGAGTTCCTGTGCGAGGCCGAAGACACCCTTTTGGACGTGCTGCGCGACCGCCTTGGCATGACCGGATCAAAAGAAGGCTGCGGCACCGGCGATTGCGGCGCCTGTTCGGTCACGGTCGATGGGCGGCTGGTCTGTTCCTGCCTGATGCTTGGGGCCGAGGCCGAGGGGCGCGAGGTCACCACCATCGAGGGCATGGCGACGGGCGATCAATTGCACCCGCTGCAACAGAAGTTCATCGAGATGGCCGCCCTGCAATGCGGTATCTGTACGCCGGGCATCCTTGTGGCGGCGAAATCGCTTCTGGACAAGAACCCCGACCCGACAGAGGAAGAGGTGCGCTATTGGCTGGCGGGCAATCTCTGCCGCTGTACCGGATATGACAAAATCATCCGCGCCGTGATGGAAACGGCGGCGGATCTGCGGAGGGCTTCGTGATGGCATTGGACCGCTCAGACAAACCCCGGACCTTCAAGGTTGTCGGCACGCGCCCTTTGCGCCCCGATGGAATTGACAAGGTCACCGGTCGCGCCCGTTTTGGCGCCGATATCGTGGCGCCCGGTATGCTTGTGGGGCGCGTGTTGCGCAGCCCGCATGCCCATGCCCGGATCGTGAAAATCGACACCACCAAGGCGCGCGCCTTGTCCGGCGTCAAGGCCGTGGTGACGCGTGCCGATTTCGGCGCTGTGCCCGATGGCGTGGCCGATGTGATCGACAATTGCATGGCCGGCGACAAGGCGCTTTATGACGGGCACGCGGTGGCCGCCGTTGCCGCCTCAAGTGCTGCCGTGGCGCGCAAGGCGCTGCGCCTGATCGAGGTGGAATACGAGGTTCTGGCGCATGTCACCGATGTCGATGCCGCCATGCAGCCCGGCGCGCCGATCCTGCACGCGGGCCGTCAGGACGAGACCGTGCCCGAGGGCTATTCGCAAAACGTCATGTCGCGGGTCGAGTTCGGCCATGGCGACATTGAAAAGGGCCTTGCCGAGGCCGACCGCGTGGTCCAGCGCACCTATCGCACCGGCGCCACCCATCAGGGCTATATCGAGCCGCATGCCTGTCTTGCCACGATGGGCCCGGACGGGCAGGCCGATCTGTGGTGCTGTACCCAAGGCCATTACATGGTGCGCAACACCTGCGCCGCGATCCTTGGCATGGAACAAGGTCAGCTTCGCGTCACCGCAAGCGAGATCGGCGGCGGCTTTGGCGGCAAGACCACGGTCTTTCTTGAGCCGGTCGCCTTGATGCTGTCAAAGCTCTCCGGGCGTCCGGTCAAAATGGTGATGACCCGCTCAGAGGTGTTGCGCGCCACTGGGCCGACCTCGTCAAGCTCGATTGATATCAAGATCGGCATGACCAAGGACGGCCGCATCACCGCCGGTTTTGCGCAATTGCGCTATCAGGGCGGGGCATACCCCGGCTCGCCGGTCGATATGGGCTCGATGTCGGCCTTTGCGCCCTATGACCTTGAGAACGTGAAAACCGTTGGCTTTGACGTGGTTACCAACCGGCCCAAGGCCGCCGCTTACCGTGCCCCCGGCGCGCCGATGGCGGCCTTTGCCGTGGAAAGCGCGGTGGATGAGCTGGCCAAGGGCTTTGGCCTTGATCCGCTTGAGGTGCGTCTAAAGAACGCCGCGCGCGAGGGCACTGTTGCCTCTTACGGGCCGACCTTTCCGGCAATTGGCCTTGAGGCGACACTAGAGGCCGCCAAGGCGCATCCGCATTGGACCGCGCCCTTGGGTGAAAATCAAGGCCGGGGGGTCGCCTGTGGCTTTTGGTTCAACTTTGGCGGCGACACCTGTGTGACGCTGAATGTCACGCCCGATGGCACGGTTACGGTGTCTCCGAGGGCAATCCCGATATCGGCGGCTCGCGTGCCTCGATGACGATGATGGCCGCCGAAGAGCTTGGGATTCCTTACACACAGGTCCGCACGATCATCGCCGATACCGGATCGCTTGGTCAGAACGAGGTGACCGACGGCTCTCGGGTGACCTTTGCGGTGGGGTTGGCCACGATCGAGGCCGCCCGCAACGCCATGCGCGAAATGTGCAAACGCGCCGCGATGATCTGGGGCATCGACGAAGAAGCGGTGGAATGGGTCGACGGGGCCGCGCGCCCGGCGGGGCCGAATGCGGGCAAGCATGATCCGATGACCCTTAAGGAAATCGCTGCCATCGCCAGCAATACCGGCGGGCCGATTGCCGGGCATTACGAGGTCAATGCCGAAGGCGCCGGCGTCAGCTTTGGCACCCATATGGTGGATGTCGAGGTCGACCCCGACACCGGCGCGCCGAAAATCCTGCGCTATACGGTGTTTCAGGATGCCGGCAAGGCGGTGCATCCGGCCTATGTCGAAGGCCAGTTTCAGGGCGGTGCGGTGCAGGGCATCGGCTGGGCGCTGAACGAGGAATACATTTACGGCGAGGATGGGGTTTTGCAAAATGCCGGCTTCCTCGATTACCGTATTCCGGTCGCCTCTGACCTGCCGATGATCGACACGGTGATCCTTGAGATCGCCAATCCGGGGCATCCTTATGGGGTGCGCGGGGTCGGTGAGACGCCAATCGTGCCGCCGCTTGCGGCCATCGCCAATGCCGTGTCGGCGGCGGCGGGGGTGCGGATGACCGACCTGCCGATGTCACCGCCACGCATTCTGGCCGCGATTCAGGGGCAAAAGGGCGGCTAAGGGCGATGGTCAAGGTGCGCGTCTGGGGATCGCTGGCGGAATTTACCGAAGGCGAGACCGAGGTAGAGATCAAGGCCGCCACCCTGCGCGAGTTGCTCGATGGGCTGGCCGGGGAATATCCCGGCCTGCGCCCGCAGCTTGAGCGCGGGATTTCCGTGGCGATTGACGGGCGGGTTTATAACGACAGTTGGTTCACCCCGATCTCTGACCAGAGCGAGGTGGTCTTGTTGCGCCGCCTCAAGGGTGGCTAATGTATCGCATTAAGATCGGCGATCAGTAATTTGTTTTAAATCTATTTTATCAATTTCACAATCTCACGGAACTCGGGATGCTCGGCACTTGCCAGCCACTCGAAGACCACCATTTCCGTGGTCACGATCTCGGCCCCGTGCCGGTCCATACGCCCCAGTGCGGCGCGTCGATTTTCTTCCATACGTGACCCGATGGCATCGGCCACCACATAGACACGCCGCCCCGCCGCGATCAGGCCAAGCACGGTCTGAAGCACGCAGACATGCGCCTCGCATCCAAGCACCACAAGCGCGTCAGTCCCGGCAAGGGCCTTGGCCACCTCGGGCGTGCGGCAGGCATCAAACGTCATCTTGTGCAGCACCGCCTCGCCCGGTTCGGGGGCAAGCTCGGGCAGGGTGGTGCCAAGGCCCTTGGGGTTCTGCTCGGTATAGGAAATCGGCAATTCAAGGCGCCGCGCCGCCGCCAACAGGCGCCCGGCGTTCTGCACCACCGGGGCGCTGTCGTGAATGGCGGGCATAAGGCGGGCCTGAAAGTCGATCACCAGAAGGTGCGAAGCGCGCGCGTCAAGGGTCAGCATGGGATGTGTCCTGTTGTAAGGGTGGCGGTTTTCTCGGCGATGTAACGCGCCATCATCTCGGGGGCAGAAGCGCCGAACATACGAATGCGTCCGGTGTGCAGCAACAACAGCAATCCGGTGGCATGGGCAAAGATATCGACGGTCAAAAGCTTGGCGTCATGGGGGCCGACGCCAAGATCGACCGCCGCGCGCGAGATCGGCGCAAGTGCGCCCTCAAGGGCCGCGTTGAGCGCCTCGTCGTGGTCTCGGCCAAGGCCGACGGGCTTCATGCCGCCGCGAAACAGGTAGAATCCGAGGTCAAGATCGCGGGGATGATCGGCGTAATAGGTGAAAAACGCCATCGCCGCCGCGTTAAGGCGGGCGGAGGCTGTTGCGCCGGCCTCGCCCGCCGTGGTCGCCGCGCCAAGGCGCGCCAGCGAAGCCATCAGGACCTCGGCATAAAGCGCCTCTTTCGACGCGAAATGAAAGTAAAGCGCCGCCGGGGTATAGCCCGCACGCGCCGCCACTGCGCGCAGG
>JAVVFB010000242.1:0-4673 GCA_032251095.1 Roseovarius sp. | reverse complement strand
GGGGGGCGACGCATGACAGGCCGCCGATACGCGTCTCATCATTTTATCCGCACGGCGAAACGTAAAAGGCCCGCACAACTGGCGGGCCTTTTGAATGTTCAGGAACGCGCGGCTCAGAGGCTGGCGTCAAGGGCGGCGACAATGGCATCGCCCATCTCGGTGGTCGAGATCGGCGTTTCGCCCTCGTTGCCCAGAAGATCAGCGGTGCGAAGCCCATCGGCGAGGACTTTCTCAACAGCCTTTTCGACCCGTGTCGCCTCATCCCCCATGTCAAAGGAATAGCGCAGCGCCATCGCAAAGCTGAGGATGCAGGCGATTGGGTTGGCCTTGCCTTGCCCGGTGATATCAGGGGCCGAGCCATGTACGGGCTCGTACATCGCCTTGGGGCGACCATTGGCCATCGGCGCACCAAGGCTGGCCGAGGGCAGCATGCCAAGCGAGCCGGTCAGCATCGCCGCGCAATCCGACAGGATATCGCCAAACAGGTTATCGGTGACGATCACGTCAAACTGCTTGGGGGCGCGCACAAGCTGCATCGCGCCGTTGTCGGCATACATGTGGCTCAGCTCGACATCGGGGTAATCTTCGTCATGCACCTTTTGCACGACTTCACGCCACAGGATGCCGGATTCCATCACATTGGCCTTTTCCATCGAACAGACCTTGTTGCCGCGCTTGCGCGCCAGCTCGAACGCGGCGCGGGCGATCCGGTCAATCTCGGATTCGGTATAGCGTTGGGTGTTGATGCCAACCCGCTCGTTGCCCTCTTTGAAGATGCCGCGCGGCTCGCCGAAATAGACGCCACTGGTCAGTTCGCGCACGATCATGATATCAAGACCGGCGACGATCTCCTTTTTGAGCGAGGAAAAATCCGCCAGCGCGTCAAAGCATTGCGCCGGGCGCAGGTTGGCGAACAGATCCATTTCCTTGCGCAGGCGCAGCAGGCCACGCTCTGGCTTCACACTGAAATCAAGGTTGTCATAGGCCGGGCCACCGACGGCGCCCAAAAGAACCGCATCCACCTCTTGCGCCTTTGCCATCGTGTCATCATGCAGCGGCACACCGTGCTTGTCATAGGCACAGCCGCCGACAAGATCGGTCGAGACGTCAAAGGCGATGCCGCGCTTGGCGCCGAACCAGTCGATGATCTTGACGACCTCGGCCATGACTTCGGGGCCGATCCCGTCACCGGGCAGAATAAGAAGCGATGGGTTGCTCATGTGGCATATCCTTGCTGTGAAATTTGCTTGCTCTCGCCTATCCCGAAGCCCCGCTATGGTCAAGAAAGGTTGGGGGCAAGCCCCTCGGCCAAGGCATCCCTGACCCGTGCAATCCGGGGGGTGTGACGCAACGCCTGATGGGTGGCGAGCCAGATCGGCAGGCTTGGCAGTTTCATATCCACCATCATCTGTTCCACGTCCAGATCACTCCGCGCCATCTGGATTTGACCAAAGCCGATGCCACTGCGCGCGGGCGACTTTATCGACACCGAACCCTCCGATAGCTGGCTCGACAGGGTCATATTGAAGGGCTTGCACCATGGGCGGTTGTCTTATCCCGGCGCGCCACCGAGATCGCGGCGATCCTCTCTGACGCCACGGGCCGGGCGGTTGAGGCGCGCCCGATGTCATGGCTGCCCATTCAGGTCACGCGACCCTTTTGGCCAATGGCCAAGCATCTGCTGGAAATGCGCTATCTCTGGCAGGTGCCGCATCGCCTTTATGGTGCCTGACTCGCCGCGTTGTGCCCGCGCCGTCCGGTGACCTCGCCCGAAGAGGCCATCAAAGCCGCTGCCGCGCCCTTTCTGAGGCGCGCAAAGCGGTGTGGCTGTCAGTCAATTTCAAGATCGACCCAGACCATCCGGTGATGGCTGGCTGTTGCGGCCTTTTCTGCCTCGGGGGTTGCGTCCGGCGGCCAGTAAACCCCGCTGTCGCCAATCCTGAGGCTGGCGGCGGGCAAGACATAAGACACCCGCATTCCGCCGGGGCCGGGGGCGGGCCAATGGGCGGTATAAAGGCGTGCATCCCTCGCGGCGTCCGCACTCAAGGCCGCTTGCGGGCGCATCGGGCGCGGGTCCTGAAGGCGCGGATCGCTTAGCAGGGCGCGGATCGCCTCGCGCCGCCCGTCGCTTTTGTCGGGGTCAAGATTGGCATCGCCGATCACCACGAACGGCCCCTTGGGCACCGGGCCAAAACCGCCATCCAGATAGCGTTGCCAGAACCGGATTTCATCGTGATTACGCCGACCGTTCAAATCCTCTGGCCCGTCGAACACCGGCGGCGTTGCGTGAAACGCCATCAGGTGTAGCGGCCCCGAGGGCAAAACAACCGGCACCACCCAATGACCCACATAAGACAGGCGCTGCGCAGCGGCGGCCTCGGGTGATGGAAATGGTGCGTCATTCACCACCGGCATGATCGCACCGGGGAAATCGCGCCACAAAAGCGCGCTGAAATCCTTGGCGTTCTCGGCGTCGATCGGGTGGCGCGACAGGATCGCCATGCCGCCCTGACCCGAAAAATCGCCATAGCCCTGCGCATCGCGGGGGCCGCCAAGGCGGCCATCGCCATCCATGTCAAGCCCGGTCGCAAGCCCGCTATTGGGGCGGCGCGCGAACAGGTGGTCAAGCCGCCACCCCTCTTTGGCGAAGCGCTCGCGCAGCGCGCGCAGCGCCATCATATCTAAATCATAATCGACCTTTTGCAGCACAAGGATATCGGGACGCAGCCGCGCCACCACTTTGGCAACCGCCGCAATTTGCGTGTCGCTGCCCTGCCGGATATCGCGCAGCAACAGGCCCGGCCCCTTGCGATCAAGCCCGACATTCCAGGTGGCGATGCGCAGCGTCTCGGCCATAGCCGGACCGGCAACCACCATCAAAACAAGGAAAATCGTGCGGACAAAGAGAATCAGGCGCGTTGCAGGCCCTTGCCGAGCACGTCGTCTTCGGCATAGGCGCGGCGGCGCTTGTCCTCGATCATGTCGGCGATCCGGCTCATGGCGATCCCTCGCATCAACATGCTTGCCGGTAAAAATGCCCATGCTGTTATCGTCCAGATCAGGGTTTGTGGGTTTGCGATCGAAATCGGATCAATCAGATTAGAAGCCGCCCGAATGGCCACCGGGATCAAGAATGGCAGCAAAGACCCTAACACAACGTTAAGGCCGGCATCCCGCCGCAGCCGATAAAGCACGTCGCCGCCGCCAGTCGGGTCAAACAGCGGCAGGTTCACCCAGACATTGAACGCGCCATTGCGCGAGGGCCAGCCCAAAAGACGCACCATTGTCAGGAAGATAAACATCATCACAAGCGATACGGTATAGGAAATCCCAGAGGCGGTGCGCACCAGATCAATAAGCGCCTGATCGGCATCGGCGGGCATCATCAGCACCACCATGCGCACCGGCGAATATGGGAAATCAACCGCCTCGCCCAAGGCCGTGCCCATGTTGCTCAACAACACAGTCCAGCCGGTCGGATCAGTCGTAGCCCGGCAAATCAGCGACAGGACAATCAGGATCGCCGACAGCGCAAAGAACTTGAGCCGGTTGAACGGCGGGGCAAAGCGGAACTCGATGATGCTGGGATATTTGCCGTAATATTCAATAAAGGTCATGAAGGCGGCAAGGATCGACAACACGATTACGATCTGTGCCGTGTCGGGCCCCGTGTAAGGAACAAGCAAAGAGGGCGTTGCCACCATCATCGCAATCAGGATGGCACGCGCAAGCGCACCGGGTATCTGTGAGAACACTGCCCGTTCCCTTCCAACTTGGTCGGTCGCGATACGATGCCGCGCCCTTGTTCCAACTGGTTCCGCCAAATTATGGCGGTATGCCTCAATATTGCCCAACTTTTGCCTACTTTCACCAAACATCACAATAGCTTGGTTAATTAGACGTAAGATTTGAGGCCGATTGAGGGTGAAACTGGTGCAGTATTACATCAGACTTGGGTCAAAACTGCGGCATAAGCCCATGTAAATACTGCATCTTGTGGTTGAGGCGAAACGAGCTACTAGACGACATTTGGAAAACAAAACGCCGCGAGGCTGTCTCGCGGCGTGATTGTATTCTGCTTTGGTGGCCTTAAACCCAGGGGCGCGCCTGTTTCGCCTTGGCCTCGAAGGCGTCAATCGACGCGGCCTTTTCCATCGTCAGACCGATATCGTCGAGCCCTTCCAGAAGGCAATGCTTCTTGAACGCATCCACCTCAAAGGCGAAGACTTCACCGTCCGATGTCGAAACCGTCTGCGCCTCAAGGTCGACCTCGACGCGGGCGTTGGCGCCTTTTTCGGCCTCTTTCATAAGAATATCCACCTGCTCTTGCGGCAGGGCGATCGGCAGGATGCCGTTCTTGAAGCAGTTGTTGTAAAAGATGTCGGCAAAGCTTGGCGCAATTACGCAGCGGATGCCGAAATCCTTGATCGCCCAAGGCGCATGCTCGCGGCTCGACCCGCAGCCGAAATTATCGCCCGCCACAAGAATCTGCGCGTCGCGATACTGCGGCTTGTTGAGCACGAAATCGGCAATCTCGTTGCCATCATCGTCATAACGCATCTCGTCAAACAGGTTGACGCCAAGGCCCGACCGCTTGATCGTTTTCAGGAACTGCTTGGGGATGATCATGTCGGTGTCGATGTTGATCATCGGCATTGGCGCGGCGATCCCGC
>JAVVFB010000241.1:0-4711 GCA_032251095.1 Roseovarius sp. | reverse complement strand
GGCGCGGCTTTTGGGCCATGGCGATCTGGCGCAGGGCGGCCCATTCGCCGGGTTCCATCCCAAGGCGGTTCATGCCGCTGTCAAGTTGAATGCCAAAGGGATGACCGGGCAGGGCCTCGACATGGCGGATCAGTTGATCAAGCGAATTGATCATCGGCACAAGGTCCATATCGCCGATCATGTCGGCATCGCCGCGCATATGGCCGGAAAACACATAGATCACCGGCCCCGGCCCAAGTGCCTCGCGCAGGGCGGCGCCTTCTTCGGCGACGGCGACGAAAAATGTACGCGCCCCGGCGCGGGCAAGGGCGCGGGCCACACGTGTAAGGCCAAGCCCATAGGCATCGGCCTTGACCACGGCGGCGGTTTCGCCCTCGGTCATGGCATCCAGCGCGCGCCAGTTGGCGACAATCGCATCAAGGTCAATGGTCAGGATTGCAGTGCTCATGGGCAGGTTTTGACAGGATGGGCGTGAGGGTCAAGGGGAAAGCGCCCGCGCAAGGCGCACATGGGCCGATATGGCAGGCACGCAAAATCGTCCCGGCGCCAAAGGCCCGAGACAGGGAAAGGATAACGAGGGTAAAGGTGCCGGGCCGTCAGAACCAGCTCTGAACGCCGCGCGCCGCACCGGATATGTCGCGACCCACGCCATCCACGGTGGCACAACCGGCCATCAGGGAAATAAGGGCGAACGCAATCAGTTTTCGCATAGCTCCTGCCTATCGTTTATTGCCTGTTTTTATTTATCTGCCTCATACCACCATACCTCGGGAAGAAATCCAATTCCATCCCCGTAGATCGGCAGGTGGTCGCTTGGGTATTTCAACTGTGACTTATGGGCAATACGCCCGACGCTATATTGATGGATCGGGATCACATAGCGCCCGGCGGTCAGCACCCGGTCAAGCGCGCGGGTGGCGGCGATAAACTCGGCGCGGTCTCTGGCGGTGAGCATATGGGCGATCATCGCCTCGGCCGCGGGCGAGACCATGCCCATGAGGTTGCGGCTTCCGGGTTGGTTGACGCCCTCAGACCCCCAATAGAACATCTGTTCATTGCCGGGGCTGAGCGACAGAGAGCGGCGCATCAGGGTGAGGTCAAAGTCATACTGCGCCTCGCGCTCTGCGTATTGCGCCTTGTCGGTCATCTGGATGGTCAGGGTGATGCCAAGCCGTTCAAGCGCGCGGGCATAGATATCCATCATCGCCGTCGCCTGACCGATCAAGCCGTCCTGTTGCAACAAAACCGTCAATTCAAGCGGTTGGCCCTTGGCATTGGCAAGGCGACCGTTCTGAACCGTCCAGCCGGCCTCGTTCAAAAGCGCCATGGCGGCGCGGATGTTGCGGCGGTTGCGCGCGGTGCCGTCGCTGACCGGAAGGTCATAACCCTCAAGCGTGCCGGGCAAGAGCGTGTCGGCAAACGGTGTCAGCAACTCGCGCACCCGCCCCGTGGCGGGGCCGTGATCCATCGCCAGTTCGGAATTCGAGAAATACGAGGTGATGCGCGGCTGGCGTCCGCCGGTCAGGGTGTCGTTGATATATTCAAAGTTGAACGCCGTGATCAGCGCCTCGCGCACGCGCCAGTCCTCCAGCGGCGCGCGCCGGGTGTTCATCACGAATCCGGTCATGCCCGAGGGCTTTTGGTGCGGCACCTCTGACTTGACGATCTCGCCGCGCTGAACGGCGGGAAAGTCGTACTGATTGGCCCAGGCATCGGCGTTGAATTCGCGCACATAGCTGATCAGCCCGGCCTTGAAGGCCTCTTTCAGGACGGTGTCATCGCCGTAAAACTCGATGCGGATTTCATCAAAGTTGTTGGTGCCGCGCCGAAACGCCAGATCCTTGCCCCAATAGTCGGGATTGCGGCGCAGCACGACAGAGCGGTCGATCTCATAGCGCTCGACCACATAAGGGCCGGTGCCGATGGGGATATCCTCGATCCCCGCCTCACTTATATCGCGCCCCTGCCATTGCGCCTTTTGCAGGATCGGGCGCAGCCCGGCCAGAAGGGCCAATTCGCGGTCGTCCTCATTAAAGGTCAGGCGCAGGCTGCGCGGGCCGGTCTGGGCGATCTCGGTCACCTTCTGCCAGAAGCCGCGATAGCGCGGGTGCCCGTTGCTGCCAAGTTCGCGGTAGGACCAGATCACATCCTCGACGGTGACCGGGGCCCCATCCGAAAATTGCGCGCCCTCGCGCAGGGTGAATTCAACCCAGTCCCGATTCGCTCCGGTCTCGACCGATTCGGCCAAAAGACCGTAAAGTGAGAACGGTTCGTCCATGGATCGCCCCATCAGGCTTTCGTGGGTGAGGCTTGCCAATTGCCAGGGCGCGGTGCCGCGCAGGATGAACGGATTGAGCGAATCAAAGCCGCCGACATTGCCGGTCACGGCCTGTCCGCCCTTGGGCGCGTCGGGGTTGGCGTAGGGCAGAGACACAAAATCAGGTGGTAGGGCCGGATCGCCATACATAGCTATGCCATGGGCGGGCTCCGCCGCGCCCGGCGCGGCCATCATGGCCAAAGCGCAGAGCAGCAATCCGGCGCGGGCAAAGCGGAAAAAATCTGATCTCATTTTGGCGACAATCCCCAATAATCCTTGTTTCTCTGGCCCGGACCCTAAGGTTGGATTCATGCATTATCAAACTTTTAGCTTGGACTGTGGCGCGCAATTGCTTATAAAGGTCTTACTGCTCGATAGGTTTCTTGCCTGTATGAAACCTGCCTCAATAACTTGACGCCCGCTTCGCGCGGGCGTTTTTTTTGCACCGGCCATCCGGGTTTCCCCCTCTCAGGGACGTGATCGCCAGGCGCCGCAATGCCCCGTGCAATTCGCATTTGCAGCACCTATGCTGCGTCTGCAACATGTATTGGGAGAGTATCCATGAGCGTCAAAGGTAAAACAGCAGTCATCACCGGATCGAATTCCGGCATCGGTCTGGGCATCGCGCAGGAGCTTGCACGTGCAGGCGTGAACGTGGTTCTCAATTCCTACACCGATTCGGATGAGGATCACGCGCTTGCGGCGCAGATTGCCAAAGAGCATGGCGTCACCGCGCGGTATATCAAGGCCGATATGTCCGACGCCGCGCAATGCCGCGCCCTGATCGAGCAGGCCGGCAGCTGTGACATCCTGATCAACAACGCCGGCATTCAGCACGTCGCGCCGATTGATGAATTTCCGGCGGAAAAATGGAATGCGATCATCGCGATCAACATGACTTCGGCATTTCACACCACCGCCGCCGCACTGCCCAAGATGCGCGCCGCCGGCTGGGGCAGGGTGATCAATATCGCAAGCGCGCATGGTCTTACGGCAAGCCCTTATAAATCGGCCTATGTGGCGGCCAAGCACGGCATTGTCGGCATGACCAAGGTCGTGGCGCTTGAAACCGCGCAAGAGCCGATCACCGCCAATGCGATCTGTCCGGGCTATGTCCTGACGCCGCTGGTCGAGGCGCAGATCCCCGATACGATGAAGAAATACGACATGGATCGCGATGAGGTGATCAAGAAGGTGATGCTGGAACGCCAGCCCTCGAAAGAGTTTGCAACCGTGGAACAAATGGGCGGCACCGCGCTGTTCCTGTGCTCGGATGCGGCCGCGCAGATCACCGGCACCACGATCAGTGTCGATGGCGGCTGGACCGCGCTTTAGGACCTGTCGCATGTTTTTAGCAACATGCTCTGAGCGATGACCGCAACGGCGGGGGGATGGCCCCCGTCGGATTTTGAGTATTTATGGAACGATGAAAGGCTCAGGACGCCTTGGGTTCGGGTGCGTCGGCGCCGGAACTTCCGGGTTTGCCCTGACCGGGATAGACAAGGCCTGCCGAGATCACAAGTTTGGCGGCATCCTCGATGCTCATGTCGAGCTCGATCACGTCCTCGCGCGGGAAGAACAGCAGGAAGCCCGAGGTCGGATTCGGCGTTGTGGGCACGAAGACGCTGATCAGATTGCTGCCGGTCTGGGCCTTTTCGTTGATCTCGCCTCTGGCCTCGATCGAGATAAAGCCGATCGCCCAGATATCCTTGCGCGGGTATTGGATAAGGCAGGCCTTTTCGAAGCTGCTTTCGGATTGGGCAAAGACGGTTTCGGCGATTTGTTTGACGCCCGAATAGATCGAGCGAACCACCGGCATGCGGTTCACCAGCGATTCGGCAAACAGGATCAGCGAGCGCCCGATCAACCCCTTGGCGATCCAGCCGACAATCACCGTAAAGATCAGGAAGATGATCAGGCCGACACCGCGCAGGTTGATGCCGATATATTTTTCTGGCTGGTAATGTTGCGGAATAAGCGGCAGAACGAAGCCGTCGACCCAGCCCACCACAGACCACATCAACCAGAGCGTCAGCCCGATCGGAGCAATCACCACAAGGCCGGTCAGGAAGCTCGCGCGCAATCCGGCAAAGCGGCGCGGCTTCTTGGCGGGCGTCTGCAATTCGTCAAACGGCGTGGTCATCGGCTATCCAAATGTTGATCCTTGCAGGTATCTAAGGGCATTGGTGCGCTGCGACAATGGCCCAATGCGCGGTGTTGTGTGGGAGTGCGCGAAAAACCGGGGGCAGGGGTTGCGCGTTGGTGTATCGGGCGGTATACGCGCGGCACTGTAATCCGCAGGTATGGGCGGGCCAATGGGGGAGACATCCCTGTTTGTCCACCGGTTGAAGCATGCCGCTTCTCATCCCGTACCGAGGCGAAAACCGGAAAAGG
>JAVVFB010000240.1:0-4772 GCA_032251095.1 Roseovarius sp. | reverse complement strand
CGTTTGCGCGACGAGAGGGCGGCGAGGAAGGCGTCAAAATCGGCGTAACCGCAATTGACCCAGTGATATTGCTGGGTCTTGCGCGCCATAAGGCCCATGGCGGCGCCGGCGCGGGCCTCGTCCTCGGTGCAAAAGGTCAGGTGCAGCGAGGAAAGCGCGTTGCGCCCCGCGGTCTCGACCGCGCCCTGCACAAGCGCGGCGCGGCCGATCTCTTCAAAGCCGGGACGCAGCAAAAGCCGCCGCCCGGTGACCGGCGTGAACGGCACGGCAATCTGAAGCTTGGGGTAATAGCGCCCGCCCGCCCGCTCATAGGCATCGGCCCAGCTGTGATCGAAGATATATTCGCCTTGGCTGTGGGATTTGAGGTAAAGCGGCGCGCAGGCGATGATTTGACCGTCGAGTTCGGCGGTCATGTAATGCGGTTGCCAGCCGCTTCCCACGCCGACCGAACGGCTGTCTTCCAGCGCCGTGAGGAACCGATAGGTGGTAAAGGGGTCATTCGGACGCCCGCCGCCTGCGGCCTCGGGACAGGCGCAGGCATCCCAGGCCTCTGGCCCGATCTGCGCCAAGGCGTCGTGCAGGCTTATTACCACGTCGCTTTGCGTCATCGGCCCCCGCCGTTCTCTTGCCACATGTTCTATCTGGCCCGCCTCGCGCGTGGATCAAGCGGCGGGCGTGGGAAGATAGCCCTCAAATGTGATATTATCTGCGGTTTTGCGCGCCTCTGCCTCGGCCAGTGGCGAGCGCACGGTCCAGCAGAGTATCCCGGCACCGCCGACCTTGAGATCGGCAAGGCGCGGATTGTCGAGATCATCGATATCGTGGCTGACAAAGACCGATCCGGTCGGGCCGTAATCGGGAATATCGCGAAGCCGCGCGCGGGTCTCGACGCGCAACAGCGGCCAATCCTCGGCGGTATAGCCACAGGTGACAAGCCCGCGCGGCACATCCGGGGCAAGGCTGGCCATACGGGCAACCATATGCGGGTTGAACGACATCACCGCGACCGGGCCGTGATAGTCCGCAAGACAGCGTGCGGTGGCCCGTTCAAGCGTGCCGTCGGTCTCGCCCATCTGGCCGTGCTGGTCCTTGAGCTCGACCAAAAGCGGGGTGCGCCCGGCGACGAGCGCCAGCACCTCGGCAAGATCGGGAATGCCCTCATTGCCGCCCAAAAGCGGGAGTTGCCCAAGCTCGGCCGCATCGCGTTGGCGCACCGGGCCCTTGACGCCGGCCAAGCGGCCAAGATCATAATCGTGAAACACCATCGCGCGCCCATCACGCGACAGTTGCAGATCAATCTCGATGCCATAGCCCGCATCAAGCGCCGCCCGTATTGCCACGCGCGAATTCTCGGGCCGCCCATTCGCCACGTCGTGCAACGCGCGATGCGCCAGCGGCAGCCGGAAAAACACCTCTGGCAGGGTCGTCATCTGATCTGGAACACCCCGTCGATTTCAACGGCCACGCCAAACGGCAAGGACGGTGCCGACACGGCGGCGCGCGCGTGCTTGCCGGTCTCGCCAAGCGCCTCGCCGATGAAATCAGAGGCGCCGTTGATCACCTGCGGCTGATCGGTGAAATCGGCGGTGGAATTGACGAAACCGGTCAGTTTGACGACCCGGACAAGCCGGTCAAGATCGCCGCCACAGGCCGCCTTGACCTGCGCCAAAAGCGCGATCGCACAGACCTTGGCCGCTGCGGCACCCGCCGCGATATCCATGTCATCGCCCAATGTGCCGATGATCAGGCCGCTGTCATCCTTGGCAATCTGCCCCGAGACATAGAGCATATCGCCGACCTGCACATAGGGCACGTAATTGGCCGCGGGGGCCGGTGCGTCGGGAAGGGTCACCCCCATCTCGGCAAGTTTTGATTCAAATTGACTCATCTCGTGTCTCCTTCAGGTCAGATTCGCCCAGACGCTAGACGCTGTATTGCGGGAAGGAAATCGAAAAACCGCAGCACCACGCGTGAAATCCGGCTATCCTCGGAACGCTTTGCTCAGATAGTCGGTAAAGGGTTTGAGCAGATAGGCAATCGGCGTACGATCTTCGGTGCGAATGAAGGTCTCGACCGGCATGCCGGGGATCAGGGTGGTTCCTTCGGGCAGGCGCGCCTTTTCGCTGTCTTCGAGCACGATCTCGGCGCGGTAATAGCTGGCGCGCGTTGCCTCGTCCTGAAATGCGTCGGCAGAAATGCGCGTGACCCGTCCGATCAATTCCGGTGTGCGCCGCTGATCCAGTGCCGTGAACCTCAGGGTCACCGCTTGCCCCACATAAAGCTTGTCCACATGGATCGCGTCCACATGCGCATTGATCACGAGGGGGCGATCCTGAGGCACGATGAACAAGACCGGATCGGCAGGGCGCAAGACCGAGCGCAAGGCGAACACGCTCAGGTCATAGATCACACCCGCGACCGGCGCGGTGACATCCAGCCGCGACATCTGTTCGATCAGCGCGCGGCGCTGCTCGCGCAATTCCAGCTCGCGAAATTGCAGATCGCGCAGATTGGTGATCGCCTGTTCGCGCCGATCCGAGCCCAGCTTGAGAATTTGAAGGTCGATCTCGGTGATCCGGCCCCCGGCCTGGGCCTTTTGCGCGGTCAGGTCGCCCACCGATCCGGTAAGGCGCGCCTGTTCGCGTTGCAGCGCAAGAACCCGACCGGCCTGGGCCAAACCGCGATCCAAAAGCGATTGCTGATCGCGCAATTCCTGTTCGATCAATTCCAGTTGGCGCGCCAGCGCGACCTGCTGGGCGGCGATGCCCTCGATCTGATTGGCGATTTGGCCGCGCCGTTTTTGCAGCTGATCAATCTCGGCGACGGCAGTTTCGGCGCGCGCGCGCAGCAGGTTTTCCTGTCCGGCCATCAGCCCCACCACATCCGGCAGGCGTTGGGCCAACTCCGCCAGCAGCGGATCAAAGCGGATGTCGCTGCGTCCATCGCGCTCGGCCTCAAGCCGGCCGCGGCGGGCAACCAGTTCGGCAAGCTGATTTTCGGTGATTGCGAGGGTGGATTGCAATTGCGTGGGGTCAAGTTGCAACAGAACCTGACCCTCGGTCACAGCGTCGCCTTCCTGCACATTGATCGCCGCCACGACACCCCCGTCGGGATGCTGCACCACCTGGCGATTCTGATCGACCTCGATGCGCCCGCTGGCGATGATCGCACCGGAAATCTTGGTCAGGCTGGCCCATGTTCCAAAGCCCCCAACCAACAGGATCAGGCCGATGAGCCCGATCAGAACGGGCGTGCGTGCTGACCATGCGGCCTCGGATGGGGCGCTCATTGGAGGCCCCCCACGCCGGCTTTTTCGGTCACCTGCTTGTGGTTTTGCAGCACATCCTGCAACACCTTGTCACGCGGCCCAAAGGCGCGCACCACGCCGTGCTCCAGCATCAGCAAAAGATCGCATTCCTTGATCACGGTCGGGCGATGCGCGACGACAACCACTGCCTTGCCCTCCTCCTTGAAGCCCCGGATCGCCGTATTCACCGCTTCGCTTCCTTCATTGTCGAGGTTCGAATTCGGCTCATCCAGAACCAGAATGACCGGATTGCCATACATGGCGCGTGCAAGGCCAATACGCTGCATCTGGCCGCCCGACAGGCGCCCGCCATTGGCGCTGATCTTGGTGTCATACCCATCGGGCAGCTTGAGGATCATGTCATGCGCATCCGCCTTTTTGGCCGCCTCGACCACCTTTTGTGGATCGGGCTCTTGCGACAGACGCGCGATATTTTCGGCGATCGTGCCCTCGAAAAGTTGAACCCGCTGTGGCAGATAGCCGATATGTTCTCCCAGAACCGCCGGTTCATATTGATCAAGCGCCGCGCCATCCAGCCTGATCTTGCCGCCCGCCGGGCGCCAGACACCGGTGATGGCGCGCGCCAAGGTCGATTTGCCCGCACCCGACGTGCCGATGATACCAAGGGCCTGGCCGGGTTGAAGCTTGAAGCTGACGGTTTTCAGGGCCGCCTGTTTCTCGCCCGGCGGCACGATGGTGACCTGTTGCATCTCAAGCAGGGCGCGTGGGCTGGGCAAGGCGGTGCGCGGGTGTTCGGGGGGCACCGTGGCGAGCAACTCTGCAAGGCTGGTCCAGCCTTTGGTGGCGCGCTGCAAAAGAGCCCATTGCCCGATGGCCTGCTCGATCGGCGCAAGGGCGCGCCCCAACAGGATCGACCCCGCGATCATCCCGCCCGCGGTCATCTCTCCCTGAATGACAAGATAGGCCCCGACCCCGAGCATGGCCGATTGCAGAAACAGGCGAAACGCCTTGGTGGTGGTGGTAAAGCTGCCGCCAAGATCGGCAGAGCGGATCGTCTCGATCAGCGACACCTTGCGTGCAACCTGCCAGCGGTCAAAGGCCGCGTCGCGCATGCCCATGGCCTGAACCATCTCGGCCTCGCTGCGCAGCTTCTCCGAGATCGCCTCGGCCTGAACGCTCGCCCCGTTGGCACGGCTGACGGGCGTGCGCGTCACCATCTGGTTGACCATCGTCACCAAAATCAGCACCACCCCGCCCAGGATCGCGAGCACCCCAAGCCAGGGGTGAAAGACCCAGATCGCGGCAAGAAAGAACGGCGTCCAGGGAATATCGAAGATCGACAACAGAACCGGCGATGTCATCAACCGCTGAACCGCTTCCAGATCGCGCAAACCGCTGGCAGTATTGGCATCCGGAGAGACGGCGGATTTGCGAATCACGGCATCAAAGACGCGTCGGTCAAGACGGGCCTGGAACCGGGCGCCCACGCGCCCCATGACGCGCC
>JAVVFB010000023.1:0-21356 GCA_032251095.1 Roseovarius sp. | reverse complement strand
CCGGCCAGCGCCGTCGCATCTTCCTCCAGCATCTGCGTCAGACTCGCCAGGCCGGCGATCAGGCAGAAGCGCTCGAAGCTCGCTCCGACCTCGTCGCGCGCCTCCTCAACCGCCGCCGTCAATTCGGCCGTGCTGGCCAGCGCTAGCGGGGACGTGATAGTTCTCTTCATGGTGTTGCTCTCCATTGGATTGAACACCCCGAGCCTACGGCTCAGGGAGAGCAACGCCACCCTTCATTCCGAGAAGTTCAACATCGACCGGGACATTCCCCAAAACGGCAGGCTTGAATTCTGTTAGGGTATTGCACCAAAATCGAGTAAAATTACAAGTGGACTTGGGCAGGTTTTACCCCAAGAAAGGGCGGGGACGGCTAGTATGTCACTGATACTGAAAATACGTCCCGATGTCAGCGAGAGTCTCTGAAGCAGCTTCTATCAGCGATTGTTTCGGGGTTGTGAAATTCCCGCGTAATGCCTTGGTTAAAGGCCATCGGGGCCCATCAAGGCCCCTGAGATTCGGCAGAATGTCGCGCATGGCGCCGTTCTTAGCCGCGCTGCCAACTGATCCGGTAAGAGATTGCCACATCTAACGTGTCATGGCGTATTTCAAGCGCCCAGGCTGGTTCGAGTGTCGCAAAGGTTGTCGAGCGCCAACCGTCCGGCTCTGGACCTTCGACACCCTTGTTCAGGAAAATACCATGCACCTGACCCAAGATTTCCAATTGCATGACCATACCTGTCCCCCGCACCAAGACCTTGTCATTGGCCTCAGACAGATCAACCGTCTTATCCTGCGGGAACATGAATCGGCTGGTGTAACAATAGCCGGTCTCGTCCAGCGCACGTTGTCGCCGTTTTATGGCGGACTCATCAAGCGGGCGCACATGATCAACAAGAGTAAGCTCTGCCACATCTGTCGTGGCGTCGACATCAAAGGTAAAGCTGCGCCGTGAAACGTGGCCGGGGAAAATCCGCGAACTTGTGGATACGTAGCTGCGGCCCGGTGCTTCGTTCCAACTGTCGATACGGCTGCCGCCGTCATAGTCTTTCAGGTTGCGTGTAGGAATTTCGCCCGTCGGTGCCGTGATCGAATGGGCGCGATAAGACCGCAGGTATTTACGGAAAGGATCTTGTTCGGTGTACTGGTACAATCCCCCATCCACGACCCAGTCCTGACCATGTGCTTTTAAAACGAATGTCTGATCGTCATCGTGACGGTGATAGTTCGACGCATAACCACACCGCGACATCAGATGCACGGCGGTCTTGTCTTTCCAATGATTACGTAGCGAAATCCAACCCGAGTGCGGTAGGATCATGCTGGTGCGTTTGGGTGGTTGGCCGCTGCGCCCAGCCGTCAGAGCATAGAGGTAATTGTGATAGGCATCCGGCAAGTCGGTGTTGGCAAATAGATTGGGCAATCTTTGAACGACGGTATCCCCGATCTGGGGCATTTTGCCATCGGGGCCAAGCATCTGGGTAAGGACCACAGTCGCCGTTTCGATCAAGGCTTCAAGCTTGTCGATGCGGGGCAAATCAAGATCCGCATATTGTGCCATCAGACTGCGTACCTTGAGCAGTTGCGACACTCCGAACTGATGATAGCCAACGCTGTTTTCCCGATGCCCCCCATCCGGTGCAAAGGCGGTGTCGATTTCGTGGTGGATGCGATCGACGGCCAAGTGGGCCAGCCCTTCTGCCCAAGGTGCGCTTTCTGCTTCGGCGGCTAATCGGTAAAGCGTTATGGATTGGTCCAGCCCGTGATTGGTTCCCTTGGAATAATTGGTGTCCTTACTCAGAAAAAGGGCATGTGCTTGCAGAATTTCACCAAGCAACGCGTGATCCTTTTCGCGTTGCTTGGATAGCGCGGCCCGAACCGCAACCACATCCAAAGCGCGCAGTGCCGTCCCGTGGTCATGCCATGCCATGGGCGGCGTATGCGCGGGGTCTTGAAACTTGTCCCACCAATCCTTGAGGATCACGAGGCACAGCTCAAGCCCGTCTGAAACGCCATGTTCCTTGTCGTAAGCCAACAGATCCGCAAAGAAGGCCAGGCGATGCAATTGAAAAACCCAACTGCGGTTGTTCAGGGGATCGGCGCCCCAATCCACCGGCCGCGCAAATTTAACGGCCTGAAAATGGGCCGCCTCCCAAATCTCGTGTTTCAGGAACAGCTCGCCTCGCCCTGCGGGAGTTGCATTTAATGATTTGATTAAATCGTTGTCCAGGCTGTTCAAAACAACTTCTCCCCAAAATGATCGTCAGACAAGCAAGCCGTCGAGATAGGCACCATAGGCGTTTTTACCAAAAAGGGCTGCGCGCGCGCGCAGGGCGTCGTCGCTGATCCAGCCCTGTTGCCAGGCGATTTCATCGGGGCTTCCGATTTGTTGACCCTGACGTTCGGACAGGGTGCGCACGAAATTGCCCGCATCCAGCAGGCTTCCATGGGTGCCGGTATCCAGCCAGGCGTACCCACGCCCCATGGTGCGCACGTTCAGTGCATCCTCGGCAAGATACATGTCCAGCAGTGATGTTATCTCTAGTTCGCCGCGCTCTGACGGAGTTACTTTCGCGGCGCGCTGGGGTGCTGTGCCATCGAGGAAATAAAGCCCGGTCACCGCATAACGCGAGGGTGCGACGGCGGGCTTTTCGACGATTCTGCGGACGGTGCCGTCGGCGTCAAAATCCACCACGCCATAGCGTTCGGGGTCGGCCACGCGGTAACCGAACACCGTTCCACCCGAGGGTTGCGCATCGGCCGCGGCCAATTCCTCGGGCAGGCCGTGACCAAAAAAGATATTATCGCCCAACACCATTGCGCTGGGCGCGCCATCCAGAAAATCAGCCGCCAGAAGATAGGCCTGCGCCAAACCATCCGGCGAAGGTTGTTCAATATAGCTAAGCGACAATCCCCATTGCGCGCCATCCCCAAGCAGGTTGTAGAATTGATTCCGGTCCTGCGGTGTGGTGATGATGGCGATGTCTTGAAGACCGGTCAGCATCAGAACCGAAAGCGGGTAATAGATCATTGGCTTGTCGTAGATCGGCATCAGTTGCTTGGAAATACCCTGTGTCAACGGCCAAAGGCGTGTGCCAGAGCCACCGGCCAATATGATGCCCTTACGTCTCATCATGTGTATGGATACCTTTTCAACATCGAGGCAATCATCTGAAACACCGTTGATTTCAAGCCATTACATTATGCGATGGCTTGCATTGCTTGTGGTTTGGATCGCTCATTAAAGGAAAACATCCGGCATGGCCACAAATGCATGCGACTTGACCGTCGCACCGTGCGTGAATGGGCACTTGTGCCGTTGGCCCCTTGGCGTTGCAAAGAGCGGATCCGTCATGATTTCAACCCTGTCAAACGTGGTGCGGTGTCTTGAGGGTCAGGTTGCGAGAGCCCCGAGGTCGCCAAGAACCGATTGCAGGCCAATTTGCCAATCCGGTTGACTTATACCAAAATCAGTCTCGAACTTGGCGCAATTCAACCGCGAATTCAGCGGTCGACTGGCGGGGGTCGGATAGTCAGAGGTCGCGATACCGGTGATGTCCACACTGTGTCCGGCCTTGGCAAAGATCTCACGTGCAAAACCGGCCCAACTTATCGCGGGCGCACCGCAAAAGTTATAAATACCCCCGATCGTTCCATCCTGTTGCATGTGCTGCACCATGGCCAGCAGCGCCGCCGCGATTGCCGCCGCTGGGGTTGGCCCCCCGATCTGATCATCGACAACGTTAAGGGCATCACGAGTCTGCCCAAGGCGCAACATGGTTTTCACAAAATTTGCGCCGTGGGCGGAAAACACCCAGGACGTGCGCAGGATCGCGGCCTGACCCCCGGCGCCAAGCACTGCCGTTTCACCGGCCAGCTTGGACCGTCCATAGGCATTTTGGGGTTGAACAGGGTCTGTTTCTGACCATGGCCGGGTGCCTGATCCGTCGAAAACGTAATCGGTTGACACATGGCAAAACGGGATGGCCAGACCGGCACAGGCTTCTGCCATTGCGCCGGGGGACTGGCCGTTGATACGGGTGGCCAGGGCCTCTTCTGTCTCGGCGCGATCCACTGCGGTAAAGGCGGCGGCATTGATCACTGCTGTTGGCGCAAGGGCTTTAATCAGCGCCGAACAGGCGGCAGGATTCGCAAGGTCGGCCTCGTCCCGCCCAAGCGCCCGTACGCGACCGACGCCCTGCACCCCAAGTTCGCGCGCGACCTGACCTGTTTTGCCGAAAACCAGAATCATCCTGTTCCCAAACGCTTGCCCACGCCGTCGCGCGACAGAAGGGCCTGCCACCATCCGGTGTTTTCCAGATACCAACGCACAGTCTTGGCCAAACCTTCGGATAAGGTCACCGAGGGCCGCCAGCCCAGTTCCGAGCGGATGCGCGACGGATCAATCGCGTAGCGCGCATCGTGGCCAGGCCGATCGCGAACAAATGTGATCAGATCGCCATAGGGGTGTTTGCCGGGATGCTGTTCGTCCAGGATGGCGCAGATCATGCCGACCAGTTCCAGGTTACTCACCTCGTTTTCCCCACCGATATTATAGCTGCGCCCGACCTGTCCTTTTTCCAGAACATGTAACAGTGCGTCGGCATGATCTTCGACGTAAAGCCAGTCACGCACATTTTCGCCCGCGCCATAGATCGGAATAGGCCGACCGGACAGCGCATTCAGGATCACGACCGGGATCAGCTTTTCCGGGAAGTGGTAAGGCCCGTAATTATTCGAGCAATTGGTGATCAGAACCGGCAACCCATAGGTTTCGCCCCAAGCCCTTACAAGATGATCGCTGGCGGCTTTGCTGGCGGAATAGGGGCTGTTTGGGGCATAGGGTGTGGTCTCGGTAAATTTTCCGGTCGGGCCCAGAGACCCGTATACCTCGTCTGTGGATATGTGATGAAACCGAAAGCCGGGCGGACGATCCTGTGCCTCCCAATAGGTGCGTGCAGACTGCAACAGGGTGTAGGTGCCGGTCACATTGGTCTGGATGAAAGCATCCGGGCCATCAATGGAGCGATCCACGTGGCTTTCGGCGGCCAGATGCATCACCCGATCTGGTTTGTGATCGGTAAAAACAGTCTCTAACGCATTGGAATCCCGAATGTCGGCCTTGATAAAAACATAGCCCGGCACCGTTGAGACCGAGGCGACATTGCCAAGACAGGCCGCATAGGTGAGCGCATCGAGATTGACCACCTCATGCCCCCGCGCGATGGCAAGGCGGACCACGGCCGATCCGATAAATCCGGCCCCGCCGGTGACCAAAAGCTTCATGGCGCACCCTCCCATGTGAAGGGGCTGACGAAATCGGCAAGGGCTGGAGCCATGCTGTCTTTGCCGCTCAGGATTGCATCGCCACCCAAGCCCCAATCAATCTTGCAGCTTGACCACAGGACCGCCCCCTCTGCATCCGGAGCGTAATAATCAGAACATTTGTAAACAATCTCGGTGTCGGGTTCGCGCGTCACAAACCCATGGGCAAACCCCGCGGGGATGAACAGCTGCCGACCGTTTTTCGCGCTGAGTTCGACGCCAACCCATTGGCCATATCGTGGAGATCCACGGCGAATGTCCACAGCAACGTCAAAAAGCCGCCCCCGCCCGCAGCGCACGAGCTTGTCCTGCGCAAAGGGGGGGGCCTGAAAATGCAATCCCCGCACCGTGCCAACCTGCGAGGACATGGAATGATTGTCTTGTACGAACGCAACGTCGATACCGTGACCTGCCAAGTCTCGTTTGTTCCAGGTTTCTGCAAAGAACCCTCTTTCGTCGCCAAACCGTTTTGGCGTCAGTATGCGCACTTCGGGCAGGGCTGTGGCTGCAATCTGCATATGTCAGAAGGTTCCTTTGTATGGGCTCTCTTGCGGGTTTCGACAGCGCGCCTTTGGTGCCACATCTTTCAATAAGCCCGCGGCGAAGGCAATCGCATTCAGGTCAGGGAAACGGTTTCAGAGGGCCGAGATTGCCTTGGACGCTCGGTTCGACGGTTGACGGCGGTTTAAAGGTTTCGTGTTGGAAACATTTGATTCAAATTTTCTTCCTGCCATTTTTTCGCCAATTCTTCATAATAGGTCGTCAGTATTTCCTCTCCAAGGCAGTAGGGGAAATGCAATGTGATGGAAGGGGCGAATTAAGTGGCTGGTGTATATCCTGTGATCTTGTGCGGAGGGGTCGGAACCCGTCTTTGGCCACTGTCTCGCGGAAAATACCCCAAGCAGTTTGTTCCTTTCCTCGGCGATCAGACCTTGTTTCAAGCGAGTGCTGCGAGGTTAACCGATGCAGGACATGGCGTTTCATTTGAGGCGCCTACATTGATCACACGTTCAGATTTCAGATTTATCGTCACGCATCAGCTTGGGGATATCGGGATTGATCCGGGGGCCGTTCTGATCGAGCCGGAAGGAAAGAATACCGCGCCGGCCGTATTGGCTGCGGCGTTGTTTCTGTTTGAGCAGGATCCGGAGGCCGTGATGCTTGTGGCGCCCTCCGATCATGTGGTTCCCGACACCCGCGTATTTCATGCGGCCGTGAATACAGGCCTGCAACGGGTGAGGGATTATGGCGAATTGGTGACTTTCGGGATAAGGCCCGAGCGTGCGGAAACGGGCTATGGGTATTTGCAGCTGTGTTCGGTGCCTGATGGGTCTGGTGAGGCGGTTGCACTTAAACAGTTCGTGGAAAAACCAGACCAACACCGCGCAGAGGCGATGTTGGAAAGCGGCGGATATTTGTGGAACTCGGGTATATTCCTGTTTTCAGCGCGCTCTATTCTAGAGGCTTTTGATGCGTATGCGCCTAAACTTGTGCCGCCAGTGCGCGACGCGGTTCGGGCGGCGCGGGCCGATCTAGGGTTTTTGCGGCTGGATTCCGCTGCCTGGCAAGAGGTTGAGGATATTTCCCTCGACTATGCGGTCATGGAGCATGCGGGCAATCTGAGCGTTGTGCCGTTTTCTGGTGCCTGGTCTGATTTGGGCAGTTGGGAGGCCGTTCACGATCACGGCAAAGCGGATGCGACCGGCGTGGTTTCAACAGGTCCGGTCGTTGCGCTGGAATGTGAAAACTGCCTTTTGCGCGCCGAAAGCGCGGATCAAGTTGTGGTTGGGCTGGGGCTGAAGGATCTTGTGGTGGTTGCCATGCCTGACGCGGTGCTTGTGGCGGATATGTCGCGCACGCAGGACGTCAAAAAGGTGGTGCAGGCGCTGAAATCCAGAAATGCACGGCAAGCCGAAGAGTTTCCGAAAGATCACCGCCCCTGGGGCTGGTTTGAAAGCCTTGCGATGGGCGCCCGCTTTCAGGTTAAACGCATTGTTGTCGATCCAGGTGCGGCGCTGAGCCTACAAAGTCATCACCACCGTGCAGAGCATTGGATTGTGGTAGAAGGCACCGCTCTGGTGACCATTGGGGACAAGGAAACTCTGGTGTCGGAAAATCAGTCTGTCTATGTGCCTTTGGGGGAAATGCACCGTCTGAAAAACCCTGGCAAAGTGCCAATGGTCCTTATCGAAGTCCAGACCGGCGGTTATTTGGGCGAGGATGACATTCAGCGGTATGTAGACGCATACGCCCGTGTCTAGAGCATGTCGCGTTCATTCGCATTCACTCGACATGCTCTAGCTAAACAAATGATGTGTGTGCGCCGCGTCCTCAAAACTCATCGCGACATGACCTGTTTTATAGGTACTATTGGAGAAAAAGGTAATTGTCATATTTTTGAGAGGGTTAAGCGTTTGTAGCCGTTCCATGAACGGAAGAATGTGTCTCTCGACATGGTGGGTGTCGTGTATGCTTAGAAATATACTAATTCGCCCGATGCTTTGGTCGCTTTGGGCCGCCAGCTCTTCAAGAGTATTAATGCTTTTTGGCGCAAGCCCCGCACAATGTGTTTCAAGTAGATGGCGACTTACAGGATGCTTATCGAGATAAATTTGAGGGCACTCAGCAATTGATCGGATATTTGGTGTTATGAGACCTAAAGCCAAAGCTGCGTATCCCCCCATGGAGCTGCCATAAACTATGACGTCGCGATAGCACTTCCGGGTTCGAAACTTATGGAGAATCTTGCCTATTTGAGGAAGGATCGAATGCCCATCTGGTCCCACAAACCACGAACCGAACAGGTCCTGCGGTTCATTCGCATCGCGAAAAGGGTCTGCTAGGTATAAAACGTCAAAATCGGGAAGTTTTTGACCCCACCCCAGACGTCCAAAATAGGGGTTCGGAGGTCCTGTTCGTACATTTGGGAGGAAGCACACAAGCTTGTCAGACCGTCGATCCAAGAACTTGTGCGGTACCTTGAGTTCATCAAGCTCATACATTTTCAGACTTTGGCAGCCACTAGACCGACAACGTCTACCAGCTTTGCTGTGGCAGGCAGCGTCGCTTTGATGTTTATGAAGGCCGAGTGTTTGACCAGAACACAGATGACATCGGCCTCTGCGAGGGCCTGATCCAGAGGGGTCAACGTGATCGGAAGATCGCCCAGCTTGGCGGGAAGTTTTTCGATGTGTGGCTCAACGGCCAACACCTGACACCCCAACTTGCCGAATTTTTCGGTGATACCCAGTGCGGGGCTTTCGCGCAGGTCATCAATGTCCGGTTTGAAAGCAAGGCCCAGACACGCGACCTTGACGTCTTTCATCGCGCGCGACGGGTCTGTTGCGAGAACCTCCATGATGGCGTCGCGGCCTTTTCCCAGAACCCAATCGGGTTTGGCGTCATTGCCCTCACGGGCGGCCTTTATCAACTTGGCCTCATCGGGCGCCGAGGCGACGATGAACCATGGATCCACGGCGATACAATGCCCGCCAACTCCGGCACCGGGCTGAAGGATATTCACGCGCGGGTGGCGGTTGGCCAGGCTTATCAACTCCCAAACGTCGATATCGAATTTGTCGGAAATAATGCTGAGCTCATTGGCAAAGGCGATCTGCACATCGCGTGAGCTGTTTTCAACCAGTTTGCACATTTCTGCGGTCTTGGCGTCGGTGGCGATGCAATCGCCTTTTACGACCAGTTTGTACATGGCGGTGGCCATTTCAGTGGCGCGCATGCTCATGCCACCGATGATGCGGTCGTTTTCAACAAGTTCGCGCACAACATGACCGGGCAAAACCCGCTCGGGGCAATGGGCCACCTGAATGTCGGCGTCATCGCCTGCGTCTTGCGGAAAGCTGAGGTCGGGGCGCGCCTCGGCCAACCATTCGGCCATCTGCTGTGTTGCGCCGATCGGCGAGGTGCTTTCGAGGATCACCAGATTGCCCTTTTTCAGGACGGGAGCGATCATATTTGCAGCCGAGTGGATATAGCTCAGGTCAGGCTGATAACCTTCTTTGAAGGGCGTCGGAACGGCGATGATAAAGGCATCGGCAGGTTCTGGCGACAGGGTTGCATGCAACATGCCCTCTGTCACGGCCTTGTGGACGATACCGTCAAGCTCTGGTTCTACAATATGGATTTTACCAGCATTGATCGTATCAACAACATGTTGGGTTACATCCACACCGATCACGCGATTGCCGTGGGCGGCGAAAAGCGCCGCGGTGGGCAAACCGATATAGCCCAGCCCAATCATGGAAATTCGATCAAACATCATTTGCTCCTTTGGAAATCAATCCGGTTGGGGTCAGGCCAGTGCAGCCAGAGATGCGGCGATGCGCATGGCCGCTTTTCCGTCTCCATAGGGGTTTGTTGCGCGCGCCATTTCGGCATGTGCCGTTTTGTCATGCAACAGTTTCAGGGCCTCGTTCCGGATAACTTGGGGGTCTGTCCCCACCAGCCGGACAGTGCCAGCGGCAACCGCCTCAGGGCGTTCGGTGGTGTTGCGCATAACAAGAACGGGCTTGCCCAGTGACGGAGCCTCTTCCTGAACACCGCCTGAATCGGTGATGATGATATAGGCGCGTTTCATCAGCCAGACGAACGGCAGATAATCTTGAGGGTCAATAAGGTGCACATCCGTGGCATCGCTTAGAATGCGCCGAACAGGATCTTGCACATTGGGGTTGAGGTGCACAGGATAGACGATCTGCGCATCGCTTTCGGCGCTGATCTGTTTCAGGGCCTGGCAGATATTCTCGAACCCCTGGCCGAAATTCTCGCGGCGGTGACCGGTAACCAGGACCATGCGGCGGTTCGGGTCAAGAAAGGGAAACCGGGCCTGCATTTCGGCATCCAGAGAGGAGTCCGTATCAAAGCGCGCGACAACATCCTGCAGGGCATCAATGACCGTGTTTCCAGTCACAAGGATTTGCGCGTCCGGCACGTTCTCGGCGAGCAACGCCTTGCGGGCGGTTTCTGTCGGGGCATAGTGGATTTGCGCGATGCGTCCGACGATTGAGCGGTTCATTTCTTCGGGCCAAGGGGCATAAATGTCGCCGGTTCGAAGACCTGCCTCGACATGGCCAACGCTGACCTGCGCATAGAAAGCCGCAAGGGATGCTGCCATTGTTGTGGTTGTATCGCCATGCACAAGCAGGCGATCATATCCGCCATCTTTCAGGATGTCGCGAAGCGCCAGCAATATATTTGCTGTGATATCCGTCAGATCCTGCCCTGGTTTCATGATGTTGAGATCGAATTGCGGCTCGATGTCAAACAGGTTCAAAACCTGATCCAGCATTTGGCGATGCTGCGCGGTCACGCAGACATGCGTTGTCAAACCAGGCGTTTCTTGCAGGCGTTTGACCACCGGCGCCATTTTGATCGCTTCAGGTCGAGTTCCAAAAACAACAAGAATTTTCAAAACGTTCTCACTTTTATGCCGGATTATTTGTGCCGTTGGTTAATGAAAACTGGTGTGATTGCAACCTGAAATATGACGCGCTCTCTTCCGGCTTTGGGTCAACGCGGAACGAAAAAAGCTTCGGAAAATTGCATTTCCATGTTTTGGCTGATCAATGCCCCCCGTTTGCGCGCCGCCTCTGAAGCCATGGCAAGCGATGGATCGGCCTTCACCATGTCAAAAAGGGCGCGGGCAACGGCGGTGGGATCGTCGGGTGGCAAAATACGGCCTGCATTCTGATCGCGCCCGACAAGATCGGGTGGAGTGCCCCTGTCATAGCACAGAACCGGCCGACCGGCGGTCAGGGCCTCCAGCACGGTCAAACCATAGCTTTCGGCGACTTTGGACAGGCTCAGGACGATATCGGCCTGGGCGATGGCTGCGGTCGGGCTGGGCGCATAGCCCATGTGGCGCATGTTGTCGGGGAGGGGCGTCAGCCGGTCCAGATCGTGGGATGTGGACCCGATAAGGCGAAATTCCGCGCGCCCGCCCATGCGAGAAAACGCGCGCGCGACGGCAATGAAATCTGCAATGCCTTTGCGGGCTGTCAGGCTTCCAATCAAGGCGATCCGGAGCGGTGTGGTTGGTTCAAAGGGCAGTTTGGCCAACTCTGGCTCGACTTGATTTTGCACGAGATCAATGCGCTCTGTCGGCACGTCAAGCCAATCCATAACGGCCTGCGAGTTCGCAGTGAACCGGGTGGCATAGGACAGTATATGCGCCCGCAATTCCTCAGCGGACAGGCCCAGATCAAAGCACAGCCGCGGGTCGGTGTGTGGTAGTTCATGGGCGTGCACGACAACCGGCACCCCTGCGGCCTTTGCGGCGCGAAGGGGTGCATCCAAAACGACGGTATTTTGATGCACCGCTGCGATATCCAGATCGCGGATCAGACGCGTCAGCCTGTCGATGGTTCTGGGGTCCGGGGCCACGCCACCGTAAATCCAGCCATAGGGCAGCACGTGCACCCGATAGCTCAGGGCGCGCAGGGTTTCCAGGTAGGCGGCGTTCATGATCCGGGGCAGAACAACTGAGGGTGTAAAGCCGGCCTTGATGGCCCGCGCAAGCAATTGAGGCAGGCAGCGTTCCGCACCAAAGAGCTCGGCATTGGCCTGATGGCCAAAGACCAAAAGATGCCGTCCAGACGCCGGTGCGGCAAGGGCGCCTTGCCACACAGGAAGAGCGGGGGCACCATTTGTGCGCCCCTTGCTCAGGTAGTGTTGCAAAGCTTGATCCGGGCGCAGGTCTTGTGTCATGGCATAGCCGGTCGTGCTGAAATCCGGGCCGGGGTCACGGCCTTCGCCCGCGCCCTTGATGACATAGTGCGTGATTGCATCCGCATCAATCTGACGCAGATCCGGATAGCTGCGCAAATACCAGGCTTCGTCCAGAAGGTCGGTATGTTCATACCATGTTTCAGGTGTCGGGATTGCGGCGGGATCGGACAGGGCCAGCGCAGGCGGAATGTTAAATGGCCGGCGCGCCGGAAATTGTGCCAAGTGCAATTGCCCCGATGCGCGGCGATGCCAGCGGCGAGCCGCCATTGCATAGCTGCGCCGCGCACCAAAGACCTGGCTTTCAATGCCTGTGGCCGGGTCTTGGGTCAGGGACTGCCCGTGCAGCCGACCCATGTTCAGCGGAACGCCCGGCGCAACCTCGATCACGGCACTTGGTCCGAAACGGGCAAGGATGCGATCATGGTATTCGGTATCGGCGCCGACGCGGGATCGGTCCCAGAACCCCAGGGTTTCACGCACCTCGGCGCGCACCATCAGCGAAGAGATATCGGGGTGGATGTGGCCGGCATCCTGCCACCATCGTGTAAAACGCAACTCTGGCGTGACCCGCACCCAATTTGACATTGACGCCGCGTGATCCGGGGACCGCAAAAGGGCCTTGGTTTGCAAGGCAATGCGGGCAGGATGCGCCCAATCATCGGCATCTAGAACGGTCAGGTATTCCCCGCAGGCGGCGGCGACCCCGATGTTGCGGGCGCAATAGGCACCCGGCTCGGCGCTTCCGTCCAGAAGGCGAATTCGGTTATCTCGCGCGGCCCAAATTCGGACGATCTCGCGCGTGTTATCCTTGGATCCGTTGTCAACGACCAGAATTTCGAGGTTTTGCCAGCTTTGGGCGGCCAGGCTGCGCAAAGCCGTGTCGATGGTGGTCGCCGCATTGCGGGCGGGCATGATGACGCTGACCAAAGGGCCTGTGCGGCCTGTGCGGCCTGTGCGGCCTGTGGGGCGGGGGCTTTGGGCCGGGTGCAGCCGGTCAAAAGCCGGTTGGGGGCCATCCTTGACCGATAAGCCAACAAGCCAGTGCCGCCTGTATAGTCTTGCAATGCTGCGCTGCCATGCGCGATCCGGGCCATGTTCGGCACAGTGAATGTTTGCATCTGCCAAAAACAGGTCAGGCAGCGGGCCAAATATTTTGCGCGCCGAGGTCAAAATGGTTCGCGCGCGTGCGAAATGCCCGGTGACCACGGCGGCCTCGATGGCGAGCAGGGCCGGGTCGGGTTGGCAGGTGTTCGCAATGAGGTCCGTTTTGGGGTCAAGGGCGTTCAGAAGATGATGCGCGGTGTTCCAGTCTGTGTGCCGTGCCGCAACCCTGGCGCAGGCGAGAGTGGCATGGAGGCGATTGCCGGGCTCTTGCGTTTCACGCATTTGCGCAAGGGCATGATCCGGGTCCTCTAAAAACCCCCACCGCAGGTCACGTTCCCGGAATGTTGCGGTCAAAAAGCAGGGCAAGCGCCCCTCAGCGTGCCCGTAGCGCCTGAAATGGCGAAGCGGCGTCATACCGGATTGAGCGACATCCGGATAAACCGCAAGATACCAATCAGGATCAAAAAAGCCGGGTTGGCACTTGGCCATAGGGGAAATCTCCAAGACGTCTCATGCGGCCGACGGGCGGCGTGCTGGAACTCCGGCACGACGGTCGTGTCCCCTCTGGTGGTCGAGAGTCGCACTTTACAATCAGGGAAATCAAGGTCATTTAACCCTGTGCATTTGCCTGTTAGATAACTTTCTGAAGTGATATCACCTTCATGGATCTTTCATATGAATAGAGATACGCGTCAGAACCCCAGCTTTTCCGACTTACCTGAGGTGCTTGCCGGGATGCAGGCCAGGGTCGAAGCCCTGTATTTGGAAAATCTCACTCTATCCCAAGAGATGAAGGTGCTGCGCGCGGCCCCCCCCGTCGTGATGTTGGTCCCCGGCAGGAGATGGTGGTTTTCACGGTATTTGGGGCGGGTTTTCCCCCGAATCAACCGACGTTTGGAGCGCGATATCATTCGCGGTAGCGGCTTGTTTGATCCGGAATGGTACCTTGAAGCCAATGAAGATGTTGCAAAGGCCGGGATTGATCCGGTGGATCATTTTTTGAAGTTTGGCATGGTCGAACAGCGCGATCCAGGACCTTATTTTGATATCAGGCATTACTTGCACTTATATCCCGACATCGCGGCGCGCGGGATCAATCCCTTGGTCCATTATGTGATGTACGGGCGTTCCGAGGGTCGCTCTATTCGGCCGGGGATGCTGCACGGGGATGGGGCATGAGATTGGTCAGACTGGGCGCGCAAGCCGATAGTTCAGAAAAGGGATGAGACGTGGCGCAGAGTAATCCCGTGTCAAAATGGCATTTCCCCAAGCGCGTCGCGTATGTCGTCAACCATAGCTTTCCCTATTCCAGTGATGGATATGCGGTACGCACCCATGAGGTGGCCCGCGCGCTTGGTGCCGAAGGGCACGATGTTTTGGTGATCAACCGTCCGGGTCGGCCTTGGGACATAGAGGGCTTTTCGGCCAAAACCGTGGTGCCGTCAGAACAGGTGGTCGACGGGGTGCGGTACATTTTCCTGCCCATGCATGTCGAGGCGGCCATGAACCGCCGTGCCAGGCTTCGCGAGGCCGAGCGCGTCTTGATGGCGGCGTTCGAGGTGTTTCGGCCCGGGGCCGTTATGGCCGTGTCAAACTGGGAAAATGCCGAGCCTGCGCAATACGCCGCGCGCCGTTGGGGGGTGCCTTTCTTTTACGAACAGCGCGGTTTCTGGGAGATGTCGCGCGCCGCGTGCGACGAAGGATATGCACAAACCGACGATTATGCATTGAGCCGAGATGCCGAATTGCGGATCGCGCGCGAGGCCGAGGTCGTTTTTACCCTGAACCGGGCGATGCGCGAAGAGCTTTTGCGGCGCGGCGTCGAGGCCGAAAAGGTTTTTCTGGTGCCGAACGGCGTTTCGAAGCCCCGCGCAATCCCAAAGGGGATTACGCGCGAAACCGTGGGCTGTCAGTCGCAGCATTTGTTGGGGTATGTCGGTTCGCTGAACGAGTACGAAGGGTGTTCGGACCTTTTGAAGTTGATTGCGCGCTTGCGGGCGGATCAACTGGATGTCGGCTTGCTGGTTGTTGGATCGAGCGCCCCCAAGGGGCTGATCGGATCTGAGCAGGCGGCGCCGACTGAAACGCGGTTGCGGGCTGAGGTGAGGGAGCTTGGGTTGCAGGGCTTTGTGCATTTTGTCCCGCAGGTCGCTCAGGACAAGATCGGTGCCTATTACAGCATGCTTGACGCTGTGATCATGCCTCGATGCCGGACAACGATGACCGAGCTTGTGGCGCCGCTTAAACCCTATGCGGCGGCAACCTATGGTGTCCCTGTTTTCATGACGGACATGCCGCCACTGGATGAAATTGCCGAAGATATCCACGGCAGTCTGTTCCCCGAGGGTGATATCGAAACACTTGCCGCCATGGTGCGGGAAACCTTGCTTAAAGGCGGGCACCCGGCAACGATGAACAGTCTCAAGCCCGCCGTGCAATGGGGACTGCGCATTCAGCCAATGTCGCGCGCCCTCAGAACTGTGGCGCAGAAGGATACGTCCATCAAGGATGTATTGGGTGAGTTGGGTACGCCGGAAAACCAAGAGCCCATGGGAAAGAAAGGGTGGTTTGACGCCAGCGTCATTCCTCAGGTTGCGCTGGGCGTGGCACCGCAGGATGAACGGGTGCTGACAATCGGGCCCTGCGCGCATCTTGGACAGAACGTGGCCCAGACTGTACTTACCCGCGCAAACCTGTTGCCGGAACTTGCAACCGGCAGTCCCGGTCGGTTTATAATCGACTGGGTCGGGATAGCGGCCGAACCCGGAGAATGGGAAGGCCTTTGGTCGATCCAGAACATGCGGTTGAACCGGCAGATCATGAATGCGTGTTCTATTGCTCTTGATCGGGGGTGGCACATTCAGGTGGTTGGCCCGGTCTACCGTTCAAAGGCGCCGCTTTTTCGGACCGTGCGCGCCGTGATGGAAGAAATCCACCCGCAAACCGGCGTGGCATTGCAGGAGATTGCGGAATGAAGATCGCCATCCTTGCAGAACAGAATTTCAATTTGATTGATGGCTCTACGATCTGGTTGTTGAATGTGTGCAAGCTTTTGTCATTGCAGCAGGACTTCCAGACCACCTTGGTCCTGACCCATCGGCTTGAAAACCCGATCCTGGCGCAGGAAGTGCCGGAAAACATCGAAATAGCTGATGCGTCACATTTGCTACAGACCGCCGGACTCGTGGATACGCAATTGCGCAGGGAAACCGTGGCCGACGTGATATCGGCCTGGGAAGAAAAAAACGGCCGGTTCGACAAGATTTTTATCCGCGGTGAACAGTATTTGGAGAGCCTGCTGGGTGAAGAGCGTTTCCGATATCGGGTTGTGGCCTACGCGCCAAGCGTGATTGTGGATGTGTCAATGCCCGTTCCTGAATGGATTTCGCGCTCGCGTCAGGTGCATGCCTCGGTTGTGGTGCAAAGTGATACGGCCAAGCGAGCGCTGGAATCGCTTTGCGATTATCCGGCCAATGTCGTGCATGTTGTGCCTCCGATCGTGTTTCAGACCAGAACACCGCCGCGGCCTAAAAAAGGGAGGTCTGTCCTGTGCTATTCCGGCAAGGTGGACCTGCATTACGGTTTTGATTGGCTGATCGAGGTTTGTGCACAAGTCGCCGAAGAGCCGGACCTTGCGGTAAGCCTGATCGCGGGAAAAGATACATATCGCGCGCGCAACAGAGACTTCTTCAAAAAGATGGATGGGTTCCGCGCCAGCGTGGCAGAAGGGCTTTTATCCGGGGTCAGCTTGGTGTCGAACCTACCCCATGAGGAGGCCAAGGCGTTGATGGGGCAGGCCGATTTTGCCTTTTGCTTGCGACATGACCTTTATGATGACGTGATAGAAATCTCGACAAAAATCGTCGAGTTCTGTACTTTGGGCGTCCCGCCGATCCTGAATGACACGGCGTTGAACAGATCGTTGTTCGGCGATGATTATCCTTATTATGTGGATATCACCGGCGAGGATATCTCGGCGAGAGTGCTTGCGTTCATGCGCAGCCGGGGCACGCCGGATTATGAAAATGCCCAATCAAGAATTGCCAAAATAGCGGCAGGGTTTTCTGCCGAAGCGCTGTCAGACAGGCTTGGTGAGGCGATCCGGGGCTACTCGACACAGGCGTCGACCCTGAGCGCGACCGAACGCCGGATACTGATCCCCACGCATGAGCGTAAATTCCTGCGCCAATTCGTTGATCGCGTCCGCAGCGATGCCAAGGTCGATCTGAAGTGGGAAACATGGGTCAGCACCGTCAAACCCGAAGGCCGCCCGCAGGTTCCTGAAGCGATCGACACGATATTTTGCGAATGGTGCTGTGAGAACGCTGTTTGGCACAGCAACAACAAACGCCCAGGGACCAAGTTGATTGTGCGCTTGCATCGGTTTGAAGCGTTTCGGGGTTTTCCGGGGCGGGTCAACTGGGGCAATGTTGACGCCCTGATCGTGGTATCCGACTGGTTTCGTGATCAGATGATTGAAAAGCACGGCGTAAAGCCAGAGCGCATTCATGTCATTCCGCAATATATCGACTGGCATGAATTGCAGCGCCCCAAGCTGCCTGAGGCGCGGTTTACGGTCGGCCTCGTGGGGATCAATCCATTCGAGCACAAGCGGTTTGACCGTGCCGTAGAGTTTTTTGCCGCGTTGCGCGCCAAGGATCCACGGTTTCGGATGGCTGTGCGCAGCGCCATGCCCTGGGAAATTTCGTGGGCATGGAACAGCGCGGATGAAGAACGCTCGAAATTCGAGGCCCTGTTTCGGCGTATTTTTGAGGATACTGATCTTGCCGCTGCGATCCGGTTCGATCCGGCGGGTGGAGATATGGAGGAATGGTACCGCGGTGTCGGGACAATTCTATCCAGTTCTGACAGTGAAGGATGCCATACGTCCGTGATTGAAGGCATGGCGTCCGGGTGTTTGCCCGTTGTCCATGATTGGCCCGGATCGCGATCCTTGTTTTCACCCTATGTGTATAATGATATGCGTGATGCGATGGCTGCGGTCGTTGCATTTGCGAATAAAGCAGATTTAGAAGAAGCGCGTCAGGAACTTAAAGATCGGGTTCGGTTATACGATGTAGAGAACTTTGCCCAAAGACTTATGAAGTTGTAAGAGTAAGAGAAGCATGGAAGCCCAAAAGAAAATCACCTTCGAAGATGTCGAAAGGAAGCGCCGTGCCTTCTCGCAGGCGCTTAAAGAGTTTCATAAGGCCAAGGGCAGGTATCACCATCCTGCGCCGGAATTGCCCGCTCATAAACTGGAGGGCTGTGAAGTTCTTTCAAACCGCTATGCCTTGTTGGACAAGGTTGCGAAGGGCGGTGTGATGGCTGAGATTGGCGTTGATCGCGGTGATTTTTCGCTTGAGATACTGACGCGCTGTAACCCCGAGAAACTTCATTTGTTTGATATTGACATCTCACGGCTTGTGAACCCGACAATCCGGGATGAGCTTTCATCTGGCAGCAACCGGATCAAGACCCATGTTGGGGACAGCTCTTCGATCATGAAGAAAATGCCGGATGAGTATTTCGATATGGTCTATATCGACGGGGATCACGAATACTCGGGTGTGGTCAAGGATATCGAGGCGACCCTTCCCAAGATGAAGAAAGGGGGCGCCATCATTTTCAATGACTATGCCGTTTGGTCCGCGACCAGCATGTTCCATTGTGGCGTTGCCCGTGCCGTGAACGAGATGTGCCTCGCGCACCCTTGGAAGTTCCGCTATCTCGCGCTTCAGACCATGATGTACAATGACGTGATGGTGATACGCGATTAATGAGGGTGATTGGCATTTATAGGCCAGTCTGACGCGTAGCCGCCGCAGGTTTGGCGGTAAGTGTCTGAATTTTATGGGTGGAACAAAGTATGAAGCGCAATATTTTCGGCACTGATGGCGTGCGGGGTCGTGCAAATGTTTCGCCATTGACCGCAGCAGAGGTCGTGCAATTGGCCACCGCTGTTGGGCAATATTTCAACTCTGATCACAAGCGCCACCGGGTTGTGGTCGGGAAAGACACGCGGCGGTCCTGCTATATGCTTGAGAATGCGCTGACGGCAGGGTTCACGGCGGCGGGGATGGATGTTTTCGCGCTTGGACCGGTACCGACGCCTGCGGTCGGGCGACTTACCCATTCGATGCGGGCGGACATTGGTGTGATGATATCTGCCAGTCATAATCCGCATCATGACAACGGGATCAAGTTTTTCGGCCCTGATGGGTACAAGTTGTCGGATTCTGCGGAGGCGGAAATCGAGGTTCTCATGGGCCAGAAATTATCATCCGTCGATGCAGAGGATATGGGGCGTGTGACGCGGCTCAATGATGCGGCTGCGCGATATGTTGAATATGCCAAGACAACAATTGCCAGCCGGATTCGTTTGGATGGTCTCAAGGTGGTTCTGGATTGCGCCAATGGGGCCGCCTACAAGGCCGCGCCGGAAATCCTGTGGGAGTTGGGGGCCGAGGTCATTTCGATCGGCGTGAGCCCCAATGGCTACAATATCAATGCCGAATGCGGGTCTACACATCCTGAAGCAGCTATAAACGCCTTGCGCGAGCATCAGGCAGATGTTGCAATATGTCTGGATGGTGATGCCGACCGGATTGTCCTTGTGGATGAAACGGGCAGGGTTGCGGATGGCGATCAGCTGATGGCGATGTTGGCAACCGATTGGGCGCAATCCGGACGGTTGCAGCACAACACATTGGTGACAACCGTCATGTCGAACCTGGGGCTTGAGCGCTATTTGCAGGGCCGGGGTATCGCTCTTAAGCGCACTTTGGTCGGGGATCGCTATGTCGTCGAGGCAATGCGCAATGGCGGATTTAATCTGGGCGGGGAACAGTCGGGTCATATCGTGATGACCGACTTCGCCACCACGGGGGATGGTCTTGTTGCAGGGCTGCAAGTGCTGGCCCGTATGAAATCGACAGGACGCAAGGCCAGCGAGCTTGCGCGTAGTTTCGAGCCGATCCCGCAACTGCTTGAAAATGTACGTTATGCGCCGGGTAATGACCCGCTAAGCACAGCACTTGTTAAAGCGGCAATCGCCGACGGCGAAAATCGATTGGGGCAAGGCGGGCGGTTATTGATCCGCAAGTCCGGGACAGAACCACTGATCCGGGTAATGGGCGAAAGCGAAGACGAGTCTGTCTTACACGATGTGATCCGCGATATTGCTGCGGCAGTTGCCGCGCAATAGCCGAGAGATTCAAAGGCGACCCAATGCGCAGGCAAAATAAAGCGCCAACGTGCCAATGCTGCTTTGTCGGTAAACACCAGAGGCGCGCAGGTTGCGCAGACGCGTCAAGGCCGTGCCGTGGCGTGCTGCTTGATAATGCGCCAATGTTGCGCGGGCCTGTGGGGTGAAGCGATGCGACGAAGGTTCAATTGCCGCGAGGCTTGTTTCGTTCCAGCGCCGAAATCGACCACCCATGACCGCAAATAGCCTGATAAGCCGCCCGCGCACTGTCACGTTCGCCCCGATCAGGTTGTTGTGATGCTGTCGGTAGCGCAAGACCGGTTCAGGGTCGCGCAATACCTTGCCACCGCATCCGGTGATCAGCTGATAGAGCCACCAGTCATGGGCAACGTGGCTTGGGCCGTCGGCCGCGGCAGAGGTGGCCAGATCTATCGCTGCCCGATTGAGGACCATCGTGTTGCCACCCCCGATGGATTGCACCAGAGAATTGCGAAAATCCGGGTTGCGCCGGAACCGCGCCGACTTACCCAAGGGACGCAAGGCATCATCGCAAATCAGTGTCGCGGCGCAATAGATCGCGGGGCACGTCGGTGGCACTTTATCAAGCAACGTGACGGCGCGTTCCAACTTGTCAGGAAACCAAACATCATCCTGATCAGATAATGCCGCATATCTTGCATGCGGTGGGGTGTTGGAAATCAGGTTTTGGAAATTGCGTACGAACCCCTTGCGAGGGCCCTTTTGCAAAAGGATGTGCCGGTCGGGATGCCCAGCCTTGAAGCGGTTGAAAATAGAGACGCTGGCGTCGCTTGATCCGTCATCGGAGGCTATCAAAAGCCAGGTGTCATGGGTCTGTGCAAGATAGCTGTCCAGCTGTTCTTGCAAATGCGCCTCTCCATTGAACAAGCCCAACAATATGCACAGATCAGCGGTATCGCCGCTTTGTGCGGGGGCATTGTGTTGGTTCAGAGGCTCTTTT